>JAURCQ010000031.1:11512-15194 GCA_030828335.1 Gammaproteobacteria bacterium
ATACCGTAGGCCTCGTAGTCCACCGTGGCCGGGTCGCTAGCATAGATCATGCGGATGACGTTGCCATTGGCGATGATGGCCTGGTTCTCTTCATCCACCCGGATGGTGCCGGTGAAGCGGCCGTGGACCGAATCCCGGCGCAGAAGGCTCGCCCGCTTCTCGAGATCGTTCTCCACCTTCGAGGGACGAACCACAATGGCACGCAAGCGAAGCTGCTGCCCGCCACCGGTCTTCTCAATGAGCAAGCGCGCGGCAAGCCGGCCAATGCGGCCAAAGCCATAGAGGACCACGTCCTGGGGCTCGCTGATCGGCGGAACATGGCGACCAATCACCTCGGCGCAGGCCCGGCGCACAAAACCTTCCGCGTCGATGCCGGTCTCCGCCGCTTCCACCATGAACTGGGTGGCCAGCTTGCCCACATCAATATGGCACGGGCCGAGATCGAGGGACGCCATGGCTTCGAAGATGGGATAGGTCTCGAACTCCGAGAGCTCGTTGCGTTCGACCTGACGCACATAGCGGTGCGCTTTCATGATGCTGGTGACGCTCTGATTGTAGAGCGCCCGGCCGTAGCAATAGGTCACCACATTGCCGCGATAGAGCTTACCGATGATCGGAATCATGGCCTCCGCGAGGGCCTCGCGCTCCTTCCAATCGGGGAAATAATCATCAAGGCTCGGTAAGGCCACGGCGTACTCCTTGCACAGATTTTCTAACCCCCGGGGCTGGAGGCAGAGACCAGAAAGGCGGGCATTATCAATACTTCCCCCCCCCTTGGCCACCCCGCGGGGTGTACACTAGGAGGCCCCGAGTACGTGAGGCCCCCATGAGTCACCGCGCCGATCCCTTCGCGCCCCCGCGTCCCCACAGCGCGGAGCGCCGCCTGCGCTGGCGCGGCCTGCTGCCCGGGGCCGACGCCCTCGCCCTGGCCGCTGCCGCCCGGGCTCAGGATGCGCCGGTGCTCGTGGTCACCGCCGACACGGAAAGCGCCAACCGGCTGGAGAGCGAACTCGCTTTCTTCCTGAGCCAACCCTCGGACCCGGAGGTGCTTCACTTCCCAGACTGGGAAACGCTCGCCTACGACAGCTTTTCCCCCCACGAGGCCATCATTTCCCAGCGCCTGGCAACCCTTGCGGCCCTGCCCTCGCTGCGCCGGGGCGTCCTGGTAAGCCCGATCACGACCCTTCTCCACCGCATCTCCCCCTTGGACTGGCTCCTTGGGCGCACCCTAGCGCTGCGTAAGGGAGACCCGTTCGATCGGGATGAGAGCCTCCGGCGTTTCCACGCCGCGGGCTATCGGCGGGTGGATACGGTGCTCGAGCACGGGGAGTACGCCGTGCGGGGGGCGCTCATTGATATCTTCCCCATGGGCAGCGCCCACCCCTTTCGCATCGACCTTTTTGATGACGAAATCGAATCCCTGCGCACCTTCGATCCGGAGTCCCAGCGCACCCTCGAGACCCTGGACGACCTCCGGCTTTTGCCGGCCAAGGAATTCCCCCTCGATGAGGCCGCGCTAAAGGGCTTCAAGGATCGCTGGCATTTAGCCTTTGACGTCGACGCCCGGGCCTGCCCGGTGTACCAAGACGTAGCCCAGGGAAGCGCCCCGGCAGGCATTGAATACTACCTGCCGCTCTTCTTCGACGCCCTCGACAGCCTCCCGAGCTACCTCCCGGAAGGCACCTTGGTCGCCTTCCTCGAAGGCACGGGGCCCGCGGCGGAGGCCTTCCGGCAGGAGGTAAACGGCCGCTTCGAGAACCTGCGCTACGACTCCCAGCGACCTATCCTGCCCCCGGACACGCTCTTTCAAAGCGCCGACGAACTCTTTGAGCAACTCGGGCGCTTTGGCCAGCTCCGCCTCAGCGCCGACGCCGGGGACGGCTTCGATTTTGCGGTCCGCCCCCTCCCGGACCTCAGCTACAGTGAGGACGCACAGGCCCGGCTCGATCGCCTCAAAACGTTCCTCGCCGGGGAAGACGCCCCGGAGCGGATCCTGATCTGCGCTGAATCGGCGGGGCGCCGGGAGCTCCTCCGGGAGACCCTCGCCCGGGGCGGGCTGGCGGTCACTGCGGTCTCCGATCTTGAAGCCTTTTTCGCCGACGGCACCGGTCTAGGCCTCACCCTCGCCCCCCTCTTCCATGGCTTCCACCTGCCGGCGCAGAAGCTTGCCGTGATCACGGAAGCAGACCTGCTCGGGGAGCGGGTGCAGCAATCCCGGCGCCGAAAGAAGGGGGCTGGGGACGCGCCGGAGCTGATCGTTCGCAGCCTCTCCGAGCTCACCCCGGGGGCCCCGGTGGTGCATAACGAGCACGGGGTCGGTCGCTACCTGGGGCTCGAATCCATGGCCCTGGACGACGGCGCCCAGGAATTTTTGACCCTCGAGTACGCCGGGGGCAGCAAGCTCTACGTGCCCGTCGCCAACATGCACCTCATCTCCCGCTATAGCGGCGCCGATGAAGCCCATGCGCCCCTGCACCGCCTGGGTTCGGAACAATGGGAGAAGGCCCGGCGCAAGGCCGCGGAAAAGGTCCGGGACGTCGCCGCCGAGCTTCTAGACATCTACGCCCGGCGGGAGCTCCGGCCCGGCCACGCCTTCCCGGCCCCGGACGGGGACTATGAGCGCTTTGCCGGCGCCTTCCCCTTCGAGGAGACGGACGATCAGGAACGGGCCATCGCTGCCGTCCTCGAGGACATGACCGCCGCCCGGGCCATGGATCGCCTGGTGTGCGGAGACGTGGGCTTTGGGAAGACGGAAGTGGCCATGCGCGCGGCCTACCTCGCTGTGGCCGGGGGACGGCAGGTGGCCGTGCTCGTACCCACCACCCTCCTCGCCCAGCAGCACTTTGAGACCTTAAGCGACCGCTTTGCCGATTGGCCCGTGCGCGTGGAAGTACTTTCGCGCTTTCGTAGCGCCAGCGAGGTCAAGGCCGTCGCAGACCGCCTGAAGGCGGGAAAGATCGACATCCTCGTGGGCACGCACAAGCTGCTTAGCAAGGAATTTGAGTACGCCCGCCTGGGGCTCATCATCATCGATGAGGAGCACCGCTTTGGGGTGCGGCAAAAGGAGCAGCTTCGGGCGCTTCGGGCCGAGGTGGACGTGCTCACCCTCACGGCCACGCCCATTCCCCGCACCCTCAATATGTCCATGCACGGCCTTCGCGACCTCTCCATCATCGCCACGCCGCCGCAGCAGCGCCTGTCGATTAAGACCTTCGTGCGGGAAGCCTCCGACGGGCTGGTGAAGGAGGCCGTGCTCCGGGAACTGCTTAGGGGCGGCCAAGTGTTCTTTGTGCATAACGAGGTGCGCACCATCGAGCAAACCGCCGAGCGGCTCCGCGCCCTCATTCCCGAGGCCCGGGTGGCGGTGGGCCATGGGCAGATGCGGGAGCGGGATCTCGAGCAGGTGATGAGCGATTTCTACCATCGCCGCGCCAACGTGCTCCTGTGCAGCACCATCATCGAGACGGGCATCGACATCCCCAACGCGAACACCATCATCATCGAACGGGCTGACCGCTTCGGCCTGGCCCAGCTACATCAGCTTCGGGGCCGGGTGGGCCGGTCCAACCGCCAGGCCTACGCCTACCTGCTGACGCCCCACGTCAAGGCCATGACCGCCGATGCGCAAAAGCGCCTCGAAGCCATCGAGGCCGCCGGGGATCTCGGCGCTGGCTTCAGCCTG
>JAURCQ010000318.1 GCA_030828335.1 Gammaproteobacteria bacterium
TGATTGATCGCATCGAAAATAAAGTCGATGAATGGTTGCGTGGGATTCAAACTGAGTGAGTTCGGGCGGGGATCGAAGCGGAGCTCGCAATGGGCATTTTTGAAAGATATCTAAGCGTTTGGGTTGGCCTGTGCATCCTTCTCGGAGTGGTGCTGGGTAACGCCGTGCCGGACATCTTTGCGACGCTTGCTTCGCTTGAAGTGGCTCGGGTCAATTTGGTCGTGGCCGGCCTCATCTGGATCATGATTTATCCCATGATGGTTCAGGTTGATTTCGGCTCGATCAGAGACATAGGAGAGAGACCAAAGGGCCTGATCATCACCTTGGTAGTGAACTGGCTGATCAAGCCCTTCACCATGGCTGCCCTAGGGTGGTTGTTCTTCAGGGTGCTCTTCGTGGATCTCGTCGAGCCAGAGACCGCGACGGAATATATCGCCGGGATGATTCTGCTGGGGGTCGCGCCTTGCACCGCCATGGTCTTTGTTTGGAGTCATCTGACGAAGGGGGATGCAAATTACACGCTGGTTCAGGTCTCCGTGAATGACTTGATCATGATTTTTGCTTTTGCCCCGCTGGCGGGGTTTCTTCTGGGTGTGACAGTCGTTGTCGTCCCCTGGGAG
>JAURCQ010000319.1 GCA_030828335.1 Gammaproteobacteria bacterium
AGCGAACCCAATGCCGGATCCGACCTCGCCAATCTGCAGACCTTCGCCGAAGACAAGGGCGACCACTATATCGTCAATGGTCAGAAGACCTGGACCAGCGGCGGCCAGTGGGCGGACAAATGCTTCGCCATCGTCCGCACCGACAAGAGCGACAAGCACCGCGGCATCAGCTTCATGCTGATCGACATGGATGCTCCCGGCGTCGAAGTGCGCCCGATTACCATGATCAGCGGCACCAGCCCGTTCTGCGAGACCTTCTTCACCGATGTTAAGGTACCGAAGGAAAACCTCGTCGGCGAGGAAGGCCAGGGCTGGACCATCGGCAAGCGCCTGCTCCAGCACGAGCGGACCAATATTTCGGGCGGCGGACGCCTCGCCAGCATGATGGGGCGCAGCCTCGGCGAGATTGCCAAGCGCTACGGCAAGACCGATGCCGATGGCGAACTGGCCGACAAGGTCCTGCGCGACAAGATCGCCGACTTCGAAATCCGCTGGAACAGCTTCCTGCTCACCGCGCGCCGCGCGGTGGAGGAAAGCAAGGCGCAGGGCGGCGTGTCCGAAATCAGCTCGGTGCTCAAGAAACTCGGCACCAAGCTGAGCCAGGAACGCAGCGAGCTGC
>JAURCQ010000320.1 GCA_030828335.1 Gammaproteobacteria bacterium
GCACCCAAGACAAACTCTCCGGGGTGAAGAACGAATGCCTCTGTGGAATCCACCTCGACAAGCCTCGTCAAATCGGGCTGGTCCATCGCGGGATCAATGTGTTGATACTTGTGGTTATCAAACAGGCGGAAGAAACGGTCCAAGCGAACATCAACGCTCGAGGGTTGGACCATGTCGAGGTCCAAGGGGTCCAAGCCAATTCGGCCAGAGTCAAGTTCGCTACGAATATCGCGGTCTGAGAGAAGCACGAGACCAGACTAGTAGACTCATCAACCAGCCTCAGAGTCGGCGTCGCGAGTGTAGTTCAATGGTAGAACTTCAGCTTCCCAAGCTGATGGCGCGGGTTCGATTCCCGTCACTCGCTCTCAGATTAAGCGGTTTGTGCCGCGGTCCTCGGCGAGGAACCGCACCACATTCTCATCCACGATGATGTCCGATGGCGTCAGTGGTCTTTTCAGGTAGAGACCGTCCAGGCTGGTCAGTCGACTAAACGCCACATAGGTCTGGCCCGGGGCAAAAGCTCTCGGACCCAAGTCGATGACGGCTGCATCAAGGGTCTTTCCCTGAGCTTTGTGAATAGTGACTGCCCACGCTAATCGCAGGGGGAATTGAGTAAAT
>JAURCQ010000321.1 GCA_030828335.1 Gammaproteobacteria bacterium
AGAGCCGCCCAGAACCGCCAGCCACAAAAAAAAAGCCCGTCTTGCGACGAGCTTTTGATGTTTGGTGGGCCGTGATGGATTGATATTTGCGCGATTGCCTCTCGCGCAAATACCCTAAAGGGCGCCGTCGTTTCACTCCCGCGTCCAAAACGCTCTCGCGTTTTGTCGAATTGGTTCTCATCTCAAAACGGCTAGCCACAAACAAAAAAAGCCCGTCTAACGACGAGCTTTTTGATGTTTGGTGGGCCGTGATGGATTCGAACCATCGACCAATTGGTTAAAAGCCAACTGCTCTACCGCTGAGCTAACGGCCCGACAGAGGCGCGAATTTTACTGATTTAGCCAAAAAACTCAAGCCTTTCGGTACAGAAAAACGGAAAACCTTAATTTTTACGATTTGTATCGCGTGGGGTCGGAAACCCCTGCAGCTTCAAACCCTTCTTTACGCAAACGGCAGGAATCACACAGACCACACGCGCGGCCATCCGAATCGGCTTGATAGCAAGAAATGGTGGCGGAATAATCGACCCCGAGTGCCACCCCTCTAGCAATGATGTCCGCTTTAGACAGATCAGACAGAGGCGCACGAATACGAACACGCCCACCTTCTACACC
>JAURCQ010000322.1 GCA_030828335.1 Gammaproteobacteria bacterium
CATTATTCGCCTTGTTCACGTCCGCGCCCGCCTCGATCAGCGTTCGCACTCTCGCGACGTCGCCGTCACTCGCAGCGCTACGAAGTTCGTCTTCGCAACTGATGTCCTTGGCTCCGGCATCCCTGAGAAGCTGCGCGATCGCCTTAATCGCCTCAACTTTATCGACCGCTTCACTCTCCTTTTGAAAATCAGCGGCGTACTGCATCGGCGTGAAACCGCCTTTATTCGCCTTGTTCACATCCGCGCCCGCCTCGATCAGCGCCCGCACCACCGCATTGTGCCCCCCTTCAGCTCCGTAGAAATTCGCAACGCAACCGCACAGCGGCGTGCGACCAATATTATCCACCTTGTTCACGTCCGCGCCCGCCTCGATCAGCGCCCGCACCGTCGCCTCGTGCCCGTCTTGAGCGGCCGCGAGCAGCGGCGTCCAATCTTGATTATTCACCTTGTTCACGTCCGCGCCCGCCTCGATCAGCGCCCGCACCGCCGCCTCGCGGCCAAACAAAGCGGCCACGAACAGCGGCGTGCCACCTTCATTATTCGCCTTGTTCACGTCCGCGCCCGCCTCGATCAGCGTTCGCACTCTCGCGACGTCGCCGTCACTCGCAGCG
>JAURCQ010000323.1 GCA_030828335.1 Gammaproteobacteria bacterium
TGGAAAAAACCGGGCTTACCAAGGCGTCACTGACATCGGCTGTCGATCAAGTGCGAGGTGGGGAATCGGTAAATCAGCCCGAGGCAGAGGAATCTCGCCAAGCTTTAGAGAAGTATACGATTGATATGACCGAGCGAGCTGAACAGGGTAAGTTGGACCCGGTCATTGGTCGTGACGATGAGATTCGACGCACGATTCAAGTGCTTCAAAGGCGAACTAAAAATAACCCCGTGCTCATCGGCGAGCCCGGCGTGGGTAAAACGGCAATCGTAGAAGGTTTGGCCCAGCGCATCGTCAATGGCGAAGTGCCTGAAGGTCTAAAAGACAAGCGTTTGCTGTCGCTTGATTTGGGTGCACTTTTGGCGGGCGCTAAGTTCCGGGGCGATTTTGAAGAGCGTTTAAAGTCAGTTTTAAACGAGCTTTCAAAAGAAGAGGGGCGCGTCATTTTGTTTATCGATGAGCTTCACACCATGGTGGGAGCTGGGAAAGCAGAAGGCTCAATGGACGCCGGTAATATGTTAAAGCCAGCTCTTGCGAGAGGCGAGCTTCACTGCGTTGGTGCCACCACTCTAGATGAATACCGCCAGTTTATCGAGAAAGATGCTGCGC
>JAURCQ010000324.1 GCA_030828335.1 Gammaproteobacteria bacterium
CAAAAAGTAACATAGTCAGACGAGTAGCTTAACAGGTAAGAAATAGAAGACAATAGATATGTATGTGGTGTCGACTGTCGACGGGCATATGTGAACGTACGGAAGTGTATTACATATTGCGTCACACTAACTTACACGTAAGTGAATAGCTGACAGGGAGGTGGCGGCATACTGGTCACGTTAGTAATTAAGGTGGGTTAATACCGTAAAGAGACCGCTGATGCGGGCCCTTAATTACAAAACAAAAAGTGTGGATAAATGACAATACTAGTTAACTACCAGTCCACAACTGGTGCCTCTCATAAGGCGGGATAGAGCAGTTGGTAGCTCGTCGGGCTCATAACCCGAAGGTCGGAGGTTCAAATCCTTCTCCCGCAACTAACATTAAATAACTAAATATGGCAAACATGAGTTACTGCAGGTTTGAAAATACTGCAAAAGCATTACAAGACTGTGTAAACGCTATACAGGATAAAGAGATAAATAATTTGAGTACTTACGAAGTAAATGGCTTAGCAGAAATACAACTGCTTGCTATGGACATAATAGCTTTACAAGACGAAATAGGTGAAATAATAGATAGTAATAAAGAAAGATATATTACAGAT
>JAURCQ010000325.1 GCA_030828335.1 Gammaproteobacteria bacterium
TAATCCGGTAAGCACATCGACCGACGGACGCTGCGTCGCAAGCACGAGGTGGATACCCGCAGCACGCGCTTTTTGCGCGATGCGAGCGATAAGCTCTTCAACTTTCTTGCCAACAACCATCATCATATCGGCGAGTTCGTCGACAATCACCACAATACTCGGAAGCGCCTCAAGCTCGCTCGCTGATTGCTCTTCATCGAGCAGCATCGGATCGTGTCGCCAGAGCGGGTCGAGTATCGGTGTCCCTGCTTTTTTTGCGTCGATCACCTTTTTGTTATAGCCAGCGAGATTGCGAACGCCGAGCGCAGACATCAGTTTATAGCGGCGCTCCATCTCCGCCACGCACCAGCGCAGTCCATTGGCAGCATCCTTCATGTCCGTAATAACCGGCGTGAGGAGATGCGGTATCCCGTCGTAGACAGAGAGCTCGAGCATTTTGGGGTCTATCATAATCACGCGAACTTGATCTGGCGTTGATTTAAAGAGCAGGCTCAGAATCATGGCGTTAATGCCAACCGATTTACCGGAACCTGTAGTACCCGCGACCAGAAGATGAGGCATCTTAGCGAGATCCACGATCACCGGTTTGCCGCCGATGTCGTGGCCCA
>JAURCQ010000326.1 GCA_030828335.1 Gammaproteobacteria bacterium
CCACGTCGGCCGTTTCGAACTCCGGGTTGATTTCGTCTTGGTCGTAAATAATGTCGTACGGCACGCCCGCTTCCGCCAGCAGCACGTTCATGTGCCCCGGCATGCGCCCGGCCACCGGGTGAATCGCAAACTTCACTGAGACACCTCGATCTTTCAGCAGCTGGGTCATTTCCCAGACCTTGTGCTGCGCCTGGGCCACGGCCATGCCGTAACCGGGGACAATCAGCACTTTCTCGGCAAAGGCCATCATGATGCCCACGTCGTTCGCATCGATGGCTTTCATTGAACCGCTGACTTCCTGGCTGCCGCCGCTCGAATCGCCGAAGCCGCTGAACAGCACATTTCCCAGGGACCGGTTCATGGCCTTGCACATGATATTGGTCAGGATCAGGCCGCTGGCGCCCACCAGGGAACCGGCGATGATCAGGACATTGTTCATCAGCACGAAACCCGTGGCCGCGGCAGCCAGACCCGAATACGAGTTCAGCAGCGAGATCACCACGGGCATGTCGGCGCCGCCGATGGGAATCGTCAGGGTCACACCCAGCACCGCGGCGCCGGCCACGATGACCCAGTAGAGGTTGGTCATCGAAGGATCGACGGTC
>JAURCQ010000327.1 GCA_030828335.1 Gammaproteobacteria bacterium
TCTCACCGCGAATGTTTCGAATCGCAACGATAATGCCCTTGAGCCAGTCGATTTCGGACTGGGCGGCGGCATCGACATTGCTGGCGTCGAATTCTGGGTAGGGTTGCAGCATGATACTGTCGCCCGCAATGCCGAGGGCTGGCGCCAGCTTCTGCCAGATCTCTTCGGTGAGAAACGGCATGAACGGATGTAGCAGGCGTAGGCTGCGCTCCAGTACCGTAAGCAGCACTTTGCGGGTGGCCTGGGCGGCCTCGGGATTATTATCTTCATCCCACAGAATGGGTTTGGAAAGTTCCAGATACCAGTCGCAGTACTCATTCCAGACAAATTCATAGATCGCCTGACTGGCTAAATCCAATCGATACGATGTGACTGCTTGCGCAACTTTCTCTTCAGTGGCTTGGAGACTTGACCGAATCCAACGATCAAAGACTGTCATCTGTGATGCATCAAGCTCAGTCAGCTGATGCCCATCAATCTTCATCATCACAAAGCGGGTTGCATTCCAGAGCTTGTTACAGAAGTTTCGGTAGCCCTCAATCCGACCCACATCAAAATTAATGTCTCGTCCGGTGGACGCCAGTGAACAGAAGGTAAAGCGTAAA
>JAURCQ010000032.1 GCA_030828335.1 Gammaproteobacteria bacterium
CGTGGGCATCAACACGCTCATTTTCAGCCGCTCCGGCAGCTTCGAAGGTATTGGCTTTGCCCTCCCCGCGGCCCTGGCCCTGGAGGTTGCCCAGGAAATCGAAAGCCAGGGGCAAGTGATCCGGGGCTGGCTGGGACTGGAGGCCGCAGCGAGCGCGGACGGCGCTGGCCTGATGGTGACGGCGGTGCTCGCCGGCGGGCCCGCCAGCTTGGCCGGGCTTCGCCCCGGGGACCGGCTCCTGGCCCTCGATGGGCGCCCTGCAAGACAAACCCGGGAACTGGCCCAGCATATTGCGAGCCTGACACCGGGAAGCCCCCTTCCCCTGGTGATTGAACGGCAAGGCAGGCAGATCCCGCTGGAAGCCCGGGTGGGGCAGCGCCCTCCCCAGCGCTAGGTGGGGCGATGGGGCCCCTTAGGGGCCCTTGTTATGGTCGAAGCCTTCCACTCGGAGCGCCGCAGCCCGAGCATGGGCTTCAAGCCCCTCCCCTTCCGCAAGCAGCGCCGCGCTTTGTCCCAGCACCGCCGCCCCCTCGGGGGAAAAGCCGATAAGAGAGCTTCGCTTCTGGAAATCATCAACGCCCAGGGGCGAGGAAAAGCGTGCCGTGCCAAAGGTCGGGAGGACGTGGCTCGGCCCCGCGAGATAATCTCCCAACACTTCCGCCGTATGGCGCCCGAGGAAAATGGCGCCAGCGTGACGAATATCAGGCAGCAGCGCCTCCGGGTGATCCACGGCAAGCTCAAGGTGCTCTGGGGCGATGCGATTAATGAGGGCCACCCCCAGGGCCAGGCTCGGCACCTCAATCAGCGCCCCCCGGGCCCGGAGGGACGCCTCGATAATGGCCCGGCGGGGCCGCGCGGGAAGCGCCGCCTCCACCGCGGCTTCCACGGCATCGAGCAGGGCGGGATCGGGGCTGACCAAAATGGCCTGAGCGGCCTCGTCATGTTCCGCCTGGGAAAACAGGTCCATGGCCAGCCAGTGCGGGTCCTGGGCGCCATCGGCCAGCACCAGAATTTCCGAGGGCCCGGCAATCATGTCGATGCCCACGGGGCCAAACACCTGACGCTTCGCCTCGGCGACGTATGCGCCTCCGGGACCGACGATCTTATCCACGGGGGAAAGGGATTCGGTGCCAAAGGCCAGGGCCGCAATCGCCTGGGCGCCGCCTACGCGGTACACCCGGTGCACCCCGGCGAGGTGCGCCGCCGCCAGCACCAGCGGGTTGAGGACCCCGCCGGGGGTGGGCACGGTCATGATGACCTCCCGCACCCCAGCAACCTTCGCCGGCACGGCGGTCATGAGCACCGAGGAGGGATAGGCCGCCTGCCCCCCGGGCACGTAAAGCCCGACCCGGTCTAGGGGCCGAATCAACTGACCCAGGAGGTTTCCGAATTCGTCCTTGTAGCGCCACTCATCCCGGCGCTGGCGCTCGTGGTACGCCGCGATGCGATCCCGGGCCAGCTTTAGGGCACTGCGCTCGGCCTCCGGCAAGGTCTCAAAGGCCTCTCGGAGAGCCTCCTGGGGCACTTCGAGCTCCGCGACGTGCTTCGCCTCAACGCCATCGAACTGAGCGGTGTACGCCAGCAAGGCCGCGTCGCCCTTAGCCCGAACCTCGGCGATGATCTCCCGGACCCGCCCGCGGACGGCGCCCTCTTCGGCGAGCTCCCAATGCAGCAGCGCTTCAAGATCATCCTGAAAGTTCGGGGCAGCGGCGCGCAGCCGTCGAAGCAAGCCACTCATGCGCAGGCCTCCTCTGCAGGGGCCGGGGGCAGAGCCGCGGCCAGCGCGTCGAGCATGGGCCGAAGCTGGGCCCGATGTTGCTTCATAGACGCTTTATTGACGATAACCCGTGCACTGATGTTTTCGATGAGTTCCAGAGGCGCCAACCCATTGGCTCGGAGCGTATTGCCCGTATCGACGATATCTACAATCAGATCGGCAAGGCCAATCAGGGGCGCAAGCTCCATGGCCCCGCCCAGGGGAATGACCTCGATCTGCTGGCCCTGGGCGCTAAAGTAGCGCTGCGCCACCTTCACAAACTTCGTCGCGACTCTGAGGCGTTGGCCGGGGCGAGGGGTAAAGGTTGGATCGCCAGCGGTCATCAGGCGGCAGCGGGACAGGCCCAGATCAAGAGGCTCGTAGTAACCCTCTCCGCCGTGCTCCAGAAGCGTGTCCTTGCCCGTGATGCCCCAATCGGCCGCGCCATGGACCACGCAGGTCGGGACATCCCCGCTGCGCACCACAAACAAACGGAGCCCGGGATGACGGGTTTCAAAGATCAGCTTTCGGCTGCGGCGGGGATCTTCCAGGGGATCGAGGCCCGCGGTTGCCAGAAGGGGCAGTACCTCGTCGAGGATCCGACCCTTATTCAGGGCGAGGGTGAGCATGGGACATCCTTAGCGTAGCCTTAGGGGGCCCGGCGCCGAATCACCTGCGCGCCGAGGCCGAGCAATTTTTCCGTCATGGCCGCATAGCCACGGTCCATATGATAGAGCCGATCGATGACCGATTCCCCCTCCGCGGCAAGCGCAGCGATCACGAGGCTGAAGGAAGCACGGAGATCGGTCGCCATCACCGGCGCCCCGACTAACTTGGGCACCCCCGTGATGACGGCGCTGCGCGCATCCTCGAGGCTGATCTGGGCACCAAAGCGGGCCAGCTCGGGCACGTGCATGAAGCGATTTTCAAAGACCGTTTCGCGGATACGGCTGACCCCCGTGGCCAGGCAATCGAGCGCCATAAACTGGGCCTGCACGTCCGTGGGGAAGCCCGGGTAGGGGGCCGTGCGCAAGGATACGGGGCGGGGGCGGCCCTCCAGCGCCACGGTAACGCGCGCTGCGCCCCGCTCGACGCAGGCTCCGGCCTCTTCAAGCTTGTCCAGCACGGCGCCGAGGTGCGCGCTGTCCGCCCCCTCGGCAGTCACCACCCCGCCGGTGGCGGCACCGGCAATCAGGTAGGACGCGGCCTCGATGCGGTCCGCCATCACGTGGTGCACGGGCCCAGCCCCGGACGGCACGGTTAGGGCGTCCACCCCCTCGATCTCGATGCGCGCCGTGCCCTCCCCGTCAATGTTGGCCCCAAGGGTGCGAAGGAAGGCCGCTAAATCGACGATTTCTGGCTCCTCGGCCGCGTTCTCCAGCACCGTGGTGCCCCGAGCACAGACCGCCGCCATCAGCAGATGCTCCGTACCGCCCACGGTGACCTGATCCATAACCAACCGCGCGCCCCGAAGCCCCTGGGGTGCCGAGGCTTCAACGTAGCCTCCGCGCACCTCAAGCTCCGCGCCCAGGCGCTTGAGGCCCGCCAGATGCTGATCCACCGGGCGGGCGCCGATGGCGCAGCCCCCGGGAAGGGATACGCGCGCCCGCCCCCGGCGTGCCAGCAGCGGGCCAAGCACCAGAAAGGACGCGCGCATGGTCCGTACCAACTCGTAGGGCGCCTCGGGCTCGACGAGCGTGTGGGCATTTAGCGCCACCACCTCGCCCCCTCGATCATCCACCGCGACCCCCAGGTGCGCCAGGAGCGTCAGCTGGGTACGAACGTCCTGCAGCGCAGGTACGCGCCCCAGGGTGAGGGGCGCCTCGGTCAGCAGGGTCGCTGCGAGGATGGGAAGGGCGGAATTCTTGGCGCCGGAAATGGGCACAGCCCCGGCCAGGGGGGTCCCGCCGGTGATGACGAGCTGATCCATGGAGGAGGCTAGGCCCCAGCCTCCTCGGGGGTTTGGGCAACGATGGTCACCGCGTGGACGGCGCCGGACGCGATGGCATCCCCCAGGCCCTTGTAAACGAGCTGCTGCCGCTTCACGCGATTCAGCCCCTCAAACACCGACGAGACGAGGCCCACCTCGAAACGACCGGCCCCTCCGTCCACCCGGATCGAAGCCTCGGGAAAGGCCCCTTCCAAACGTTCCTGTAGCTGGCGGGCATCCATCAGCCGTCGTCCTCCGTTTCGTCAGTTCCCAGCCAGGCGTCGATCACCGTATCTAAGGCCCCGGGGCCTCGGCTTTCCATGGCGCTGGCAAATTGATTGCGATAGGTCCGTCCAAAGTTCACGCCATCCACAATGACGTTGCGCACGCGCCAGGGCGCCGCCGCATCGGGCCGAACCATGTCATAGACCACGGTGTAGGCCTTCTTTTTCTCATCGGATAAGGTCATGACCACCGCCGACCGCTCCCCCACGGGGACCCGCTGCGCCCGCGGGGGCTGCACCTCATAGGCTTCAAAGGTAAACGCCAGGAGCGCTTTAGCGTACTTACGCCCCAGCGCTTCCCCAAAGTTCTTAGAGAAGCGGGTTCGCTGGTCGGCGGAGGCCTCGGCGAAGTAGGCCCCCATCACCCCCTGCGCGATCGCGTCGTAGTCGACGAAAGCGTCCATGCGCTGCTGGACCTCACCGTAGAAAGCTTCCAGCGCCTCAGGACCCTGCGCCCGGTAGCGGTCGATGGCCTCAAACAGGGCTGCTGCCTCTTGGCGTACCAGCACATCCGCGGCCAGGGGCTCGGCCTGAGCCGCCGGCCCAACCCCCAGGACCAGAAGTAGGCACAGCAGGAAACGCTTCAGCATCTTCAACCCCTCCCAGCGCAGTCAACGAACGGTCAATAGTCTATCATTTCCCTTCGCGCTCGCGCTCCGGGCGCCCGATCTTCCAAGGATTCTCCACCATGCTCGCCGACCCATCGGAAAGCCTCCTGCTGGCCACCGGCGCCCTCGTTGCGGGGCTCCTGCTGCTCCTTTGGAGCGCCGATCGCTTTGTCGCAGGCGCCGCGGCGACGGCGCAGCATCTCGGCATGACGCCGCTGATGATCGGGCTAACGGTGGTTTCTTTCGGCACCTCCGCGCCAGAGATCCTGGTCTCCCTGGCCGCGGCTCGGGAGGGCACACCCCTGCTGGCCGTCGGCAATGCCCTGGGCTCGAATATCACCAACATTGGTCTGGTGCTGGGGGTCACGGCGCTCCTCGTCCCCCTTCCCGTCCCTCGGGCCATACTGCGTCGCGAGGGCCCCTGGTTTCTGGGCAGCGCCGCCCTGGCCCTAGCCCTATTCTGGGATGGGCAGCTTACGGTGTGGGAAAGCCTGGGGCTGCTCGCCGTCCTTGGCGCCTTCGCCTTCGCCCTCTTGCGCCGGCCGCAGGATCTGGAAGCTCAGGACGAGGACAGCGTGCCGAGCTATAGCCGCGGCCGCGCCCTTGCCTGGCTCCTCGCAGGCCTCGCCCTGTTGCTACTCTCCGCCGATGTCCTGGTGTGGTCCGCCAGCACCCTTGCCCGCGCCATGGGGGTGAGCGAACTGGTCATCGGCCTCACCGTGGTCGCCATTGGTACCAGCCTGCCGGAGCTTGCGGCCACGGCCGGGGCGGCGCTCAAGGGCCATACGGACATCGCCGTGGGCAATGTGCTGGGCTCCAATATCTTGAATCTGCTCGCGGTCATGGCGGTCCCAGGCCTTTTTGGGGCCTTTCCCCTCGAGCCCGCGGTGCTCGAGCGCGATGGGCTCGCCATGGCGGGCTTTAGCCTGCTCCTCATCCTGGCGGCGCGCTTCGGCGGCGGTCGCCTGGGGCGCCTAGCCGGCGGGGTCTTCCTGGGGCTGTGGATTGCCTATACTGGGACGCTAGCCATCGCGAGCCTGGGCCCATGAACCGACCGCAAGCCTTTTCCTCTACCGCCATCGCGCGGGCCCAGCGCATCACCCTGCTTTGCCTTGACGTGGACGGCGTGCTGACCGACGGTCAGCTGATCTATACCGCCGATGGGCAAGAGGCCAAGGCCTTTAACACCCAGGACGGTGCCGCGATCAAGCTGGCCCAGCGCCAAGGCCTGGAAGTCGCCATCATCACCGGGCGCGAGTCCCCCATGGTGACGCGGCGCGCCGCGGAGCTGGGCATTCGTCACTGCTATCAGGGTTCGGAAGCGAAGGACGAAGTGCTGGCCCAGCTTCTCATCGACAGCGGCCGCAGTCCCGAGACCATCGCCCATATGGGAGACGACCTCGCCGACCTTAAGGTCATGCGCCGCGTTGGCCTGGGCCTCGCACCGGCCAACGCCCACCCCGTGGTGGCCGCCTACGCCGATTTAATCACCGAAGCCCCCGGGGGCGCCGGCGCCGTGCGCGAGGCCGTGGAAGCGTTGCTCACGGCCCAGGACCGCTGGGCCGAGGCTCTCGCCCCCTATCTCGACCTGCCCTGATGGCGCGCTACTGGATACTCCTCTTCGGGCTCGCTGCCCTCCTTCTGAGCACGCTTGATCTCGGTCTCGAGCGCAATGGCAAGGGGCCGAGCTTCGCGCCCCTCGCCGATGGGCCGGCGCTGGTCATGGAAAACGCAGAAATCACCGAGTTCTCCCTTGCGGGCAACCCCCGCTTTGCCCTCCAGGCCCGGAGCATCGCGCACCAGCCCAGCTCCGGCGAGACCGCCCTAGACGCCCCGATCCTGCTGCTCTTCGGTGAGCAGGGCGCCCCCTGGCGCGTGGAGGCCGACAAGGGTCGCCTCGAGGGAAGTGAAGCGCTCCTGCAGGCCCCCGATAGCGCCGTGGCCAACTCGGACAAGGTCCTGCTCAGGGGAAACGTCCGCGCCGCCCGGCCCCGGGAAGATGGGACGGTTTTACGCTTTCGCACGGACACCCTAAGCCTCTTTCCCGCAGCCCAATACGCGGAGAGCGTCGCCCCTGTTATGATCGAAAGCGCAGAGGGAATCACGCAGGCGGAAGGCTTAAGTCTTGCCCTGGGGGTCGGGTTCCTCACCCTGGGGCGCGCCGACGCGCGCGTACATTCGACCTTTTACCCGGATAGCTTGCCATGATGCGCACCACCGCCGCCCCGGCCATCCTTCTCGCTCTGCTGCTTTCCGGTGGCGCCCAGGCCCTGCCGGATGACGAGCAACAGCCCATCGAGATCGAAGCCGACCGCGCCGAACTCGACGACGCCACGGGCACGGCGACCTACAGCGGGTCCGTCCGCCTTGACCAGGGCTCCCTCAAGGTGCGCGCGGCGCGCCTGATCATCGAAACGGATGCGCAGCAGGTGCAACGCATCACCGCGGAAGGGGACCGGGACCAAGACCTCCCCGCGCGCTACGAGCAAACCCCCGAGCCTGGGGCTGAGCCGGTCCGCGCCCGGGCTCAGACGATCATTTATTACACCGACGCAGGACGCATCGAACTCCTCGGCGCCGCCCAGCTAGAGCAGGCCGAGGACCGCTTCGAAGGGGACGTGATCTCCTACGATCTCACCACGCGGAAGGTCGCCGCCAGCGCCGGCGCCGACGGCGCCCCGGTGCGCATGGTGATCGAACCGGCCCGGCTCCGGAGCCCCCGCGGGACCGACGCGGCGGACACCGATGAACCCAACCCCTAAGCTCACGCCGCCGCTCCGGGCCCTGGGGCTTCGGAAGCGCTACGGGCAAACCACGGTGGTGGAAGAGGTTGGCCTTTCCGTTCGCCCCGGGGAAGTGCTCGGGCTGCTGGGGCCCAACGGCGCTGGCAAAACCACCACCTTTTATATGCTGGTCGGTCTTGTGCGCCCGGACGGCGGCGAAATTCGCCTAGGGGAAGCGGTCATCACCCGCGAACCCATCCACGCCCGGGCGAAGCGTGGCATCGCCTACCTACCCCAGGAAGCCAGCGTGTTTCGAGGGCTCTCCGTAGAGGACAACCTCCTTGCCATCCTGGAACTGCGAGACGACCTCTCCCGGCAAGCTCGGCGCCAACGCTGCGATGCGCTTCTAGAGGAGTTTTCCTTGAGCGACCGGCGCCGGCGCCTCGGCAGCCAGCTATCCGGGGGCGAACGGCGACGCACGGAGATTGCTCGAGCCCTGGCCATGGACCCCCGCTACGTGCTGCTTGATGAGCCCTTTGCCGGCGTGGACCCCATCTCCGTAGGGGAGATCCGCAGCATCGTCGCCACCCTTAAGGCTCGGGGTATTGGGGTCCTCATCACGGACCACAACGTCCGGGAAACCCTCGCGATCTGCGACCGGGCCACCATCCTTGCGCAAGGCCGTACCCTCGCCGAAGGCACCCCCGAGTCGATCCTTTCGAACCAGCAGGTCCGGGATGTCTATCTCGGGGACCAATTCGCCCTCTAATTCCTCGCTTTAAGGGGCTTTGCCCCCCCTCGCCGATTGTGCTTTCGCGAAGGCCCTCAGTATGATCAGGCGATGAAACAGGCCCTCCAGCTTAAACTGGGTCAATCGCTCACCATGACCCCCCAGCTCCAGCAAGCCATCCGCTTGCTGCAGCTGTCGTCGCTTGAAATGCAGCAGGAAATCCAGGAAGCCCTGGATAGCAATCCCATGCTCGAACTCGAGGATGAGCACGAGGGTGGTGGCGATGGGGACGGCGATTTTGATAGCGACGTTGGCGGCGACGCGCGCACGGAAAGTGATTTCGAGAGCGCAGCTGACGGCGACTTCGACAGCAGCTTTGATGGCGACTTAGGCGGCGACGCAAGCAGCGGTGACTTTGACGGCGAAGGCGCCGCTCAGGACTCCGAGGCGGACTTCGCCGCGGCGCCGGAACCGGACTACGACCCCACGGAAGCGAGCCCCGATTCAGAATGGAGCGAGGCCATCCCCGAGGATCTCCCCGTAGACGCAAGCTGGGATGAGGTCTACAGCGCCCCCGCGGGGCCGGGGCCGGCCCCAAGCGACGATGACTTCGATTTCGACAGCCGCAACGAAGCCAGCGAAAGCCTCACGGACCAGCTCCGCTGGCAGCTGAATCTCACGCGCCTGTCCGAGCGCGACCTTTTAATCGCGGAAGCGCTGATCGATGCGTTAAATGGCGACGGCTTCCTGACCCAAAGCGTGGATGACCTTTTGGAAGGCTTCGACCCTTCCCTGGACATCGAAGAAGACGAAGTCATCGCCGTGCTTCACCGGCTGCAGCAGTTCGATCCCCCGGGCATGTTTGCCCGCAACCTCGGGGAAAGCCTGCTGCTCCAGCTGCGAGAGTTTCCCGAGGACACGCCCCACCTGGCCGATGCGCGGCTGGTGCTTGAGCACTACCTGGACCTTTTAGGGAACCGGGACTACGCCACCCTGATGCGCCGCAGCCGCCTTTCCGAAGCCGCGCTCGGGGAAGCGCTACGCCTTATCCAGAGCCTAAACCCCCGTCCCGCAGCCCAGCTTGCCCCCGCGGAAACGGAATATGTGGTCCCCGATGTGCTGGTGCGTCGCCATCATCGGCGCTGGGTGGTGGAACTCAATCCCGACGCCACCCCCAAGCTGCGGATCCACGGCGGCTACGCTGGACTCGTACGCCGGGCCGACAGCAGCGCCGACAACCAATTTTTAAAGGATCACCTTCAGGAAGCCCGGTGGTTCTTAAAGAGCCTGCAGAGCCGAAATGAAACCCTGCTCAAGGTCTCCCAGCGCATTGTTGAGCACCAACGGGGCTTTCTGGAATTCGGTCCGGAAGCGATGAAACCCCTGGTGCTGGCGGAGATCGCCGACGCCATCGGCATGCACGAATCCACCATCTCCCGGGTGACCACCCGGAAATACATGCATACCCCTCGGGGCGTCTTCGAACTCAAGTATTTCTTCTCGTCCCACGTCGGCACCTCGACCGGGGGCGAGGTGTCCTCCACGGCCATTCGCGCCCTGATCAAAAAGCTGACGGACGAAGAGAACCCGAAAAAACCCCTGTCTGACGCCAAGATTGCGAAAATCTTGGCGGAGCAAAATATTGAGGTCGCGCGGCGAACCATTGCCAAGTACCGCGAGTCCCTAGCCATACCGCCTTCAAATGAACGAAAGCGGCTGATCTAGCCGCCCCTAAACCGGCGAAGGAGCATGACACCATGCAAATCAACCTAAGCGGTCACCATCTCGACATCACCGACGCCATTCGTAACCACGTCCACGAAAAATTTGCCCGCCTCGAACGGCACTCCGATCAGATCATCAACGTTCACGTGATCCTGGAGCTCGAAAAGAATCGCCAGAAGGCCGAGGCGAAGGTGCATCTTGGGGGCGCCGAACTCTTCGCCGATGCGGAGGAAGAGGATCTTTACATCGCGATCGATAAGCTCGTGGATAAGCTCGACCGGCAACTCCTGAAGCAAAAGGAGAAGACCGTGGATCGGGCTCACCGGGGGCCCAGTCGAAACTGAGGAAAACCCCTGGGCGCCCCCGGCGCGCTCCGTTAGACTCCGCGCCGTGAAAGTGGTCAGGATGAAACGGTGACCCTAGCGAGCTGTTTGCGCCCCGAGCTCATGGCGGTGGATATCTGTGCCGCGAGCCGAAAGCGGGCCCTTGAAATGGTCAGCGCCCAGCTGGCGGACGCCCTTGGGGGGGAAGTCACCGCGGACGCTATCTTCGAGGGCCTGCTGGCCCGGGAGCGCCTAGGCTCCACAGGCCTCGGCCAGGGACTGGCGTTTCCCCATTGCCGCCTGGCAGCGCTCTCCGAGCCCGCCGTCGGGTTCTTTCGCCTTCGGGCGCCCGTCGATTTTGAAAGCATGGATGGGGCTTCGGTGGATCTCCTGGCCGTTTTGCTGGTGCCTGAAAGCGCCACGGACGCGCACCTGAAACTACTCGGCGCCCTCGCTCAGCTGCTGGAACCGGAAGCGAACCGGACGGCGCTGCGCCGCGCCGGCAGCGCGCCGGCGCTGGCGGAGATTCTCGCGGGACTGTGCGCCCGCTAGCCCAGGCTTGGGACAAAAGCGTACTTCGGGCGGCATTGTCAGGGGCCGGGCCTAGGCGATCGCGCGAGAATTGCGTAGCCTTTTTCCTTCATCGTGTTGCGGAAGGCGCTCATGAAGCTACTGATCCTCAGCGGCCGCTCGGGCTCGGGGAAATCGATCGCCCTCGGGGCTCTCGAGGATCTCGGCTTTCACTGCATCGACAACCTGCCCGCCAGCCTGCTCGAAGCGCTTTTGACGCAAGCGGAAGCGGAGCAGCGCCCGGGGGACTTTGCAGTCTCCATTGACGCCCGGAGCCTCCCGGGGGAACTCCAGGGCCTCCCCGCGCGACTGGACCTTCTTCGCAAGGCTCACCCCGCCCTAGCCCTTGAAGTTCTCTATCTTGATGCGGAAACGGCCACGCTCCATCGCCGCTTCGGGGAGACGCGCCGGCCCCACCCCCTCACGGGCCAGGGACTTCTTCTGACCGATGCCCTGGCCCGGGAACATGCGCTGCTCGCCGACATCCGGGCTCAGGCGGACCTCTTGATCGACACCACGCGAACCAACGTGCATAGCCTTCGGGACCAGATCCAGCTGCACGTGGGGCGCCATAGGACACGCCGCACCACGCTCATGCTGCGCTCCTTCGGCTTCAAGCATGGGGTACCGCAGGACGCGGATCTGGTGTTTGACGTGCGCTTTCTGCCGAACCCGCACTGGGAGACGGCGCTGCGGCCCCTGACAGGGCGGGACCCGGCGGTGGTCCGCTGGCTTTCTGGGCAGAGCGAGGTTAGGGGTTTTGAGGCAGAGCTGATAGAGACCCTCCAGCGCTGGCAGCCCCGCTTGGAAGCCAGCAGCCGGGCCTATCTCACCGCGGCCATCGGCTGCACCGGAGGCCAGCATCGCAGCGTCTACCTAGTGGAGCGCCTGGCCCAGGCCCTGAAGGCGACCTTCGGCGACGTGCTCCTGGCCCACCGGGAACTCCAGACCCTGGGGCAGGCTGGCATGACCGGGAGCGCCCCATGAAGGTCAGCCTACCGCTCACCTTGATTAACCGCCTGGGGCTTCACGCTCGGGCCTCCTCGGCCTTCGTGCAAACGGCCAGCCGCTTTCAGGCGACCATCACCGTTACCCACGAGGGCACGGAGAAAACCGCTGATGGCAAAAGCATCATGGGCGTGATGATGCTCGCCGCCCCCTGCGGCACCACTCTCGAGGTCACCTGCGAGGGGGTCGATGCGGAGGCCGCGGCAGAAGCGCTAGCGGCCCTCCTCCAGGATCGCTTCGGAGAGCCCGACTAGCGCGCCTTGCTCGCGCTAGGCACCGGCGATCATCATACCGTCGATGAGCATGCTCCCCACCTCGACGGCCCGGGGCCGTTCCCCATCGTCAGCCACGGCGCGGAGGTTGCGATAGACGTCCCGGAGCTGCCCGGCCACGGTGATCTCCTGCACGGGGTAGGCGATTTGCCCCTTCTCCACCCAGAAGCCCGCGGCGCCCCGGCTATAGTCACCGGTCACGCCGTTAACCCCCTGGCCCATCAGTTCCGTGATCCAAAGCCCCGTACCCAGCTCCTGGAACAGCGCCTCGCGGCTCAAGCCATCGTGATTCATGGCCAGGTTATGCACGCCCCCGCCATTGCCCGTTGGGGCAAGGCCGAGGCGGCGCCCTGCGTAAACGGAAAGGGCATAGCTCTCCAGCCGTCCCTCGGCCACAAAGGCCTTTGGCGCCGTGGCCACGGCATCATCGTCGAAGCTCGCGCTGGCGAGCCCCCGAGGCCTTAGCGGGTCCTCGGTGATGCTGTAGCGGGTGGGAAAGAGCGTCTCCCCGAGGGCGTCGAGGAGGAAAGACGCGCGCCGATAAAGAGCCCCGCCACTGATCGCCCCCACAAAGTGGCCCAGCAAGGTGCTGGCCACGGTGCTGTCGAAGACCACGGGATAGCGACCGGTGGGCACAGGGCGAGCATCCAGCCGCGCCAGGGCGCGCTCCCCGGCGCGGCGCCCCACGGCCTGGGCATCAAGCCCATCGTCGGGGCAGCGGCGGGTAACGCCCCAACCATCCCGCTGCATGCGCGCCCCCTCCCCCGCAATGACCGCAGCGTACAGCCCATGGCGGCTCCGGGGCTCGATGGCCTGGAACCCTTGGCTGTTCGCGTAGCAGCTAAGCCCTTGGGCGCTGGCCACGGTGGCGCCCTCGGAGTTCCGCAGCTCCGGGCTGACCGCGAGGGCCGCAGCTTCGCAGGCGGTGGCGAGGGCTCGGGCCTCGTCCAGGGACAGCGCCCAGGGGTGGAAGAGGTCCAAGTTTGGCAATACGGCCGGTGCGAGCTCCAGCGGCGCCAGACCCGCGTGGGGATCCTCCTCCGCCTGATCGGCCAAAAACAGGGCCTTCTCCACGAGCGTCTCACAGGCTTCCGGGGATAGATCACTGCTCGAAACCGTGGCCGAGCGCTGCCCTCGGAACACCGTCAGGGACAGATCCTGCCCCTCCGTTTGCTCCAGCGTTTCCAGCGCGCCCTGGCGTACCGTCAGCTCAAGATTCTGACGCTTGGCGAGGCTCACTTCCGCTGCCGTGGCCCCCCGGGCCTTGGCCCGGGCCAGCAGCAGGGCCGCGCGTTCCGCGAGGGCGGCTCGCCCTGCCCCATCGACTCCGAGGCGCTCAGCGCTGAGCGCCGCCCCCTGCTTTTCAGCCATGACCCCTCCTGGTTCCACAATTCGGTAAACTGCGCCCTTCCTTCGCCGGCCGTGATCCCTTGCTATGGACGACTTCAACGACTCGGACGCCCTCGACGACGCGGCCTTCGACGACGCGCCGCCCTCGAAAAGCCAGCGCAAGCGGGAAATGCACGCGCTCCGGGACCTTTCGGAGCGCATCACGGGGCTGGGCAAAAATCAGCGTGCCGCCCTGCCCCTGAGCGATGCCTTTCACCGCGGGCTCACGGAATTCGATCGCCTGACGGCCCGGGAAGCCAAGCGCCGCCACCTTTCCTTTCTGGGCAAGCTCATGCGGGAGGAGGACAGCGACGCTATCGAAGCGGCCCTCGCCCTGCATACGCAGGGCACCGCGGAAGCCACCCGAGCGCACCACGCTTTGGAGGCCTGGCGGGAAGCGCTGCTGGAGGACGGCAATGCCCTCACCCTTTGGCTCGACCTCTTCCCCCAGACGGACCGCGCCAAGCTCCGGGACACGCTGCGCAAGGCCCAGGCCTCGCGCCATCGCGGAACCGGGGATCCCACGGCCTATCGGTCGCTCTTTCGCTTGCTCCGGGATGCTCATGGCGCGGACCCTAAGCCCCTGTCCCCCCCACCGTCATCGACGACACCTTAAGGGTCGGCTGGCCCACCCCCACGGGAACGGACTGGCCGTCCTTACCGCACACCCCAACCCCGGAATCGAGGGCAAGATCGTGGCCCACGGCGGTGATGCGATTCATGACCTCCGGGCCCTGCCCGATTAAGGTGGCGCCCTTCACCGGCGCCGTAATGCGCCCCTCTTCAATGAGGTAGGCCTCGGTGGTGGAAAACACGAATTTCCCCGAGGTGATATCGACAGACCCACCCCCAAAGTTCACCGCATACAGGCCCCGGGGGACGCTGCGAAGGATCTCTTCCGGGTCGTCCTGGCCGGCCCGCAGGAAGGTATTCGTCATGCGCGGCATGGGCAGGTGGGCATAGCTTTCCCGGCGCCCATTGCCCGTGGGGGCCACATTCATCAGCCGAGCATTGGTCTTATCCTGAAGATAGCCCCGAAGCACGCCGTTCTCGATGAGCACCGTTTCCCCCGTCGCCGTCCCCTCGTCGTCAACGGTGAGGGAGCCGCGACGCTGGGGAAGGTTGCCCTGATCGACGACGGTGCAAAGGGAACTGGCGACGGCCTCCCCCACGCGATTGGAAAAGGTCGAGGTGCCCCGGCGATTAAAGTCCCCCTCGAGGCCATGGCCCACGGCCTCATGGAGCAGTACGCCGGGCCAGCCGGGGCCAAGCACCACGGGCATGCTGCCCGCGGGCGCAGCAATCGCGTCCAGATTCACCAGCGCAATGCGCACCGCCTCCCGGGCCCAGGCTTCCAGCTGATCCCCAGCGAGCAGCTCCGCGAAGCTGATGCGCCCGCCGGATGCCAGGATTTTCTTTCGCATGTAATCCGCCACACGATCGCTGTGCGCGGCACTGCTCGCGTCCGGCTTTGGCAGCTCATTTTCAGGTTCGTGTTGCATAAAATGTTCGGTGCCCTTAACAATGCTGCTTTTATAGCGCGAATTCACGACG
>JAURCQ010000328.1:0-261 GCA_030828335.1 Gammaproteobacteria bacterium
TTCGGTGGTTCGAATCCACCCCCCTCCACCAATATTGGCGTTTAGGGGGCTGAAACACTGGCTTTCTTGCGTGTTATGGCGTGTGGTCCCGGGGAAAATGCCGCGGGTGTAGTTCAATGGTAGAACCTCAGCCTTCCAAGCTGATGATGCGGGTTCGATTCCCGCCACCCGCTCCATAGACGGTACGGAACGAAGGTTGTTGCTCATATAGCTCAGTAGGTAGAGCACTTCCTTGGTAAGGAAGAGGTCACCGGTTCAAAT
>JAURCQ010000328.1:270-602 GCA_030828335.1 Gammaproteobacteria bacterium
CGGTTATGAGCTCCAGGTTCAGTGGGCCACACTGGTGGTGCACTGGGGAGTGAGACGTGGCGAGGTGGTGAGAGCGCGCGTTGAAAATGAAACGTAGTCAACGCGAGGTCTCTAAGGTCCCGCACTGGCTCACTGGCGATTAGTGTAAGAGAGAGTGTCGCCATGGCGAAGGAGGCATTTGAGCGTTCGAAGCCCCACGTGAATGTGGGAACGATTGGACACGTAGACCACGGTAAGACGACGCTGACGGCGGCGCTGACGCGTGTGTGTTCAGAGGTATTTGGAGGCGAGGCGGTAGCGTTTGACGGTATTGATAACGCGCCGGAAGAGAA
>JAURCQ010000329.1 GCA_030828335.1 Gammaproteobacteria bacterium
ACGGCAAAGCCCGCAATAGCGGGCTTTTTCGGTGCGGCTGAGGCCTTACACGGAGTAGTACATGTCGAATTCCACAGGGGCAGTCGTCATGTTTAGACGCACTATCTCCTCTTCCTTGAGCTCGATGTAGGCGTCGATCATGTCGTCGGTAAAAACACCCCCTTTGGTCAGGAACTCACGATCCGTGTCAAGCGCCTCTAGGGCCATTTCTAGGCTGGACGCAACCGTCGGTATGGCTTTGCCCTCTTCCGGCGGCAGGTCATATAGATCCTTATCCGCAGCATCCCCGGGGTGGATCTTGTTTTGGATTCCATCAAGACCGGCCATCAGCATCGCTGCGAAAGACAGGTAGGGGTTTGCCGTCGGGTCGGGGAAGCGAACTTCAATACGCTTGCCTCTCGGTGAGGGCTCGTAGGGGATCCGAATTGAAGCTGAGCGGTTACGCGCCGAGTACGCGAGCATCACAGGCGCCTCAAAGCCGGGTACCAGCCGCTTGTAGCTGTTGGTTGAGGCATTGGTGAACGCGTTTAATGCACGCGCATGCTTGATGATCCCACCGATGTAGTACAAGGCAGTTTCCGAAAGCCCGGCATAGCCATCAC
>JAURCQ010000330.1 GCA_030828335.1 Gammaproteobacteria bacterium
AATGGGCATGTTAAAACGGCTCATCCACAGCGCGGTTGAGCCCGAATCGGTCAGCGCCACCATGGCTTTGGCGCCGCATCGCTGCGCCGTGAACAACGCGCCCATGGCAATTGCCTGATCAATGCGCCGAATGGTTTTGCGCGAATCATCCAAATGTACCTCGGCGTCGTGCGCCTCTTCGGCAGCCTGACAAATCGAGACCATTTCGCTCACCGTCTCCAGCGGGTAGTCGCCAACCGCGGTCTCGGCGCTGAGCATCACCGCGTCGGTGCCGTCAAGCACGGCGTTGGCCACGTCGCTCACCTCAGCGCGGGTGGGCACCGGTGCGTGGATCATGGATTCCATCATTTGCGTGGCGGTGATCACCACCTTGTCCACCTGATGCGCCAAGCGGATCATGCGCTTTTGCAACGCCGGCACGGCAGCATGCCCCACCTCAACCGCCAAGTCTCCGCGCGCCACCATGATGCCGTCGCTGGCCCTTAAGATCGCTTCGAGTTCAGGGATGGCCTCGGCGCGTTCGATCTTGGCGATCAGCCCAGGCTTGTGGCCATGCTCGGCGCCCGCCACATGGCACAACTGCCGCGCCAACTCCATG
>JAURCQ010000331.1 GCA_030828335.1 Gammaproteobacteria bacterium
ACTGCCTCCTGTGTGGTTGTTTGCATTATCCCACGCTAATTCCACTAAGACGAAAATCGAAAATCGAAATTCCTTCGATTATTATACCTCTCTATCCCATGAAGTTGTTATATTTGTTTTTGCATCTGTAGGTCGAAGGTCGAGGTGTCAAGGAAAAGTCAAGTGAGTGCCGTGAGAAGTATGTCCGTCTGCATGTTGTGTTAAAATAGCAGCCCCGGATGGCAACATTGGGCCACTTGAATTTAGGGTCCAAGGTTCGAACTCGAACTCGAACTCGAACTCGAACTCGAACTAATACAATCCCATATGGCACAGAAGCCAGTGCTGCGGGGTGAAGTGGGGTGCGCGTGTGTTGCGCGTGAGGTCAGTGTCGAGAGAGGAGGTATGGGCGAGCGCGGGTGTGCAAGGCGCTTGGGTGGGGTGTGGGTGTGAAGCCGATTAGGGCGTGTTTGTGTTTGTGGAGTCAGAGGCCCTCTTCGAACTCGAACTCGAACTAATACAACCCCTTCAGAGGCCTTCTTTGTTGTGGTGCTCCCCCGCAGGGGCTGTGCAATGCACCGCATGACTCCGATACGTGTTGGAAACAGACCATGAT
>JAURCQ010000332.1 GCA_030828335.1 Gammaproteobacteria bacterium
GCATCGTAGCTATTGAGTATGCCAAGGTTAAAACTTTGGTAAATCCACGCATATACCAGCCCCTGAACCCCCAGACGAAGATAAGAGGGAAATCTACTGATCATGCCTAAGCTTATGCTAGTGAATGTGTCGTTTAGCCTGTAATTATTCTTATTCTTAAAATATCCATACAGAAATTCACACATGATCATTAGTGTAAAAATTGGTGCTGCGTAAGCTATTAAATTGGAGGTATGCATTAATCTATTATCCCAACATGTAAAAACTATCAGAATACAGTCATTAATCAAGCATTATTTATGGTCGGGATGGCCGGATTTGAACCGACGACCACCACACCCCCAGTATGGTGCGCTACCAGGCTGCGCTACATCCCGAAAGAATTAGTGTATCCTAAATGCATGTTGAAAAAATTAGTCTTAATTGCTTGGGTGCCACTATTCTTGTCGTTGATTTATCCTGCTCTGTTTGGAGGTTATGTAGAGATAATTCAATTAATTGCGTTAATAACAATACTTGTGCATCTGATTGAATTTTTTGCATTCTTCAAAACTGCGTCTAAAAATGGTGTATTAGAGGGTTTTGTGATGACG
>JAURCQ010000333.1 GCA_030828335.1 Gammaproteobacteria bacterium
TCGGTGTCGCCTGTAATAATCGATGACTTCCTCTTGAAGTAGATTAATTCTCTTTTTCGCCCTGATCAGGCGCTCATCGTTGCGAACGATTCCAACGAAATCCCACATGCAGCGTCTGAGCTCATCCCAGTTATGCGACACCAGAATCTCATCGTCTGAAT
The DNA here is from genome assembly GCA_030828335.1 of Gammaproteobacteria bacterium. Lineage (GTDB taxonomy): Bacteria > Pseudomonadota > Gammaproteobacteria > Pseudomonadales > Azotimanducaceae > Salivita. The sequence continues at coordinate 162 of JAURCQ010000333.1, forward strand.
CGACAACTCCGCTGGCATCCCATGCGGGGAGATCAACTTCGAGAGGCGTTTCGTCAAATCTGTTTGCGATGTCCTGTGAGGCTGCAAAGGCAATGACAAAACATTCAAGAAGAGAATTGCTTGCCATGCGATTGGCGCCATGAAGGCCGGTGAAACTTGTTTCGCCTATGGCATAGAGATTCGCGATGTCGGTCATCCCGCGCTGGTTCACAACGACGCCACCACAGGTGTAGTGAGCGGCAGGTACGACGGGTATGCGATCGCGAGTAATATCGATGCCAAATTCTAGGCAACGGGTATAAATCGTAGGAAAGTGCTCTTTGATGAACTCAGCGGGCTTGTGTGTGATGTTCAAAAAGACGCAGTCACAGCCAAGGCGTTTCATTTCATGGTCGATAGCGCGAGCGACGATATCTCTAGGCGCGAGTTCTT
>JAURCQ010000334.1 GCA_030828335.1 Gammaproteobacteria bacterium
GAGCATCTTCTTGAGGATGTGGATCCGGCCCTTGCGGGCCTGCTCGAGGGCACGCTCCAGCAGCTCGCGGGAGACGCCCTTGATCTTGATGTCCATCTGGAGCGCGGTGATCCCGCGACCCGAGCCGGCCACCTTGAAGTCCATGTCCCCGTTGTGGTCCTCGGAGCCGAGGATGTCACTGAGGATGGCCTCACGGTCGCCGTCCTTCACCAGGCCCATCGCGATGCCCGCCAGCGGGCGCTCCAGCGGCACGCCGGCGTGCATCATCGCCATCGAGCCGCCGCAGACCGTCGCCATCGACGAGCTGCCGTTGGACTCGGTGATCTCGGACTCGATCCGGATCGTGAACGGAAAGCGCGATTGCTGCGGCACCAGCGGCTGCAGGCCGCGCCGCGCCAGCGAGCCGTGGCCGATCTCACGGCGACCCGGTCCGCGCAGCGGCCGCGTCTCGCCGACCGAATACGGCGGGAAGTTGTAGTGGAGGAAGAACGACTTGCGGTCGTTCTCGTCCGCGAGGTTTCCCTGTCGCAGCGCGTCGTCGGGGCTGCCGAGCGTGCAGGTGACGATCGCCTGCGTCTCGCCGCGCGTGA
>JAURCQ010000335.1 GCA_030828335.1 Gammaproteobacteria bacterium
CGGCCGGAAGCAGCCGGCGTTGGGGTTGGCGGGGTCGTAGACCTCGAGCGCGGTCGGGGCCGAGCCGAGCTTGGGCATGACGCCCTCGAACTTCTTCGGGTCGTCGTAGTCGACGACCTCGCCGTCCTTGTCGAGCAGGTTGCCCTTGCGGTCGGTCTTGAAGACGCCGCGGAAGATCCAGCCGTGGCCGTGGTAGTCCGCGAACTGCGTGTGCTCGAGGTCCTTGTTGACCTCGGCCGCGACGCCGTCGAGGAAGGAGCGGTCGCCCCACTTGCCGCGCTGCGCTGCGCCCTCGGGGTTGCGGTCGAGGATGTCGAACTGCTCCTTGATCGACTTCTCCTCCTGCTCCTCGGCGAACATCTTGTCGCCGTCCGTCTCGTACGACCACATCTGGTAGCCGTAGTAGGTGTTCAGGAACGAGTTCGGCTGGTGCATGTGGCAGATCATGCACTGACTGGTTGGTATAGCCCTGGTGAACTCATGCTTCAACGGATGCCCGCTCTCATCCTTGTTGATGGTGGGGTCAACCGTCTGACTCTTACCGGTGTGCCCAAATTGTGCATAAGGACCTGAGTGTCGCGGATCGCGG
>JAURCQ010000336.1 GCA_030828335.1 Gammaproteobacteria bacterium
CAGGCGGCTTCCTCAGAGTTGATCGCGTAGCTGGCGCCACTCATGTCGGCATTCCACTTTACGTCGTCAAATACAAAGAACTCGGGCTCGGGGCCAAAGAAAGCGGTGTCGCCTAAACCGGTTGACGCGAGATACGCCTCAGCCTTCTTGGCGATGCTGCGTGGATCGCGGTCATAGCCTTGCATGGTGGACGGCTCGACAATGTCGCAGCGCAGGATTACGGTCGGATCATCGGTGAAGGGGTCGAGAATGGCAGTGCTGTCGTCAGGCATGAGGATCATGTCCGACTCGTTGATGCCCTTCCATCCGGAAATAGACGAGCCGTCGAACATCTTGCCGCCCTCAAAGAAATCCTCGTCCACCACACTGGCAGGGATCGAGACATGCTGCTCCTTCCCCTTGGTATCGGTGAATCGTAGGTCCACCCAGCGAACATCGTTTTTGCTGATTAAATCGAGCGTGCGCTCCGACATGTCGTTCTCCTTCAGTAGTCACTTCCCCAGCACTCACTGGGCGGTAAAAATCAGAAAGTGCATGGGCACCGGCTGAGCCTATAAAATAGTGCAAGGTCTGTGCCAACTTTCCGCCA
>JAURCQ010000337.1 GCA_030828335.1 Gammaproteobacteria bacterium
CGTTCGTCACGATGCCACCGACCAGAAGGTTCTCGAGCGCGGTGCCGAGGTTCGAGATGGCAGCGTCTCGGCTGGCACCGTGAACGATGAGCTTGGCGATCATCGGGTCGTAGTGCGGTGTGATCGATGTGCCGATCTCGATTGCTGCATCCCATCGGGCGTTCGTCGGCAGCGACAGGACGGTGACCGTGCCGGTTTGCGGAACGAAACCGGCAGCTGCGTCTTCGGCGTTGATTCGAGCCTCGATCGCATGGCCGTGGAAGGTGACGTCGCCCACTCCCAGCGGCAGTGATGTTGCGACCCGGAGTTGGAGTTCAACCAGATCGAGTCCGGTGATCTCCTCGGTCACGGGGTGCTCGACCTGTAGACGGGTATTCATCTCGAGGAAGAAGTAGTCGCCGGTCTCGTCGTCGACCACGAACTCGACGGTGCCGGTGGAGTCGTATCCGATCGATTCTGCGAGCCGCACGGCTGCTTCCCGCAGGCCGGTCTCCGTCGATTCCGGCAGATTCGGGGCCGGCGCCTCTTCGAGAAGCTTCTGGTAGCGCCGTTGGACCGAGCACTCTCGGGTACCGAGTTCGATCAC
>JAURCQ010000033.1 GCA_030828335.1 Gammaproteobacteria bacterium
CAAGCTCGAGAAGTTCGACCGCTACACGCTCCTGCACAAGATCGCCGAGGGCGGCGTCTCCGAGGTCGACCTGGCCCACGACCCCGAGGCGGCCGAGGCCGAGCGGCTGGTCGCGATCAAGCGGGCCCGCGCCGACATGGCCGACAACACAGACGTCACCAAGATGTTCGTGGATGAGGAGAACCTGCTCAGCCGCCTCTCCCACCCCGGCATCATCCGCCTGCGCGACTTTGGCCGGGCCCAGGGCCGCTATGCTCGGACACTCAGCGACACAGCAGAATTGTATAATTCGGTTTTGCTCGAGACGGGTTCCGACAACACCTTCCTGCAGAACGAGCTGGGGATATCTGTTGATATCAATGAGTCCCTTGCGCTCAAGGCGGCTTATCAGCTGCGCCGGAACTCCCAGGTGATTGGCGATAAGGAAAAGCTCGACACGCTCACCACGATCAATCTGGTTTGGCGGCCCCGGCGCTAGCCATGGTGCCGCCCCTCTCCATCATCATTCCCACGCTGAACGAGGCGCGGAATCTGCCAAGCCTGCTCCGCGCGCTGGCGCCGGCCCGGGCCCGGGGGGCGGAGGTGCTGGTGGTGGACGGGGGCAGCGAAGATGAAACGGTGGCCCTCGCGGAAGGGCAGGGGGTAAGGGTCCTCCAGGCCGAAGGCGGCCGCGGCCCCCAGCTGGCGAAGGGCGCGGAGGCGGCCACCGGCGCCGTGCTCTGGTTTCTCCACGCCGATAGCACTATCGAGGCGGTGAGCGACCTTCATCTGCTCACGGGGCTCGCGGAGCACCGGCGGCGCTGGGGCTTTTTCTCCATCCGCATTCTGGGTCGCCACCCGGCGTTGGCGCTTATTGGGCGCATGATGAATCTGCGCTCGCGCCTGTCGGGCATGGGCACGGGGGACCAGGGGCTGTTCGTGACCCGGGAGGCCCTCGCCGCCGTAGGAGGCGTGCCGCCCCTGCCGCTGATGGAAGACCTCGCGTTGGCTGCGGCCCTGAAGGCCACCCAGGGGCCGCCCCTGTGCCTTCGAAAGCGCTTGCGCACCGATGGCCGGCGCTGGGAATCCCACGGGGTGTGGAAGACGGTGCTGCTCATGTGGCGCCTGCGCTGGGCCTATTTCCGCGGCGCCGATCCCGTCGGGCTTGCGGCGCGCTATCGCGCCAGCGATTCGGCGTGAGGGCGCCGCTCCGGGTGATTCTCTTTGCCCGCCCCCTGGTCCGGGGCACGGTGAAAACCCGCCTTGAACCCGCCCTGGGCGCCGAGGGCGCCTTGCATCTCTACGAGGCTTTGCTGCGCTATGTCGTGAGCGTATGTCAGGAGGCCGAGCTGGGCCCTCTGACCCTTGCCTATGCGGGGGATCGCCCCGGCGCGGCGCTGGCGGGCCTCGGGGAGACGCTCGGGGCCACGCTCATCAGCCAGGGCCCTGGGGATCTGGGAGACCGCATGGCTCGGGCCCTGGGGGATGCCCTGGAGGCAGGCGCCTGGCCCGTGCTGCTGGGGACGGATCTGGCGGGGCTGAAGCCGAGTCATCTCACCGCCGCGGCGGCGGCACTCCAAGACGGTGATGACTATGCGTTCGCACCGGCCGAGGATGGGGGCTACGGAGTCGTCGCCGCGCGGCGCCTTGATCCCGAGCTTTTCGCTGCCATGCCCTGGAGTACGCCCGCCGTGATGAGTGAAACCGCGAAGCGCCTGGCTTGGCTGGGTCGGGCCTGGACCCGCCTGCCGAGCCTCTACGACATCGACGGCCCGGAGGATCTCCCGCGCCTCGAGGCGCACCCCGTGCTGGGGCCGGCGCTGGCGACCGTGAGCCATGTTTCCCCTTCGTGATCACAACCCCACCGGGCGCACGCCCTGGGTCACCTATGGGCTGATCGCCCTGAACCTGTGGGTGTGGGCCCGGTGGCAGGGCTTTGGCCTTCCCGAACCCTTGCTCCACTCCCTTTGCGAGCGCGCGCTCATCCCCGGGGCCCTGCTGGGCTTCAGCGAACCCGGGTCCCTCATTCCCCTTGGCCCCGAGGCCAGCTGCCGGCTCGGGGAGCGCAATCCCTGGAGCGTCTTCACGAGCATGTTCATGCACGGCGGCTGGCTCCACCTGCTGGGCAATATGTGGTTCCTGTTTATTTTCGGGGACAACGTGGAGGATCGCCTCGGTCCCCTGCGCTATGGCGTTTTCTACCTGTTGGCGGGGGTGGCGGCGGCGACGGCGCAGATCCTGTCCGCGCCCGGCAGCGTTGTGCCCATGGTTGGGGCCTCTGGCGCGATCGGCGGCGTGATGGGGGCCTACGCCGTGCTCTATCCCAAGGCCCGGGTGGATCTGCTGGTGTTTTTGGGCTTCTTCGTCACTCGGGTGGCTGTCCCGGCAGCGCTCATGCTTGTCTATTGGTTTGCGATCCAGGTGCTGGCGGGCCTACCGTCCCTGGGGCAAAGCGGGGGCGGGGTGGCCTTCTGGGCCCACATTGGCGGTTTTGTCGCCGGAGTCGTCTGGGCCCTGGGGGAACTTCGTCGGCGCCCCCCCTTTCAGACTCGCAAAAGGCGCTGACCCAGCCCCGGGAGCTGCGTACACTGGCGCCATGAAAATCACCCGCGAACATGATCTTGATGGCCTTCGGGCCGCCGGCCGGGCCGTGGCCCAAACCCTAGCAGCCATGGGCGCGGCCCTTGAGCCGGGCATGACCACCGCGGAGCTCGACGCCCTTGGGGCCAAGCTATTGGCGGAGCACGGGGCGCGCTCCGCCCCCCAGCGCGATTACCGCTTCCCCGGCGCCACCTGCATCAGCCTGAACGAAGAAGCGGCCCACGGTATTCCCGGGCCCCGAACCCTGGCCCCCGGGGATATCGTGAATATCGACGTGTCTGCCGAGCTGAACGGTTATTACGGCGATACCGGCGCCACCTTCCTGGTACCCCCGGCGGCGCCCGCCCACGAGGCGCTCCTGGCGGCGACGCAGGCGGCGTTAGAGGCGGCCATGGCTGTGGCCCAGCCGGGGGCCCTTATCAACGAAATTGGCCGAGCCATCGAAAGCACGGCCCGGGCCGCGGGCTTCACCACGCTCCGGGATCTCGGTAGCCACGGGGTAGGGCGCAAGCTTCACGAAGCCCCGCGCTTTATTCCCAACTTCTTCGATCCCACGGATCGGCGCCGCTTGGCTGAGGGCATGGTCATCACCATCGAGCCCTTTTTATCCTTGGCGTCAGAGCGCTGCACCACCGCGGAGGATGGTTGGACCCTGCTCTCCGGGCCGGGAAACCGGTCGGCGCAGTTCGAGCACACCCTCGTTATCACGGCGGGCGGCCCCGAGGTCATGACGCGCCCCTAGGCGGGAAGGCTATACTGCGCGGGCCCCTGGGAGAGGAGAGGCCGTGGATACCCCCTTGCTAACGGTTCGGCAGCTGCGCTGCGAGCGCGATGAGCGCGTGCTGTTCGCCGACCTGAGCTTTGCCGTAGCGCGAGGGACGGCGCTCCAGCTCCGGGGTCCAAACGGTGCGGGAAAGACCACCCTGCTCCGCATTCTGGCGGGCTTTCACCCTGATTATGAGGGGGAGGTGAGCCGCGCCCCCGGGCCCCTCGCCTACCTCGGCCATCGCCCGGCCCTCAGCGGCCTTTTGACGGCGGAGGAAAACCTCGCCCACTACCTCTCTCTGACCGCGCCGGGGACGGCCCTAAGCGCGATCACGGATGCCCTCGAGCGGGTGGGGCTGGCGGGCTACGAAGACGTGCCCTGCCAGGCCCTGTCCGCCGGGCAGCAGCGCCGGGTCAGCCTCGCGCGCCTGCCGCTGCTGGGCATCACCGCGCCCCTTTGGCTGCTCGACGAACCCTTCACGGCGCTGGACGATCGCGGCATCGCCCTGGTGACGACGCTCCTGGAGGAGCACCAGGCTGCCGGTGGCGGGGCGATTTTCACCACCCACCAGCCCCTTGCGCCGCGCCCGGGGCTCGAGACCCTGTGGCTCGGCCCGGAGGGGGCGCCATGAAGATCCCCGGGCTTTTCTGGGGTCAGTTTCGCCGCGACGGCGCCCTGGCCCTGCGCCAGCCCGGGGAGCTGGCGAACCCCCTGGCCTTTTTCGTGCTGGTGATTACCCTCTTCCCCCTCGGGGTGAGCCCGGAAAGCGCCGTGCTCGCGCCCCTCGCCGCGGGGGTGCTGTGGATTGCCGCGCTTTTGTCGACGCTTTTGGGGCTGGAAGGGCTTTTTCGCCGGGACCGGGATGAGGGCACGCTGGAGCAGCTCGTGCTCCACGGCGACCCTCTGGTATTTGCCGTGCTCGCTCGGCTGCTCGTGCACTGGCTGGGCACGGGCCTGCCCCTGACGCTCCTGGCCCCGGTGCTGGGCGCCATGCTGGCCCTGCCCGAGGAAGCGCGCTGGCCCGTGACCGCGGGCCTGGCTCTGGGCACTCCGATTCTGGTGCTCCTTGGGGGCGTGGGGGCGGCGCTCACCGTGAGCCTTCGTTCCGGAGGCGTGCTCCTGGCGCTCCTCGTGCTGCCCCTGTTTATCCCTGTCCTGATTCTTGGGGTAAGCGTGGCGGAGCTTGCCGTGGCGGGGCTTCCCACGGCGCCCGTGCTCGCCTGGCTTGGGGCCGGGGCGGCCCTGGCTCTTGTCACCGCCCCCTTCGCCATCGCCGGCGCCCTTAGCATCGCCGTGGAAACGGGCTAGGCTTGGCGCCCTTGCATAGGAGATCACCGTGAAGGTTCCGGCTCCCCTCGTTCGCCTTTGGCATCGTTTGGGCTCCCCGCGCTGGTTTTTCGAAACCACAGCGCCCTGGCTTCCCTGGCTTCTCGGCCTGGGAGTGGTGCTTTTGGGGGCGGGGGCCTTTTGGGGCCTGGCGCTGGCGCCGGCGGATTACCTTCAGGGCAACAGCTTTCGCATCATCTACGTGCACGTGCCCGCGGCGATCCTCGCCCAGTCCTGCTACATGCTCATGGGCACCTGCGGCGTGGTGCTGCTGGTCTGGCGCATGAAGCTCGCGGATATGGTGCTGGAAGCGGCGGCGCCCATTGGGGCCTCCTTTACGGCCCTGGCGCTCATCACCGGCGCCGTGTGGGGCAAGCCCACCTGGGGCACCTGGTGGGCCTGGGATGCGCGGGTCACCTCCATGCTGATTCTGCTGTTTCTCTACCTCGGCATTATCGGTCTTCGCCAGGCCCTCGCCCGGCCCGAGGCGGCGGGGCGGGCCTGCGCCATCCTGGCCATCGTGGGGCTCGTGAATATTCCCATCATCAAGTACTCCGTGGATTGGTGGCTCACCCTGCACCAGCCCTCCACCTTCAAGCTGACGGAAAAGCCTGCCATGCCCCCGAGCATGTGGATTCCCCTGCTGCTTTCCGTGCTGGGCTTCTACGCCCTCTTTGTCTGGAGCGTGCTGCAGAGCACGCGGGTGGTGGTGCTCGAGCGAGAGCGGCGTACGGCCTGGGTGCAGAACTTTGTGACCGAGCAGGGGTCTAAGCCATGAACTTCGAGAGCTTCAGCGCCTTTTTGACCATGGGCGGGCATGGGCCCTACGTGTGGAGCTGCTACGGCTTAACGCTTCTTGTGCTGCTCTTCAACGGCCTCGCCCCGGGACGGCGGAAGCGCCGCTTCCTCCGGGAGCAGGGGGCCCGGCAACGGCGCCAAGAGCCGCCCCAAGAGCACACCTAAGCGCTACCCCGAGAACAACCCTAAAGGGACAGGGCCGGGGCAGGCGCGCTATCATGGGTGAAATCGTTCGGGAGCCTCAGCTATGCATCCAAAGCGCAAGCAACGCCTGACGCTCGTCGCCTTTCTTTTCGCTGGGGTGGCGCTGGCCGTGGGCCTCGCGCTCTTTGCTCTGAACGAAAACATCAATCTCTTCTACCCCCCGGATCAAATCGCTCGGGGCGAAGCCCCCGTGGATCAGCGCATCCGCGCGGGCGGCATGGTGCTTGAGGGTAGCGTGCAGCGCGATCCCGGCTCCCTGGCGGTGCGCTTTACCCTGTCTGATATGGCTGGGCACGACGTCCCCGTGGTGTACGAGGGCATCCTCCCGGATCTCTTCGGGGAAGGGCAGGGCATCGTGGCCACGGGGCGGCTTCGCGCCAATGGCACCTTTGAGGCTAGCGAAGTGCTGGCTAAGCACGATGAAAACTACATGCCGCCGGAGCTCGCGGAGCTCGCCGGGCGTAAGGCGCCGGAGGGGCAGCGGGCTGGCATGGCCACCCTCGACGCCGGGGGCTAGGGCCTAAACACTTTTGGGGGAAGCATGATTCCAGAGCTGGGACACTTTGCGCTCATTCTTGCGCTGATGCTCGCCGTGCTTCTGGCGGTGGTGCCCATGGCCGGTGTGGTCCGCCGGGACCTCACCCTGCAGCACAGCGCCGGCGCCCTGTCCGCGGGGCTGTTCGTATTTTTGCTGCTGTCCTATGCCTGCCTCACCCAGGCCTTCCTGCAGGACGACTTCTCCGTGGCCTATGTGGCCAATAATTCCAATGCGCTCCTGCCCTGGTACTACAAGGTGAGCGCCGTGTGGGGGGCGCACGAGGGTTCCTTCCTGCTCTGGACCCTCATCATGGGGGGCTGGACCCTCGCCGTGGCCCTGCGCTCGGAAGCCCTCCCCACGGCCATGCTGGCCCGGGTGCTGTCCGTTATGGGCGCCCTCACCGTGGGCTTCATTCTGTTCCTGCTGATGACGTCGAACCCCTTTGAGCGCGTGCTCCCCGTGGCCGCCGCAGAAGGGGCAGACCTCAATCCCCAGCTCCAGGACTTCGGTCTGATTGTCCACCCGCCCATGCTTTATACGGGCTACGTGGGCTTCTCCGTGGCCTTTGCCTTTGCCATCGCAGCGCTCCTTTCCGGACGCCTGGATGCGGCCTGGGCCCGCTGGTCCCGGCCCTGGACGAACCTCGCCTGGGCCTTCCTGTCCGTGGGCATTGCCCTCGGCAGCTGGTGGGCCTACTACGAACTGGGCTGGGGAGGCTGGTGGTTCTGGGATGCGGTGGAAAACGCTTCCTTTATGCCCTGGCTCGTGGGCACGGCGCTGATCCATTCCCTGGCAGTGACGGAGAAGCGCGGGGTGTTCAAGAGCTGGACCGTGCTGCTGGCCATTGCCGCCTTCTCCCTGTCCCTCCTCGGCGCCTTTATCGTGCGCTCCGGGGTGCTCACCTCCGTGCACGCCTTTGCCGTGGACCCGGAGCGGGGCATGTTCATCCTTGTCTTCCTGCTCTTGGTGGTGGGCAGTGCGCTGGCCCTCTACGCCCTCCGCGCCCCGGTGATGCGCGCCGAGGCGCGCTACGAAGGCCTCTCCCGGGAGGTCATGCTGCTGGCCAACAATATCGTGCTGGTGGTGTCCATGGCGGCGGTGCTTCTCGGCACGCTCTATCCCCTGGTTTATGAATCCCTGACCGGAGGCGGCAAGATCTCCGTGGGGCCGCCCTACTTCAACGCGGTTTTCGTGCCCCTCATGGTGCTGCTGCTGCTGATCATGGCGCCCGCGCCCCTAGCGCGCTGGAAGCGCACGAGCGCCGCCCAGCTGATGCGCAGCCTCGGCAAGGTGGCTCTGGCGAGCGTGGCCCTCGGGGTGGTGCTTCCGCTTATGGTCACCGGCGCCCTCGAATTCTGGCCCGTGCTCTCGGTCATGCTCGGGGCCTGGATTTCGCTGGCGCTCCTGGCCGACGCGCTGGAGCGGGTGCGGAACAAGCAGGGCCTTTCGGCGAAGCTCCGGGGCCTGACCAAGCTGGGCGCAGGCTACGGCGGCATGGTGCTGGCTCATCTGGGGGTGGCGGTGACGGCCCTCGGCATCGCCCTCACCACCACCTACTCGTCGGAGCGGGACGTGCGCTTGACCCCAGGGGAAAGCGTGACCCTTGGCCCTCGCACCTACCTGTTTGAGGGGGTCGCGCCCCTCGAGGGGCCGAACTACGTGGCGGACCAGGGCACGGTGCGCGTGTTCCAGAACGGCCAGCCCATCGCCGTGCTCCACCCGGAGAAGCGCCGCTACCTGGCCCGGCAGATGGTGATGACGGAAGCGGATATCGATCCCGGATTCTTCCGCGATCTCTACGTCGCCCTCGGGGAGCCCCTGGGGGAGGGGGCCTGGGCCCTTCGGGTGCACGATAAGCCCTTCGTGCGCTGGGTGTGGTTTGGGGGCGTGCTCATGATGTTTGGCGGGCTCATGGCCGCCTTCGATCGCCGCTACCGGCGCCTGAAGCTTCGGGACCAGGCGGCCCTGGCGGGAGCGCTGGCCTCGTGAGCCGCACCAGCCTGTTCTTGCCCCTGGGGCTCTTTCTGCTCATGGCGTTCATGCTCTGGCGGGGCTTTGCCCTGAACGATCCCCACGAGCTGCCCTCGGCGCTGCTGAATCAGCCCCTGCCCGATTTCCAGAAAACGCGCCTGGCCGATGGCGCGCCCGTAGCCCGACAGGATCTCCTTGGCGCGCCCTTTCTCCTGAACGTCTGGGCCACCTGGTGCCCCACCTGTAAGGCGGAGCACGCAGAGCTGAACCGCATTGCTGCGCGCTACGCCGTGCCCCTGGTGGGGGTGAACTACAAGGATGACGGCCCAGCCGCCCGCGCTTGGCTGGCCCGCTACGGCGATCCCTACCGCCTCTCCGTGGTGGACGAGGACGGCAGCCTGGGCATCGAGCTGGGGGTCTACGGCGCCCCGGAAACCTTCATCGTCGACGGTAACGGCATTATTCGCTACAAGCGCGTGGGGGCCGTGGATCGGCGCGTTTGGGAAGCGGAAATTCGCCCCGTGCTCCGGAATCTTGGCCTGGCCCTTGAGGAGCCCCCGGCATGAACCGCATGGCCCTTAGGGCCCTCCTGGGGGCCGCGCTGCTGGCTTTTGGCACCGCAAGCTTCGCCGCCATTGATACCTACGCCTTTGAAACGGCCGCAGAGGAAGCGCGCTATAAAGCGCTTATCGATGAGCTGCGCTGCCCGAAGTGCCTGAACACCAATCTGTCGGGCTCCGACTCCCCCATCTCCGCCGACCTCCGGCGCACCGTGGCCACCATGGTGCAGGCCGGGAAGGGAGACGAAGAGATTCGCGAGTACCTGCTGGCGCGCTACGGGGACTTCATCCTCTATCGCCCCCGGGTCATGCCCGCCACCTACGTGCTGTGGTTCGGCCCTGCGCTCCTCTTCTTACTCGCACTGGTTTTCGTGGCGCGCCTCGTGCTCCGCCAGCGCGAAGAAGCGGTGCCCGCGCCCCTGTCGCCGGAGGAGCAGGCGGCCCTTGAGCGGCTTTCCCAGGCCGTCGGGGAGAACTCGAAGGCATGACTCTGTGGCTTTCCCTTCTGGCCCTGGCCCTTGGGGCCATGGGCTTTGTGCTGTATCCCCTGCGCCGGCGCCGCCTGGATGATGGCGATGCGCTGCGCCTGAGCTCCAATCTCGCCACCTTTGAGGAACGGCGCGCCGAACTGGCGGAAGATCTTGCCGAGGGGCGCCTCGATGCCGCGAGCCACCGCGCCCTTTTGGCGGAGCTGGACCGGGCGCTCCTCGCCGACGTGGGCACGGCAACCCCCACGGGCGTCAAGATCGCCGCCCGACCCGCCGGCCGCGTGCTCTGGGCCAGTGCGCTGCTCGTGCCCCTGGTGGCGCTGCTGTTCTACGCGCCCTGGGGCCTGTCCTTCGGGGCAGCGGAGGATCTGGCTTTCAAGGCGGAGCTCGAAGTCTTTGAGGCGGCCCAGGCGGCCCTCGGCGAGGCCCCCACGGCCGCGGAGATTGCCGGCCTGCGCCTGCGGCTCGAGGGCCTGGAGCAACGCCTACGTAGCCTCGATGCAAAGGAGCCCGATGGCTGGTTCCTGGTCGGGCAGCGGGCCATGGATTTGGGCGCCTTCGCCCAGGCCGCGGCGGCCTTCGAAGAGGTGGAAAAGCTCACCGGGGGCGCCCTCGTGGCCCTCGTCTATCGGGCTCAGGCGCTCTACCTCGCGAACGATCGACGCCTCGATCGCACGGGTCGCGCCCTCGTCGATCGGGTGCTGGCCACCGTGCCGGACCAGCCGGTCATGCTGGAACTCCTGGCCATGGACGCCTTCTCCCAGCAGCGCTACCAGGAGGCCGCGGAAACCTTTGGACGGGTCCTGGCGGCGGGGATCGCCAATCCCGCCCGGCGCCAATTTTTAGAAGATGCCCAGCGCCGCGCGGCGGAGCTGGGGGGGCTGGATCTCGCGGCCCTCAGCGCTGCGGCGCCGGCGGGCCCGGGCATCGCCGTGGATCTCACCGTGGCGCCGGCCTGGCTTGAGAACCTCCCCGCCCAGGCCCAGCTGTTTATTCTGGCCCGGCCCCCCGGGGGACGCATGCCCCTGGCCGTGGAGCGCCACAATCCCGCCACCGCGCTCTCCGTGCGCCTCGGGCCCGAGGACGCCATGAGCCCGGCCATGAGTATCGTTGGCCAGGACGTTGTGGAAGTGGTGGCACGCCTGTCCATGGATGGTTCCCCCGCCGGTGGGGACGGCATGAAGGAGGTGGTGCTCGAGGCCGTGCCCACCACCGGCGCTCGCGCGACCTTAGCGCTCGGCCCGACCGCCCCGGCGCCAAGCTTTGCCCTCGAGACCGCAGCGCCGGCTGCGCCCCCAGCGCCCCCAGGGCCAAAGGTGGTCGCCGGCGAAGCCCGTGACGCCGGTGAGGCCAGGGACGAAGCCCCTGGGGCTCTGCGCCTCGCGCTCTCCCTGGCCCCGGGGCTCAGCGCTGCCCCGGACGCTACGGTCTTCGTCTTTGCTCGCACCCCGGGCACGCCCATGCCCCTCGCCGTGGATCGCTTCCCGGCCCGCGAACTGCCCCGGGAGGTGGTCCTCGATGAGGGCTCAGCCATGATCCCGGGCCAGGGCCTGCGCTCCGTGCCCGCCCTTGAGGTAGTGGCTCGGGTGACGGCCAGCGGTGGCGTGCGCGCGGCCCCCGGGGACCTGGAGGGGCGGCTTGGGCCCTTGGCGACGGACGATCCAGAGACCTTCGGGGCGCTGAAGGCCCTGGTGATCGATCAAGTTGTGGAATGATTCTGCCCCAGGCACTAGATGCAGGGGTTAGGGCCCATCCGTTACACTAGAAAGAAACTGGCTGGCTGCCCCCGCCCTCACCCCTGAGGGAAACGGATAGCTGGCGTCGCGCCCCCAGGGGCCCGGGGAACCATGCGTTTAAAATCCATAAAACTGGCGGGCTTTAAGTCCTTCGTGGACCCCACCACGGTGCATCTGCCCGCGAATCTCACGGCCATCGTGGGTCCCAATGGCTGTGGCAAGTCAAATGTGATTGACGCCGTGCGCTGGGTGATGGGGGAGAGCAGCGCCAAGCAACTTCGGGGCGAGTCCATCACGGACGTCATCTTCAACGGTTCCAACGCCCGAAAGCCCACGGCCCAGGCCAGCATCGAGCTGATCTTCGATAACACGGATCAGCGCATCGCCGGGCAGTACGCCGCCTTTGCGGAAATTGCCATTCGCCGCCAGGTTACCCGGGATGGGCAGTCCACCTACTTCCTGAATGACAGTCGCTGCCGCCGCCGCGACATCCAGGACGTGTTCCTGGGCACGGGGCTTGGGCCCCGGAGCTACGCCATCATCGAGCAGGGCATGATCTCCAATCTCATCGAGGCCAAGCCCGAGGAGCTGCGCCAGCACCTCGAGGAAGCGGCGGGCATCTCTCGCTACAAGGAGCGGCGCCGGGAGACGGAAAATCGCATCAAGCACACGAAGGAAAATCTCGATCGCTTGAACGATCTTCGGGAAGAGCTCGATCGCCAGCTCGGGCGGCTGCAACGCCAGGCCCGGGCCGCGGAAACCTTCAAAACCCTGAAGGCCGAGGCTCGGCAGCTGGAAGCGGAGCTCCTGGCCTTGCGTTGGCAGGGCCTCTCGAAGCAGCTGGAAACGGCGGAGGCTGCGGTGAAGCGCGCCGAGCTGAACCGGGAGGAAGCGGTGACGGCCCGGGGCGCCACCCTACGCCAGCTTGAGCAGGCCCGGGTGGGGCGGGAGACCCTCGCCCAGGAGGTCGACGGCATTCAGCAGCGCTTCTACGGTTTGGGGGCGGAGATTGCCCGCCTCGAGGAATCGCTGCGCGCGAAGGAACAGCGGGGGCGCCAGCTCGCCGGAGATCGGGCCAGTGCCCAGGCCCGGAGAGAAGAAACGGCGCGAAACCTCGAGGCCGATAGCCGGCGCATCGAGGAGCTGGAAACCACCTTGGCGGAGCTCGGCCCTGCGCAGGTGAGGGCCCAGGAAGCGCAGCGCGGCGCCGATGCGCGCCTCGCCGAGGCGGAGGCCGCCCTGAGCACCTGGGAGCAGGGCTGGGAGCGGTTCAACCTGGACGCTGCTGAGCCGACCCGCCGCGCCGAGGTGGAAGCGGCTCGGGCCGCCCAGCTCGAGCGCACCCTTGCCCGGCTTCAGGAGCGCCTCGATAAGCTTGAGGTGGCGCCGGCGGTGGAAGGCAGCAGCGAGGATCTCGCGCGCTTAGATAGCACCCTCGCGGAGCTGAAGACTCAGCTCGAGGCAGAGGAAGGGCGGCGCCAGGCCATTGGGGAACGCATCGCCGCGGAGCGCAGTGCCCTGCAGGAAGCGGAGCGGGCCCTCGCGGAGCTGCGCAGCGATGGGCAGCAGCTCGCGGGGCGCCGCGCCTCCCTGGAAGCCCTTCAGGAGTCGGCCCTCGGTCGCACTGATGAAGCGGCGGCCAGCTGGCTGTCGGAACGGGGCCTCAGTCGCCGGCCCCGCCTCGGGGAGCGCCTTGCCGTGCAGGCGGGGTGGGAAACGGCCGTGGAGCAGGTGCTCGGCGGCGCCCTTCAGGCGGTCGTGGTGGAACATTTAGATGGCCCCGGCGAGGCGGCCATGGCCCTGGACAACGCCGAGCTCACGCTTTTTGAAAGCGTGGGAGGCAGCGCCGACGCGGCGCCGGCGGAGGATGCCCTTGGGCGGGCCCCGCTTACGCGCTACGTGGACTGTGACGATGACCTCGCGGCCCTGCTCCAAGGGGTTTGGGCCGTGGAGACGCTCCAGGAAGGGCTCGCCCTGCGTAGCCGCCTGAAACCCGAGGAGCGGGTGGTCACCCGGGACGGGGTCATCATCGGCGCCAGCTGGCTCCGGGTCGCCCGGGGCGATCACGCGGAAGCCGGGGTGCTGCGCCGGGGCCAAGCCCTGGAAGCCCTCGCCAAGGAATTGGCAGAGAACAGCGCGGCCCAGGAAGCGGGGGAAGATCGCGTTGGCGGGCATCGGGCTCAGCTCGCGGAGCTCGAAGCCGAGCGTGCGGGGATTCAGGATAGCTTGGATGAGCGGGCCCGCCTGCAAGGGGTGAAGCTTTCTGAGCGTAGTGCCCTGGCAGCGCGCCTTGAGGCCGCGGAGGCCCGGGCCCAGCGCCTAAAGGAAGAGCGCGCGGAGCTGGAGAACCAGCAGCGCCAGGAGCGCGAAGGCCTGGCGGCGGCCCAGGCGGCGCGGCAAGGGGCGGAAAGCGAGAAAGCCCGCTTCGACAGCGAGCGCGCGGGACGGTTGGCGCAACGCGATGCGCTCCGGAGCCAGGTGCAAAGCGCGCGCGGGGATGCCCAGCGCTTCCGGGAAGCGGCCTACGAGGCCAGCCTTAAGGCCCAGAATCTCACCACCCAGCTGGAGGCCACGCGCAAGGCCCAGGCTCGGCTGACGGAACAGCTGACGGCGCTCACGGGGCAGCTCTCCGGTCTCGAATCGGAGCTCACCGAATCCCAGGCGCCCCTGGCGGGGATGAAAGCCAGCCTTGAGGAACAGCTCTCCCAGCGTGCCGAGGTGGAAAAGCAGCTCGAAGGCGCGCGAGGCAAGCTCTCGGCGCTGGATGCGGAGCTTCGCCAGCTTGAGCAGGCCCGGAGCGCCGCCGATGACCGGGTGCAGAGCCTGGGCGAGGCGCTGGAAAGCGCCCGCATGGCGCACCAGGCCCTGGTGCTGAAGCGCCGCGCCGTGGAAGAGCAGCTCGAGCCCTTCGAACAGCGCCCCGAGGCCCTGCTAGAGGCCCTGGCACCGGAGGCAGAGGCCAGTGCCTGGGCGGAACGGCTCGAGGGGCTCAATCGCCGCATCGATCGCCTCGGTCCCATCAACTTGGCGGCCATTGAAGAGTTTGAGCAGGAGCAGGAGCGCAAGCAGTACCTCGATGCGCAGAACGCTGACCTCGAGGAAGCCCTGGCCACGCTAGAAGAGGCCATCAGGAAGATTGACCGGGAAACCCGCGCCCGCTTCAAGGAAACCTTTGACCAGGTGAACAGTGGGCTTCAAAGCCTGTTCCCGAAGGTCTTTGGGGGCGGCCACGCCTACCTCGAGCTCACCGGCGACGATCTCCTCGACACGGGCGTGGCCATCATGGCCCGGCCGCCGGGGAAGAAGAACGCGTCCATCCATTTGCTCTCCGGGGGAGAGAAGGCGCTCACGGCCATCGCGCTCGTGTTCTCCATCTTCCGCCTGAACCCCGCGCCCTTCTGCATGCTCGATGAGGTGGACGCGCCCCTGGATGATGCGAACGTGGGACGCTACTGCCGCCTGGTGACGGAGATGTCGAAGGACGTGCAGTTCATCTACATCACGCACAACAAGATTGCCATGGAGATGGGCGAGCACCTCATGGGGGTGACCATGCAGGAGCCCGGGGTGTCGCGCTTGGTGTCCGTTAATGTCGAAGAAGCCGCGGCCCTGGCGGGCTAGGGCAGAGGAGGCGCACGCATGGAGTGGGGGATTCGAGAACTGTTCCTCGGCCTCGGAGTGCTGGGGGTTTTGGCGATCCTGGGCCACGGGCTCTGGACGCGCTATCGCGACGAACTGCCGCTGCGCGTGGATCCCACCCTCAGCGACGATGGGGACGAGATTGACC
>JAURCQ010000338.1 GCA_030828335.1 Gammaproteobacteria bacterium
AGTGCATCAGCGGGCGCAAGCGATCGCGGCGTATCATCATCTTCGACATCCGCCTCAAACGCAACATCTCCCCCACTCATCCGCGTTTCCATTTCCCGGACCGTTTCTGGTTTTACGTCAAGCGCTTCGGCCATAGATTCGACCTCCGCTTGTTTCATTACGCCGAGGCGAGCACGATTTTTCCGTAAATTAAAAAATAGTTTCCGCTGAGCTTTAGTTGTCGCAACTTTGACCATCCGCCAGTTTCGGACAACATAATCATAAATCTCTGATTTAATCCAATGCACAGCGAACGAGACCAACCGAACATCGCGGTCGTGATCGAAGCGCTTCACGGCCTTCATTAGGCCCACGTTTCCCTCTTGAATCAAATCCCCGAGAGGGAGTCCGTAACCCGAAAATCCTCGCGCGACAGATACGACATAGCGTAGATGCGAAAACACTAACTGACGCACCGCTTCAAGATCGTTATCGTTCGAATAACGACAGGCGAGCGACTTTTCTTCTTCCGCAGATAAAATAGGAGCGCTATTAACCTCAGCAAGATACCGCGAAAGCCCTTGCCCAGAACCAATATCAGACAT
>JAURCQ010000339.1 GCA_030828335.1 Gammaproteobacteria bacterium
TATAATGAGGGCATGAAAAAGAAACAAGCCATCAAAGACTTCAAAGAAGAGTTTCTTTTGAGCGATGATTATGAATACACATTTGCTCAAGATGACCATGGCAAGTCCTTAGACATTCTTGTACCCGAAGCCCACGCACAGTATTTGAGGGGGAAACTTCCAAGACGCTGGAACGGTCTTCGGGTACTTATTATTTCACTGAAGAAAAGAGAAGAATACGACGCCGACGAAATTTAAGATACGGCTCCATAGCTCAACTGGATAGAGCATCGGTCTTCTAAACCGAGGGTTGCAGGTTCAAGTCCTGCTGGGGTCGCCATGCGGGTGTAGCATAACTGGTAAATGCACTGTTCTTATAAAGCAGAGATAGTGAGTTCAAGCCTCACCACCCGTACCAACACAACAAAGAGAGGTAACAATGTTTGTAGATGATAAACACTTTGAGAAAGAAGCCGCCCGTGTTTTTTGGGCTTTTGTTGTAGCCTTCGCCGCTACCGCTGGTCTTTTTCTTTACTTGGGTAATGGACTATAAAATGACCACAAAGGAATTGTTTTACGGTATTCTTGGCACTACATTCGTT
>JAURCQ010000340.1 GCA_030828335.1 Gammaproteobacteria bacterium
CAGCAGCGCCATTACCTGCGGCCAGCCGGGGACCGCGAGCAACGCGGTCTGTACCGGCGGCGGCGCCTCGTGCAGGCGCAGTACGGCGCGGGTGATGATGCCGAGCGTGCCCTCGGAGCCGACGAACAGCTGGCGCAGGTCGTAGGCGGTATTGTTCTTGATCAGGTTGAACATCGACGACACGACCCTGCCGTCGGCGAGCACCACTTCGAGGCCGAGCAACTGTTCGCGCATCATGCCGTAGCGCAGCACGTTGATGCCGCCCGCGTTCGTCGCGACTGCGCCGCCAATCGTGCAGCTGCCGCGGGCGCCAAAGTCCACGGGGAAAAGAAAACCCTGGTCGGCGACGTATTGCTGGACCGTCTCCATGATTGCGCCGGCCTGAACCACGGCCACGCCATCCATCGCATCAACTGACTCGACCTGGTTCATGCGCTCGAGGGAGACGATGACATCGTCAGTGGTGGAAACCGCGCCCTGAACGATGCCGGTCAGCCCGCCCTGGGTGACGACGCTTTGTTCGTTATCGTGGCAGATGCGCAGCGCCGCGCTGAGCTGCTCGGTCGTCTCGGGTCGCACCA
>JAURCQ010000341.1 GCA_030828335.1 Gammaproteobacteria bacterium
CGGCCTCGACGTTTCGGGACGTCGCGGCACTGTTAAAAGAAGACGGGCTCTTACTCGTTATCGAACTCTGTAGCCATGACCAAGATTGGGTGCGCAATTCCTGCGGGGATCTATGGCTTGGGTTCGACGAAAGCGAGTTAGACCAATGGGCGGCAATGAGTGGATTGCGATTCGAGCAGGGATCGAATCTCGCGCTGCGTAATGGATTTCAGATTCAAATGCGCGTGTTTAGAAAACACGCGAATTAACACTAAGGAGTTAGCATGAGCGAGATCAATTTATTCACGTCCGAATCGGTATCCGAAGGACATCCCGACAAGATGGCTGATCAGATCTCCGACGCCATTCTTGACGCATTGCTCAAAGAGGATCCGCGTTCGCGTGTCGCCTGCGAGACGCTCATCAAAACTGGCATGGTGCTCGTCGCCGGCGAGATCACAACCGAGGCTTATGTCGATATCGAAGATATCGTGCGCGGCGTCGTCAATGATATTGGCTACGACAACGCCGATAGCGGTTTCGACGGTCACACCTGCGCCGTGATAAACGCAATTGGTAAACAGTCGCCAGATATCTCGCA
>JAURCQ010000342.1 GCA_030828335.1 Gammaproteobacteria bacterium
GAGTTGATCATTGCCGCTAGGGTGGGGGCGACGCCGCCGAGCTGAGCGTGACCAAAAGCATCTCTAGCGCCGCTGTCACTGAGAAATCTGCCATCTGCGGTTTGCGCACCCTCCGAGGCGACAATAACGCAGTAACCAACCCGCTCTACCGTGGATTTCACCTTGCTCAAAAAGGCCGCGCGGTCGAAAGCGATCTCAGGGAACAGAATGACATGCGGCGCTTCGCCTCGCTGATTGGCTGCCAAGCCGGCGGCTCCGGCGATCCACCCCGCATGACGCCCCATCACCTCAAGAATGAACACCTTGGTGGAGGTTTCACACATAGAGGCCACGTCCATAGCGGCTTCTCGCGTCGAGATGGCAACGTATTTAGCTACCGAACCAAATCCGGGGCTGTTATCTGTGATCGGTAGGTCATTATCAATGGTTTTTGGCACGTGGATGGCTGTCAGGTCATAACCCATGGTCTTCGAAAGCTGGGACACTTTGAGGCAGGTATCGGCGGAATCGCCGCCACCGTTATAGAAAAAATAACGAATGTTGTGCGCCTTAAATACGTCGATTAAACGCGCATACTCG
>JAURCQ010000343.1 GCA_030828335.1 Gammaproteobacteria bacterium
TGCCATTCCTCTTTGTTGCCTGAGTTGTATTGCTCAGGTCGAATGAACATGTTGCGACCAAATAGCGATTGCCACGCCGTTTCGGTCGTGACACAGACAGGAATGTAGTGCTCTTTATGCTCGCCAACATGAAGGTGCTGGATGAAGCGATCGCGCTCTGCGAGATACGCTTTAACTCTATCCCAGAGCGCATCGAATTTATCGGCATCAAATGGGCGGTTTACATTGCCCCAATCAATGGCGTCTTCGCTGCTGGGCTCGCGAACAATGAAACGATCCGCCGGTGAGCGCCCGGTTCGCTTGCCTGTAGTTACCAGCAGAGCGCCGGTATCGGATAAAGTGCCTTCGCCCCGTTTAAGCGCTTCTTCAATAAGCTGCGCGGGCGAGAGATCAGTGTGTTTAGTCACTGTCGTACTCTGGTCAGTCATGTTGTGTCCTGTCTGCGTCTGTAGAAAAAGGTCGTCGATGCTCTTTTGGCATCTTATTCAATTTTCTGATCGGCGTATTATGTCAGATTGACGATCGCTTTGGGTAAAAAATCTACCGCGGCGCATAGTCCATTAGTTATATCCGGTATT
>JAURCQ010000344.1 GCA_030828335.1 Gammaproteobacteria bacterium
GCGATAAAACGTCTGTAAATCGCTAGGAATGCGTCTCACAAAGTAATACACACCACGTTTGAGATAGGTGTACTTGGGGGCATCAATTTGTGCACTCATTTGTTGTACCTACAATACTGCTGGACACGGTATTTTGCAGATAAATCAATGAGTTACATATTACGAAGTGGTATTTTTGGTGCCCAGGAGAGGACTTGAACCTCCACGGAGTTTCCCCCACTAGCACCTGAAGCTAGCGCGTCTACCAATTTCGCCACCTGGGCCGAGGTTTGCGAGGGTGCGGATCATAGTGAGGACTCTACCGCAAGTCAAGGATCAGCTAGACTAGAGCGATGGCATCACATCCTCGCTCAATCCTTGTCATCACAGGCCCTACCGGGATCGGAAAAACCGATCTGGCGATGCGGCTTGCCGATGATTCGCCGTTACGGATTATCAGTGCAGATTCCGTGATGGTCTATCGGCACCTCGACATCGGCTCGGCAAAGCCGTCGGCTTCAGAGTTAGAGCGCTATCCGCATGACTTAATCGATCTGGTTGAGCCTGAATATCCGTTTGATGGTGGGCAGTATCTGC
>JAURCQ010000345.1 GCA_030828335.1 Gammaproteobacteria bacterium
TAAAAGAACCTGGGAAATCCGGTACCGTGCTTTTTTTTGTTACCTCGTCACAAAAGTTTACAATCTCCATTGTTTTAATCATATAATAGCTTTGATTCCTTTTGATGAATTTCTCAACTGAAATGATTTCGCATGAAATGTTTTTTACGTTGCATCAAACTTATTTTTAGATAGATTAAAACTTTTCGTAGCAGGGTGGAGCAGTCTGGTAGCTCGTCAGGCTCATAACCTGAAGGTCGCAGGTTCAAATCCTGCCCCTGCTCCCAAACTTAATCTAACCCTAACAAAAAGAAAATTATTTCTCCCCGTTCGTTCGATGTGGGCTTTAAAAAATACCTATGAACATTACAGTAAAAGATCTCTTGGACGCTGGAGTCCATTTCGGACATCAATTGCGCAGATGGAACCCCAAGTCCAAGCCTTATGTTTTCGACAACCGTCATGGCATATCAATTATTGATTTAGAGAAAACATATGATCTTCTCGAAAACGCTTCCAAAGCAGTTGAGGAGATTGTCTCTCAGGGAAAACAAATTCTACTCGTTGGGACTAAAAGACAGGCCGAAGAGCCTATCC
>JAURCQ010000346.1 GCA_030828335.1 Gammaproteobacteria bacterium
GAAGTCCTCAAGCTCGAGAAAATCGAAGCGGCTACGGGTGATGCCATTGAGTTTGACCAAGTGTTGATGGTCGGCGCTGGCGGCGATGTCAAGATCGGCGCACCTCTTGTGGACGGCGGCAAAGTGACGGCGGAAGTGGTATCCCACGGTCGTCATGAAAAAATCCGTATTGTGAAGTTCAATCGCCGCAAGCATTACCGTAATGAAACCGGTCATCGCCAGTGGTACACCGAAGTGAAAATCACTGGTATCCAGGGCTGATAGGAGAGAGAAATGGCACACAAAAAAGCAGGCGGTAGTACTCGTAACGGTCGCGATTCCGAAAGCAAACGCCTTGGTGTAAAAGCATTTGGCGGTCAGTCTATTAGCGCAGGTAGCATCATCGTGCGTCAGCGTGGAACGCGTTTTCATGCAGGTGCCAACGTTCGCGTAGGCAAGGACCACACATTATTTGCGACCTCCAGCGGCAAGGTTGAGTTTTATGTCGGCGGCCCCAAAATGCGCAAACACGTTCGCGTGGTGAGCGCCTGATCAGGGCAGCGAGTATGACCTGAAGAGCCTCGTCACATGACGGGG
>JAURCQ010000347.1 GCA_030828335.1 Gammaproteobacteria bacterium
ATCCAGTTTGGCCAGTCATTCGGATGTCTCATACCGAGTAATTTATAGATTGTATCCATTGGCTTGCTAGCACCTGAAACAATTAGCTTCTTCCGGCATACGGCAGATACCGAGTAGTGCCTTCTGGTCAGCCATTCAGCAGTTTAAGACTACTGGTTTTATGGTTTACTCGTAAATAACTCGTAAATATGATCGCATGAAAAAACGGAGTTTCTGGATGAACTCCAAAAACACCGTTATTTACTGAGTACCGGAGGTGGGACTCGAACCCACATGAGGTTGCCCTCACCGGATTTTGAATCCGGCGCGTCTGCCAATTCCGCCACTCCGGCTAGGTACCGAATGTGTAGTATATCTACGGTCTTTTTAATCTCAAAGAGGTCATCGGCGAAAGGCAGAGAGCATTTTTGTACTTATCTTGCCGCAACCTTAAAAATTTCTAATTCCGCTTTGTATGGACAGCCTGACCGAATTCGGGAGTTCTAGGATTAAAAAGGTTTTGTCTCAATCTCGTCGTCGCTGATAATCGCATCATCGGTAGCCATTGCAATTTTTATGGCCTCTTTAATCGAA
>JAURCQ010000034.1 GCA_030828335.1 Gammaproteobacteria bacterium
GAGGATGACAGAGGGAAGGGAATGGCTATGAACAGCTTTGATTGGGTGCTGCGGAATGCAACCTTGGTGGACGGCACGGGCGCCGCACCGCGGAAGGGCGATCTGGCCGTCAAGGATGGCCTGATCGCCGCCGTGGGGTCCTTCGATGGTAAGGGCCGGGAAGAAATCGATGCGGAGGGCGGGCTGGTCACCCCGGCGTGGGTTGATATTCATACCCACTTCGATGGGCAGGTCACCTGGGATGACGCCATGCTGCCTTCTTCCGGGCAGGGCGTGGGCACCATCGTCATGGGGAACTGTGGCGTGGGCTTTGCCCCCGTGGCCCCCGGGGGCGAAAAGGACCTCATCGAACTCATGGAAGGGGTCGAGGACGTCCCGGGCACGGCCCTTTATGAAGGCATGCCCTGGGGCGCCTGGTCGAGCTATCCGGAGTATCTCGACTTCCTTGCCACCCGGAGCTACGCGCTCGACGTGGCTTCCCTCATCGCCCACGGCGCGGTGCGAAACTATGTCATGGGAACCCGCGGGCGGGAGAACGCGCCGGCCACGGCGGAGGATCTCGAGGCCATGCGCCGCCTGGTGGCAGAAGCGGTGAGCGCGGGCGCCGTGGGCTTCTCTACGTCCCGGATCCTGGGCCACGTTTCTGTCCGCGGCGAGCCCGTTCCCGGCACCTTCGCCCAGGACGACGAAGTGCTGGCCCTGGCGCGGGCCCTCCGCGACGCGGGGAAGGGGGTGTTCCAGATCATTCCCTCGAGCACCCTGGGCAGCGGCGCCGCGGCGGGTCGGGAAGAGCCCCATGACCTGGCGGACGAAGTCCGGCTCATGGCCCAGCTGTCTCGGGAAGCGCAGCGCCCCCTCACCTTTACCCTGTTCCAAGTGGCGGAATGGCCCACCCGGTGGAAAGAGGTGCTCGATCAGGTCAGCGCCGAGAACGCCGCGGGCGCCCAGGTCTTCCCTCAGGTGGGGGCGCGGCCTACGGGGATCGTCATGAGCCTTCGCACCTATCATCCCTTCATGCGCCGGCCCAGCTACCTCGAGTTGAAAGCTCTAAGCTTCGAGGCGCGCTTGGAAGCGCTGCGCGATCCGGCGCGGCGAGCGGCGATTCTGGGGGAGCAAAGCATGCCCCACCCCCTCCCGGGCACCATGGAAAACGGGGTGGCCTTCGCCGAGCTCAACTTCGACCAGATCTTCCTCTTCGACGAAGCGCGGGACTACGAGCCTACGCAGGCCCAAAGCTTTGCGGCCCAGGCCAAGGCCCGGGGCATGGATCCCCATGCGTTCCTCTATGACGTGCTCACGGGCGGCACCGGCGAGCGGTTTGTGGTTATGTACTTCACGAACTACGCCGATCACAACCTTGATGCGGTGCGGGAAATGCAGGTGCATCCGGAAACGGTCACGGGCCTGTCCGACGCCGGCGCCCACGTCACCGTGATCTTCGATGCGGTGGCCCCCACCTATGAGCTGACCCACTGGGGTCGGGATCGCACCCGGGGGGCAACCCTGCCCCTGGAGCATTTGGTGCATCGGCAAACACAGCGCAATGCCCAGCTCTTTGGCTTCAAGGATCGCGGGGCGCTGCTTCCGGGGCTGCGCGCCGATGTGAACTGGATCGACTTTAAGCGCCTGTCCTTAGGGGATCTGGAGGTGCGCCGGGATCTGCCCGCCGGAGGCGCGCGCATTCTCCAGCACGCCACGGGCTATCGGGGCACCTGGGTGGCCGGAGTGCGGACCCGAGCTGAGGATGAGGATACGGGGGCCCGTCCCGGGCGCCTGCTCCGGAGCCAGCGGTGAGCCTCGAGGATCTTCGAAAGCGTTGGCTGAGCCTGGACGGCGGCCTCGAGGGCGTGCTCGCCCTCCTGGCCCTCCTCGGCGTCCTCGCGGTGCTGCAAACCTTCGTGCTGGGGCAGCACTTCGTGATCCCCACGGTGCTGCTGATGCCCACGGCCTTCGTCGCGGTGCTGGCGGTGCGCGGGGCCGCGGGGCAGCGTTGGGCGCAGGGGGTTGTGCTTTGGCTTGGCGTCTTCGCCGTAGCTCACCTCTTCTTTGCGCTGTTTTGGGCGAAAACCCCTCGGGCCCTCCTGGGCGAAGCCTTCTTGCCGATCTATGGGGCGCTGTTGGTGATCTTCGCCCTACTCACCCGCGCCTATGGAAAGCGAAACGGCCTTCGCTTGCTGCTGCCGGAAACCGGCGACCCATGAGTTCACGGCTGTCCCCCAGGCCGGCGACGGTGTTCTGGGAGGGGGTGCGCGATGGCACCCCCTTCATCGTTATGGTGGCGCCCTTTGCCCTGCTCTTTGGCGTTGTTGCTGCGGAGCTTGGCCTGTCCCTGGCGGAAACGCTGGGCTTTTCCACGCTGGTGATTGCCGGCGCCGCGCAGTTCGCCACCCTGGAATTGCTGGATGCGGGGGCGCCCGTTTCTGTGGCCGTGGGGACCGGGCTCGCCGTGAATCTGCGCATGGCCCTTTATTCTGCGTCCCTCGTGCCCTTCTTCGGCCGGGCGCCCCTGCGTCATCGCGCCTGGATCGCCTATGCCCTGGTGGATCAGGTCTACGCCCTAGCCCTGCTGCGCTTCCAGGGCCGGGAGGAGCCCCAGGGGGCTCGGCTGGCCTACTACGCGGGCGCCGCCGCACCCATCTGCGGCATTTGGATTCTGGCCTGCGCCCTTGGCGCCCAGGCGCAAAGCACGGTGGCGGCGGTGCCAGGGCTCGACTTTGCCGTGCCCCTGACCTTCCTGGCTATGGTGACGCCCATGCTGAAGGATCGACCCAGCGCGGCGGCTGCGGTAGTGGCCACGGGCCTGGCGATACTGGGTCATGAGCTTCCGCTTAACAGCGGCATGCTTCTGGCGGCGGCGGGGGGCATGGTCACCGGCGCGCTGCTCGAAGGCCTGGGGGAGGCCCATGGCTGAGCTGGCGCCGAGCACCCTGTGGTTCACCATTGCCGCCCTGGGCCTGGGGACCTACCTAATTCGCTTTTCCTTCCTGGGCTTTCTCGGCGGGCGCACGCTGCCGCCCCTGGCGCTGAGGCTGCTGCGCTATGTACCGGTGGCGGTATTCCCGGCGTTGGTGGCGCCGCAGGTGCTCTGGCCAAGCGCCACCGGGGGAGAATTTGATGCGCCGCGCCTCTTGGCGGCGCTTTGCACTTTGCTCGTGGGCCTCTGGCGCCGGAACGTGCTGCTCGCTCTCGGCGCCGGCCTGGGGCTGCTCCTGGTGCTAGAGCTGCTTCGCGGTCTCTAGCCGTTTTGCGCGGCGCGCAGCCGCGCAGCGGTGAAGTCCGGAGCGCGCTTTTCCATGAACGCCGCGATGGCTTCCCGGTTTTCCGGGCTGCCCACGGTGCGGGTGAGGGCCTCGTTTTCCAGGGCGATGATTTCCCGGAAGGCGGCCTTCTTCGGCGCCATCATGAGGGCCTTGGTTTCCTGCAGGGCATTGGGCGCCTGCCGAGCCAAAACTTCGGCCTTCGCGAGCACGGTGTCGAGGAAGCCTTCGTCGGGGAATACGTCGAGGGCGATGCCCGTGGCCTTGGCTTCCTCGGCGCTCAGGGTTTCCGCGCTGTAGAGGAACCAGGCGGCGCGCTGGGGGCCCATGATTTGCTGAAAGGTGAGGCTGCTGGCCGCTTCCGGGTTAATGCCCAGGGCCGCGAAGGGGCAGCGCATCTTCGCCGACTCGGCCATGAAAACCATATCCACGAGGCCGCAGATCGTGCCCCCCACCCCCACGGCGACGCCGTTCACGGCGGCGATGATGGGCTTGGGATAGTCGATGAGACATTCCAGAAGCCCGGGAAAGCCGTGCTTCGGCGGGGTGGTTTTTTGGCCCATCTCCGTGAGATCAGCGCCGGCGGTGAAGGCCCGGCCCTTACCCGTCAGCACCACCACGGAAACGGTGCCGTCCTCCGCCGCGGTTTCGAGCCCTTCCACGAGGTCGTCGAATAAGCCGCCATTGAAGGCGTTCAGCTGGGCTTCTCGGTTCAGGGTGAGGACGCGAATCGCGCCGTGATCGGTGGCTTCTACCATGGGCCTGTCTCCCTCCTCATTGAGTTCAAGCTCGATGATGGCTCAGGCGGCGGTGAGACAAAAGCATTCCGCCGAAGGCCGCGCTAAACTTTTGGGACTAAGGATAAGGGGAGAAGACCCATGGGGATGAACTTTGACACGCGGCGGGCCGGGCGCTGGGCCCTGGCGGTGCTCGCGGTGCTGGCGCTGCCGGTGCAGGCCGCCACCTACCTGCGTTTTGCTGACGAGACGGGGACGGCGCACTTTGGGGAGCGCCTGGCCGATGGGCGCGTTCAGCCCTTGAATGGCGCGCCCTGGGCCGGGGGGCAGGCGCTGGGCAGCCCGCGTGCCGTCGACCCTTCCCAGCTTCTGGCGCCGGTGACGCCGCGCTCCGTCATCGCCATTGGCTATAACTATCCTAGCCACACCACGGACCGTCCTGACCCGACGGCGCTTGGCATGTTTGCCAAGCTCCCCGGCGCTATTACGGGCCCGGGGGCGGTGATTCCCTATCCCCGGCGTGCGAAGAATCTGCATTATGAAGGGGAAGTGGTTCTCGTCATCGGTGCGCCTGCCTTCCAGGTGCCCCCGGAGGAGGCGCTGAGTAAGGTGTTCGGCTTCACCGCCGGTAATGACATCTCGGAACGGGACTGGCAGGCGGGGGATCTTCAGTGGCTTCGGGCGAAGGCCTCCGACGGTTTTGGCCCCGTGGGCCCTTGGATCGTCACGGACCTAGACCCGGCGTCCCTTACGGTCAAAACCTTCCTGAATGGGGCCCTTAAGCAGTCCGACGCGGTGAAGAATCTGTTCTTCGATTTCGCGACTATCATCAGCGAGGTCTCCGAGACCATTGCCCTGGAACCGGGGGACATCATCTTTACCGGTACCCCGGGCACCACTGAGCCCATGGCCCCGGGGGATGAGGTGGTGGTGGAGGTGTCGGGGGTCGGGCAGCTTCGCAACGTCGTGGGCAGTCCGTGATGGATCCCCGCAACCTCACTCTGGAGGATGGTGCGCCCCTCGAGCCAGCGGTGGCCGCGGGGCTGATCTTTGACACGGACCCGCACATTTTTTCCTTTCTCCACGGCCATGACCGCGCCCGGGCCGATCAACACCTTGCCTACCAGTGGCAGCAGGCCCAGGGGCTTTTCTCCCATCGCTACGCCCGGCTGGCGGTAGACGGCGAAGCCCTTGCGGGGCTAGCCCTGGGCTTTAGGACGGAAGAACAGGGGGCGGCCGCCGGGCCCTTTTTTGAGCAGGCCCAGGCCGCGCTCGATCCCGAAGGCCTGGGCGCCCTGGCGCGCTGGGTGCAGGAGGGGCGCTACCTGCTGCCGCCGGTGCCGGAGAACGTGTTTTACCTGCAGAACCTGGCCGTACTGCCGAGTCTCCGGGGCCGGGGCCTTGGGCAGCGTCTCCTTGAAGATGTCTTCCGCCGGGCCAAGGCGGCGGGGGCTGAGGCCGTCCACTTAGATCTGTATGCGGGCAATCCAGCCCAGGCGCTTTACGAGCGGGCGGGTTTTGCGGTGCAGGTGGAAACGCGGGTTCCGGCCCTCGTGCCCGAAGGCATCGATCTTCATCTCCACATGGCGGCCCCTCTTTAGGAGACCTTCGTGAGCGAATCCCTCCGTAGCCAATTGCTGAAAGCGGGCCTGGGAAAGGCGCCGGACCCCAAGGCGTCAAAGCCGAAGCCTAAATCCAAACCCAAAGGTGCCGATGCCAAAGGGGCGCCGGCTAAAGCTGACCAAGGGAAAGGGGGGCAGCCGAAGGCGCGGCGCAAGAGTGCGCTCGCCCAAACGCTTCGGGAGCAGGCCAAGCTGATTATCGAGCAACGTCGCCTGCCCCGGGGCCAGGGCAGCTGCGCCTATCATTTCCTTGATGGGAAAAAGGTGCGGAAGCTGTATGTCACCGAGGCGCAGCGCGATGGGCTGGCCGCCGGCGCCATGGTGCTCGTGCGCCACGGCGCGGGGTTTGAGGTGATTGAGGAGAAGGTGGCGGAGAAGATTCGCGAACTCGATGATCGCCTGGTGCTGCCGAAGCCCCAGGCGCCGGGGGAGGATGATCCGGCCTACGCGGACCATCCGATCCCCGACGATCTCGACTGGTAGTCAGGGCGTTTTGGCGTAGACCCGCTCCCCGGCGATCCAAGTCTCCTTCACCTGAAGCTTCCAGAGGTCCTCTGGGGCCACGGTGAAGGGGTCTTCCTCGAGGATCACGAAATCCGCCCATTTCGTGGGTTCGAGGCTCCCGAGCTGCCCCTCCTGCCGCGCGGACCAGGCCGCATCCAAGGTGAAGCCCCGAAGCGTTTGGGCGAGGGTGAGTTTCTCGCTCGGGCGCCAGCCCCCGGGGGGATCGTCCTGTCGGTTTTGCCGGGTCACCGCGGCGTGGATCCCAAAGACCGGATCCGGGGGCTCCACGGGAAAATCACTGCCTAGGGCCAGCACGGCGCCGTTTTTCAGCAGCGTGGCCCAGGCGTAGCCCCCGGCGAGGCGCGCCGAACCCAAGCGCTTTTCCGCCATCCACATATCGGAGGTGGCGTGGGTGGGCTGCATGGAAGCCACTACGCCGAGGTCGATGGTGCGTTGGAGATCCCCCGGGCGCATGACCTGCGCATGCTCGATGCGGTGCCGGAGATCCTTGCTGCCGGGGTAGCGCTCGAAGGCCTGCTCGTAGGCATCCAGGACCACGGCGTTGGCGCGGGTCCCGATGGCATGGATGCCCACCTGCCAACCCCGGGCCGTGGCTTGATCGACGATGCGGGCGAGATCCTCGGCGCTGGTGAACAGCAGGCCCCGATTACCCTCATCGTCACTGTAGTCCTCGAATAGGGCAGCGCCGCGGCTGCCCAGGGCGCCGTCGGAGTACAGCTTAACCGCTTGCACATCGACCCGATCCTCCGGGTCGTCCTGGGGCGAGCCCAGGGCCTCTAGCGTTTCCTCGCCGGCCACCATCACGTAGAGGCGAACCTTGAGCTCGCCATCCTTAGCCAGGCGCTGGAAGGTTTCGATGGCGCGCACGCCGGCGCCGGCATCGTGAACCTGCGTGAGGCCCTTGCTGAGCATGATGTCCTGGGCAGCGCCGATGGCGGCTTCAAGCTGAGCTTGGCTGGGCCGGGGCACCACGGCGTCGATAAGGTCCATGGCGGCGTCCACGAAAACCCCCGTGGGGTTGCCGTCTTCATCGCGGATGAGCTGGCCGCCGGGGGGATCGAGGGTATCGGCGCTGATGCCCGCGGCGGCCATGGCCGCCCCGTTGGCCCAGGCAGCGTGGCCGTCCACCCGTCGCAGCCAAATCGGCCGATCGGTGACGCCGTCTAAATCGCTGGCCCGGGGAAAGCGCCCCTCGGGCCAGTGCTCCTGGTTCCAGCGGCCCCCGGTGATCCAGCCGTTCCCGGTCTCCGCGTAGCGTGCGATCGCGTCCACCGTGGCCTGCAGGCTTTGCAGCCCGGTGATGTTTAAGCGGAGCGCATCGTAGCCGAGGCTCGTGAAGTGGCCATGGGCATCAATGAGTCCGGGCATGAGGAAGGCGCCTTCGCCGTTGATGCGCGTGACCGGCTCCCCGAGGCGGGCGGCCAGGGTGCGGAGATCATCGAAGGTGCCGGCGGAAACCACGCGCCCCTCGTGCACCAAAAGGGCAGAAAAGCGCTGCTGCTGCACCGCGGCGCCGGTGTCCGCGGCGCTGGCCGTGGCGGTCCAGCCGTTCACGTTGTAAAGCAGGGTGGTATCGGCCATCGCGGCGCCCGTTAGGCTCGCGAGGCTGAGGGCAAGGGCGGCCCGGAAGGATCGAAGGGTCATGGGGCGCCTCCCTAGCGCGACATCAGGGTTTTGAGATCCGTTTCC
Organism: Gammaproteobacteria bacterium; assembly: GCA_030828335.1. Taxonomy (GTDB): domain Bacteria; phylum Pseudomonadota; class Gammaproteobacteria; order Pseudomonadales; family Azotimanducaceae; genus Salivita. The sequence goes on from JAURCQ010000034.1 coordinate 7,831, forward strand.
GGATCGCCCAGGGCTTCGGCCGTTACCGGTGCCTTCTGAGCCACCAGCTGGCGCGCCGCCATGAATTCCCGGGGGCTGTTCACTGCATCCACGGCAATCAGCTGACCACCCTTCAGGTAGAAGCGGGCGAAGGCGCCGCTGTCCGGGTCCCCGCGGAGCACGTCTTCCTCCGCCTCTCCGGAAAAGCCCACCATCTGCAGCTTGAGGTCGTACTGGTCGCTCCAGAACCAGGGCACGGCGTCGTAGCGGGCATCCCCCCCACAAATATTCTTGGCAGCCACCCGGGCCTGATCCATGGCGTTGGGGACCGATTCCAGGCGTAGGCGTCGGCCTAGGCCCGGATTGGGATGGTTGGTGCAGTCACCGATGGCGTAGATATGCGGGGCGCTAGTGCGCGTGCCCTCATCTACCGTGATGCCGTTCTCGCAGGCGAGCCCCGCGGCTTCCGCGAGTTCCGTGCGGGGGAGAATCCCCACGCCGACAATTACCACGTCCGCGGGGATTTCCGTGCCGTCTTGGCACTGCACGCCGGTCACCTGGCCATCGCCGGAGAGCGCCGCGGCGGCGGCCTCCGTTTTGATGACCACGCCGTGGTCCGTGTGGACCTTCGTGTAGAAAGCGGACATGGCCGGGGTGGTGACCCGAGCCAGGATGCGCTTTTCCATTTCCAGCACGGTGACGTCCAGCCCCAGCTTCCGGGCAACCGCAGCCACCTCAAGGCCAATGTAGCCGCCGCCGATGATGACCAGGCGCTTGCCTGGGGTCAGGGCTGCGCGGATGCCATCGACGTCGGCCATGGTGCGAAGGTAGAACACCCCCTCCTGGTCGAAGCCCGGCAGGGCTAGGCGCCGCACCTGGCTGCCCGTGGCGAGTACGAGATCGCTGTAGCTAAGGGTTTCGCCGTCTTCGAGGGTCACCGTTTGGGCTTCTGGATCGATTGCCGTGACCTTCGCGCCTAGGCGCGTTTCGATATTCTGATCGGCGTAGAACTTCTCCGGCCGCACCAGGAGCCGCTCCACGGGGAGCTCGCCGAGCAGGTAGGCCTTGGACAGGGGCGGGCGCTGATAGGGGAGCTGGGGCTCCTCGCCGATCATCAGGATTTCACCGTCGTATCCTTCCTGGCGCAGGCTTGCGACCAACTGCCCAGCCCCCTGGCCACCGCCCACCACGATCGTTCTTTTCATGTGCGATCCCTTATGCTCGCCGAATGCGGGTTCCATTGTACCGACTCCCCGCGCAGGAGGCTTTCCATGGCTATACCCCCGGCGTCACCCTTCTCCCTCTCCCAGGCGTCCCGGAACATGGGGGCGGTGCTCATCCTGTCCTTTCTGGGCGTCATGTTTGGCGGCAGCGTTTTAACCTGGCGCATCGTGAATTTGCCGGGCTATCTCGGGTCACCTTTGCACCAGGATCTGTGGCGGGCGGGGCACGCCCATGCAGCGCTCTTTCTCTTGCTGACCCTGGTGCTGCTCCCCTGGATAGATGCAGCGCGCTGTAGCGAGGCGCTCCGCTGGGTCCTACGCGTGCTGATCTCCTCCGCCAGCATCACCTTTCCCCTGGCCTTTTTCCTTGCTGCCCCCAATCCGACTACGGCGAGCCCCGAGCCCGCGCTGGGGTTATTGATTCCCGGCGCTATACTGCTGGCGACGGGCTTACTGATTTTGGCGTGGGCGCTCCTTCGACAGGCGCCTGCGCCCCTAGGGCAAGGAGACGCCGAATGATGCTGCGATCCCTCATGGGTATTCCCCTGGCCATGGGCGCGATGGTCGCCCTCCTGTCCGCCTGCGGCCCCGAGGCGCCGGAATCCCCGGCGCCGTCCTCGGTTGCTGGGGACAGCGCCGCCAACCCCTTCCTGGCCCCGAGCCCCTTGCCCTACGGCCTGCCGCCCTTTGATCAGATCGAGCATGCGCACTTTGCGCCGGCCTTTGCCGCGGGCATGGCCGAGGAGCGGGCCCAGGTGGAAGGGATTCTGGGCAGCAGCGAGGCGCCCAGCTTTGAGAACACCATCGTCGCCTTGGAGAAGACGGGAGCAATCTTGGATCGGGTGTCCCGGGTGTTTTATGCGCTCTCCAGCGCCCATACCAATGACGATATTCGGGCCCTTCGGGCGGAGCTCGCCCCCCAGCTGGCGGCGCATCGGGATGCCATCATGCTGAATCCCGAGCTGTTCGAGCGGGTGGCGGCGGTTCACGCGCAGCGCGAGGCCCGGGGGCTTCAGGGGGAAGCCCTGCGCCTGGTGGAAGAGACCTACAAGGACTTTCAGCGCGCCGGCGCAGCCCTGGACGATGAGGCCCGGGCGCGGCTCAAGGAAATCAATGGGGCGCTGGCGAAGGAAGGTGCGGCCTTTTCCGATGCGGTGCTGGCGGAGGTGAATGCCAGTGCCATCGTCGTTGAGGACGAAGCGGAGCTGGCGGGCTTAAGCGAGGATCGCCGAGCGGCCCTGGCCCAGGCTGCGGAAGACGCAGGGTTGGGGCCGAACCGGTGGCTCATTTCTCTCCGCAACACCACGGGGCAGCCCGTTGTGGCCGACCTCACCCATCGTCCGCTTCGGGAGCGGGTCCAGAAGGCCTCCGAGGCTCGGGGCCATCGCGGCGGCGAGTTTGATAACCGAGCTCGGGTCCTGGCGATCCTGAAGCTTCGGGCAGAGAAAGCGGCCCTCCTGGGCTTTGAAAACTATGCGGCCTACGCGGTAGCGAACCAAACGGCGGAGACGCCGGAGGCGGTGGAAGCCATGCTGAGCCGGCTGGCCCCCCGGGCCGTGGCCAACGCCCGGCGCGAAGGCGCCGCGCTGCAGACCCTCATCGACCGCGAGGAGGGCGGGCACGCGCTGGAAGCCTGGGATTGGAGCTTCTACACGGAAAAGCTTCGGGCCGAGCGCTACGCCATCGATGCCGAGGCCCTGAAGCCCTACTTCGAAATGAACCGCGTGCTCCGGGACGGGGTCTTCTACTTTGCGGGGCAGCTCTATGGGCTCCGCTTTGAGGATCGCCCTGCGCTGCCGACCTATCATCCGGACGTGCAGGTTTTTGAGGTGTTTCTCGACGATGCGCCCCTGGGGCTCTTCCTCTTCGATCCCTACGCTCGGCCTAGCAAGCGCGGCGGCGCCTGGATGAATGCCTACGTGTCCCAAAGCGAGCTGCTCGGGACCCAGGCCGTGGTGGCGAACCACCTGAACATCGTGAAGCCTGCCCCGGGACGACCGACCCTGCTCACCTTCGATGAGGTGAACACCATGTTCCACGAGTTCGGCCATGCGCTGCACGGGCTCTTCTCAAACGTGACCTATCCCCGCTTCTCCGGCACTCGCGTGCCCCGGGATTTTGTGGAGTTTCCCTCCCAGGTGCACGAGATGGGCGCCACCTGGCCGAGCATTCTGAAGAACTATGCCGTGCACCATGAGACCGGCGAGCCGCTCCCAGAGGCGGAGCTGGAGAAGGTACTGGCAGCCCAGCGCTTCAACGAGGGCTTCCGCACCACGGAATACCTTGCAGCGGCCAGCCTTGATCAGGCGCTGCACCGTCTCCCGGTCGATGCCCTGCCCGAGGCGGAGGCGCTCATGGCGCTCGAGGCGTCGCTCCTCACCGATCTTGGCTTTGATTACGCGCCCGTGCCCCCGCGCTACCGGACCCCCTACTTCTCCCACATCATGGGGGGCTATGCGGCGGGCTATTACAGCTATATCTGGAGCGAGGTGCTCGACGCGGACACGGTGGCCTGGTTTAAGGCGAATGGCGGTTTGACCCGGGAGAACGGGGACCGCTTCCGCGAGCGCCTCCTGTCCAAAGGCTCTAGCGAGCCTGCCCTTACGCTTTTTGAGGATTTCCGCGGGGCGCCGCCGAGCCTCGAACCGCTCCTGGAGCGCCGCGGGCTGACGGACTAGGGCGCGGCCGCGGGCGGGGTTTGGCCTAAGCTCGCCAGGATCTCGTCGCGCAGGCTGTGCTTGGCCAGCTTCCCCGTAGGCAGGCGCGGCAGGCGCTCATGGAAGCGCCAGCTTTTCGGGCATTTCAGATGGGCCAGCTGGGCTCGGCAATGGGCCCGGAGGGCCGCTTCCATGCCCGCCGGGTCGACCCCGCTCACCAGCTCCACGGAAGCGTGGAGCTGCTCGCCGAATTCCTCGTCCGGGAGGCCGAAGACCGCCGCGTCGGCCACCCGGGGGTCCGCGAGGAGCACGTCCTCAATTTCCCGGGGATAGATATTCACGCCGCCGCTGATGACCGTGAAGTCGCGCCGATCGGTCAGGTACAGAAAGCCGTCCTCATCGAGGTAGCCGAGATCCCCGACGGTGGAGAACCCGTCATCGAGGTAGGCCCGGCGCGTTTTCTCCGGATCGCCTAGATAGGAAAACTTCGCGCCCCCGCGCAGGTACACCGTGCCCGGGACGCCCGGCGGGCAGGGTTGGCCCTGCTCATTGCGAATGCTGACCTCCCCGATGAGGGGCCGGCCCACGCTTCCCCGATGGGCAAGCCACTCGGGGCTATCAATAACGGTCTGACCGTTGGCTTCCGTGGCGCTGTAATACTCGTAAAGGATCGGACCCCACCAGTCGATCATGGCGGCCTTCACCGCCGGTGGGCAGGGCGCGGCGGCGTGGATCGCATAGCGATGCGCTTTAGCGCGGAAGGCCTTGCGCCGCGCCTCGGGCAGGCGAAGCAGGCGCACGAACATGGTGGGCACCCACTGGCTATGGGTGATGGGCTCGGCTTCCAGAATCCCCAGGGCCGCTTCGGCGTCGAAGAGGGTCAGCACCTGCGCCGTACCCCCGAGGCGAAGCACCATGTCGATGTAGCGTAGGGGCGCGCTGTGGTAGAGCGGCGCCGTGGAGAGATACACGGTGTTCTCATCTAAGCCGTGGGCCCGGATGCGGGCAGCGGCAAGGGCGCTTTGGGTCCCGAGCGGTGCGCCGGGCTGGGCCGTGATCACGCCCTTGGGCCGTCCCGTGGTGCCGGAGGAAAAGAGCAGGGCGGCCCCTTCCTGGGCATCGTCGGGGCAGCGCTTGGGCAAATTGGCACAGCGGGCCCAGAGGGTGGCCGTGTCCTCCCGGTATTCCGATCCTGGGGGCGGCAGCTGGGCGGCATAGGCGGGGCGGTAGAAAAGGGCCCTCGCCCCCGCATCCTCCACGATTTGGCCGATTTCCTGCGCCTTCAGGTGCATATTGAGCGGGGTGTACCAGAGCCCAAGGCGCATGGCGGCAAAGTAGAGGACCAAAGCCTCCCGGTGGGTGCCGGTGAGGGCAGCGATGCCCGACCCCGGGGTGAGCCCGAGCGCGCGAAGGCCCTGGGCGATCTGATTGACCTCGTCATTCAGGGCGGCGTAGGTGAGGGGGGTGCTTGGCCCACCCTCAGGATCGTGAAAGAGCAGGGCGGGGTGCTCGGGCCGGCGCTGAGCCTGGGCCTCAAGATGAAAGAGGCCAGGGGTCATTTAGCTATCCCGCTTGGGCGGCACCGGAAGGGTGGGGAAGGGGGTGACCTTGTCCCCCTTGATCTCCTTAATGCGGGCTTGCCCTTCTTTCTGCACTTCGTCGATGCGGATGATGGCGGGCATAGGAATATAGCTGCGTTCCACCCCTTCAAATTCGCTTTGTAGCTTTTCCTCCGCGGGATCCACCACCACCTGGGTACGCTTCCCAAAGACGTAGCCCTCCACTTCGATGAAGCCGTAGAGCTCGCTTTGGTAGATATCCCGCGCATAGAGCTCGTAAACCTGGCCCTGGCTTTGGAAGATCACGCGATAGAGGTGGGTGGGTTCGGCCATGGTGCCGCTCTCCTGCATCCGAAGGGGCGCAGTTTGGGCATTGTGGGCCGCTTTGCAAGGGGGCGGGGCGGATTTTCCCCCGTGCTGGTTTTTGCATCGCGCGGCGAGCCGGTATGATCGCCGCCCCGGCGGGGCTTGTGAGGTGAACCATGGCAAAGAAAGTCTTTATCCGTACCTACGGCTGCCAGATGAATGAGTACGACTCGGCGCGCATGCTCGATGCGCTGCGCGAGGGGCAGGCCATGGAGCCCACGGACCGTCCCGAGGACGCTGACCTCATCCTGCTGAACACCTGCTCCATTCGCGAGAAGGCGCAGGAGAAGGTCTTCAGCGAGCTGGGGCGCTACCGCGGCCTCAAGGCCGATAAGCCTGAGCTTCTCATTGGCGTCGGGGGCTGCGTGGCCAGCCAGGAAGGGCATGCCATCGCCGATCGGGCCCCCTTCGTGGATTTGGTGTTCGGCCCCCAAACCCTTCACCGCCTGCCAGAGATGATCGACGAGCGCCGCGCCGGCGCGACGCCGGGGGGCAAGCGTCAGCCGCCCCTGGTGGATATCTCCTTCCCGGAAATCGAGAAGTTCGACCGCCTCCCGGAGCCTCGGGCCGAGGGGCCCACGGCCTTCGTCTCCATCATGGAGGGGTGCTCGAAGTACTGCAGCTTCTGCGTGGTGCCCTATACCCGGGGGGAGGAGATCAGCCGCCCCCTGGAGCCGGTGCTAGCGGAGTGCGAGGCCCTCGCCCGGGGCGGGGTCCGGGAGATCAATCTTCTTGGGCAGAACGTCAATGCCTATCGGGGACCGACGGCCGATGGCGCCGTGGCGGACCTGGCCGAGCTCATCACCCACGTAGCGGCTATTG
>JAURCQ010000348.1 GCA_030828335.1 Gammaproteobacteria bacterium
TGGCGAAGCGACGGCCATGATACGAGTTCGATCCGGCCGTGGATAGAGAAACGGGAGCCCTGAAGGCTCCCGTTACACAGTCGTCCTGTTGTCACCGTCGGGCGGCGTACCGTCAGGCGGCGCACCGCCCGCGGCAAACGGACTTACTCTTCTTCGTCGTCCAGTTCCGCGGTGCGCAGCACCTGGCGGCCGCGGTACATGCCGTCCGGAGAGATGTGGTGACGGCGGTGCACTTCACCGGTGCTCGCGTCTTCGGTGATAGCGGGCGCGGTCAGCGCATCGTGGGAACGACGCATGCCACGCTTGGAACGGGTTTTGCGACTCTTCTGAACAGCCATTTGTTGCTCCTCGGCGTATTACTTGCGGCGGCCCTTGAGACGGGCCAGCACGGCAAACGGATTATCCGGATCGGACTGATTGTCATCCTGGTCGCCCGGATCCCCAGCGCTCTGGGGCGGCGGATCGGGGCACTGATCGTGAAGCGCCACCAGCGGCATCGCCAGCAGCAGCTCTTCTTCCACCAGTTCCGCCAGCGTCATGCGCTCCTCGGTAACCAGCAATGGATCCAGGTCG
>JAURCQ010000349.1 GCA_030828335.1 Gammaproteobacteria bacterium
CATTCTTCGTACTACATTCTACGTAGCAATCTGCCATCTCCGCACCATGATCTCAGCGATCTCCTCAACGGCCCCGTCGGCGCCAATTCGTCGCCCGACCGTCACGCATCCCGTCCGTTCCAACGCCGTTTCCTCCCGTACCTCCCCCCCTCGTCGGCCCCGGCACGTCCCCTTCGCAAAGGCATCAGACGCAGACCTGCCGCCGCCGGGCATCGAAACGCAAGGCCAGAATTTCCCTGCGCTGAAGGATATACAGCAAATCATGGACATCCTGCCCCATCGCTACCCGTTCCTCCTCGTGGACCGCGTGCTCGAGTGGGAGTACGGGAAGTACGCGGTGGGTTACAAATGCGTGACCGTGAACGACAACTTCTTTCCGGGGCATTTCCCGCAGCGGGCAATCATGCCGGGGGTGCTTCAGGTGGAGGCGATGGCGCAGTTGGCTGGGATTGTGATGTTGGATCCGGAGGCTGGGAGTGAGAGTGAGCAGAATAATAACTTTTTCTTCGGGGGGGTGGATGGGTGCAAGTGGAGGAAGCCGGTGGTGCCCGGGGACGTGTTGATGATGCG
>JAURCQ010000350.1 GCA_030828335.1 Gammaproteobacteria bacterium
GTCTGTCACCGGCGACGTATCGTTGGACGATGTCGAAGTCGGCGAAGATGCGATCCTGCCCAACGTCGAAGGCCTCAAGGGCCCATTTGGATGCTTGAACAAAGCTCGCTTCGGTATCGCCTGGGGCGTGTTGGGTGCCGCTGAATTCTGCTGGCATGCCGCACTGAACTACACGCTTGAGCGTAAACAGTTCGGCCGTCCGCTCGCCAACAATCAATTGATCCAAAAGAAGCTCGCCGATATGCAGACCGAAATCACACTCGGCTTGCAAGGCGTGCTCCGCGTCTCACACCTTCTGGACGAGGGACTATGCGCACCGGAAAACATCTCCTTGGTGAAACGCAACTCAACCGGCAAAGCGCTCGACATCGCACGCATGTCCCGCGACATGCACGGTGGCAACGGCATCTCGGACGAGTATCACATCATGCGCCACATGATGAACTTAGAAACCGTGATTACCTATGAAGGCACCCATGACATCCATGCCTTGATCTTGGGTCGTGCACAAACTGGCCTGCAGGCGTTTACGGGGTAATTGGCAGGAGAGTCCCGGAGAGCCGCTCAGCG
>JAURCQ010000351.1 GCA_030828335.1 Gammaproteobacteria bacterium
AGTCGAGCGAGTTTGTTCGCGCGCTCGGGGTCTTCTGAAGAGATGTAGCCGCTAAGGCCATACAGAGTGTCATTGGCGATGCGCACAGCATCCTCGTCGTCTTCATAACCAATCATGGCCAACACCGGACCGAAAATCTCCTCACGGGCGATGGTCATGTCATTGGTCACATGGCTGAACACTGTGGGCTTTACGTAATAGCCAGCGTTAAGACCGTCCGGACGACCCGTACCACCGGTTTCCAGCTTGGCGCCCTCATCGATGCCCTGCTGGATAAGACCTTGAATCTTGTTGAACTGAACCTCTGAGACCACCGGGCCTATGGTTGTGCCTTCCGCATTAGGGTCGCCAACCTTGACTTGTTCAGCCGCAGCTTTTGCTACAGCGGCAGCTTCATCCATGCGTGCATTGGGCACCAGCATACGGGTAGGTGCGTTGCAGCTCTGACCAGAGTTGGTTGCCAAGCCGAATACGTCTCGAGAGATCGCCTTAGCAAAATCCGCATCGTCGAGAATAATGTTCGCGGATTTTCCACCCAGTTCTTGAGCAACGCGCTTCACGGTCGGCGCT
>JAURCQ010000352.1 GCA_030828335.1 Gammaproteobacteria bacterium
CGCGCTCAAGCTGCACGGGCGCGCGTGGAGGAAGATCGAGGAGCACATCGGCACGAAGAGCGCCGTGCAGATTCGATCGCACGCGCAGAAGTTCTTCTCCAAGCTGCAAAGAGAGACGCAGCGCGCGAAGCGCGAGGGCGCTGAAACCGGCGCGGAGGGTACGGAGACCGAGTCGGAGACGGTGCGCATCCCGCCCGCGCGGCCGAAACGGAAACCGAACCACCCGTATCCGCGAAAAGCGCAAGAAACGAACGTCCGAGGCGGCGGCGGCGGAGTCCGCGCGCCGCGAGGGTATCTCGCGGCGCAAGCTCGCCGGCGCCGAGGAGAAGCTCAAGCAGGCCAGCGCCGCGCTCGCGGAGGCGGTGCTGGTGCGGCTGGTGGACCGCGGGGCGCGCGTGGTGGCCACCACGCACCTCGCGCCGCTCAAGGCGCTCGTCGCCGCCGACCCGCGCTTCGACGGCGCCGCGCTCCGCTGGGACGCCGCTGCGGCCCGCCCCGTGCGCATCCGCCTGCCCGAGCCCCCCGCCCGTCCTCGCGCCCCCGCGAGCCGCCGCCCTGCCGGGCCGACG
>JAURCQ010000353.1 GCA_030828335.1 Gammaproteobacteria bacterium
CCCCACCTTGACCTGGAGTTCCGCCAGCAGGTTGTCCTTGACCTGCTCCGCCTCCACCTGATCTCCAAATTGTTGAACCTGTGATAGAAGATTGTCTTCCTTGGCCAGCATTAGGTGTCATTCCATTTTGAGAAGCACCACCGCCGCCACCAGAACCAGATGTGCTGGCCGTATTATCTGCTTTGCTTGCACCGCCCGCATACCCTTGTCCTGTTGTGCCAGCGCCTCCGGCTTTATTGTCCCTCAATCCACCACCACCACCGGAACCACCAGCTCTAGCTGGATTATTGGCACCACCGCCACCGCCGCCACCACCGCCTCCGCCTCCAGCGGTACCGCCGTTACCTGAACCTGAACCATCAAAACCTTGATTAACTGTACCTGAAGCAGCCGAAGAACCTCGTCCTCCGTTACTTCCTGTTCCACCACCGCATCCACCGCTTCCTGCTCCTCGGTTCCAAGAACCGCCGCCTCCACCGCCTGAACACGATACAGAAACTCCTGGACCTGAAAGAGATGTAGTTCCGCCGTTTCCGCCTCTTATATTATCTCCTTGTCCTG
>JAURCQ010000354.1 GCA_030828335.1 Gammaproteobacteria bacterium
AACCACCTCTCTAGTTATCTGTAATCTTTCAACACCCTTCCTGCGCATCTCCTCGGAGTCGAACTGGTACGGCAGAACCACAGTATCTACAACGTTTTTCAGCCCCCTTGCGTTGGTGCCCAGTGCTTTAGCCTTCTGTGCTATGGCTCGCTTGGCGTCTTTGGTAAACTCAATTTCTATGTCATCTAGCCCAAACAGGTACTTGGTCTGTTTCAGTATGGCGTTCTTGGGTTCCGTGAGTATCCTGATCAACTGCTCTTCGCTGAGGGGATCTATGTTGGTGATCATTGAAAACCTGCCCACGAACTCTGGGATCAGACCGTACTTGATCAGATCCTCGGGTTGGACATCTGCTAGGTAATTCCTGTCGTCCTGTTCCTTCAGTTGTGTGCCAAATCCCATTCCACCTGACTGCTTGGATCTGATCTGACGTTCCAGTTCCGTGAACGCGCCACCCACTATGAACAGTATGTTGGTGGTGTCGATCTTGATGGTCTGTTGATCTGGATGTTTGCGTCCGCCATGTGGTGGCACACGGCATTCCGTGCCTTCCACTATC
>JAURCQ010000355.1 GCA_030828335.1 Gammaproteobacteria bacterium
CAAATCGTCATGCGACCATCCATCGAGAGCGAGCGAATAGCGGACCCGCGGTACTCGAGGACATAGCCTTGACCACCACCGGTCCCAATCTTGGCGATCACAGCCAGGATGATGTCCTTAGCAGTCACGCCGGGCTTGAGCTCTCCCTCGACAGTGATGGCCATGGTCTTGAACGGCTTCACCGGCAGGGTTTGGGTGGCGAGCACGTGCTCGACCTCACTGGTTCCAATACCGAAGGCCATGGCCCCAAAGGCGCCGTGAGTGGAGGTGTGGGAGTCACCACAGACCACCGTGATGCCGGGCATGGTCAAACCGAGCTGGGGCCCCACCACGTGGACGATGCCCTGCTCGATGTCACCGAGAGAGTGCAGGCGAATGCCGAACTCTTTCGCGTTCGTGCGAAGCGTCTCGATTTGAGTTCTCGAGGTGGGTTCCGCAATGGGCTTATCGATGTCGATGGTCGGAGTGTTGTGGTCCTCTGTGGCGATTGTGAGGTCGGGCCTGCGAACAGGACGCCCCGCGACGCGAAGACCATCAAAAGCTTGGGGGCTCGTCACTT
>JAURCQ010000356.1 GCA_030828335.1 Gammaproteobacteria bacterium
AAGAGCTTCTTGGCGCCCACGAGCTCCTTCTCGCAGTGTTTGGCGGTGAGAGCCGCGTTTTTAGCCGACGCGGTTGCGTCGGCGACTGCGGCGTTGGCCTCGGTGAGCTGCGTCTGGAGGGACTTGTCGCCGTCGCCTCCCGCGCCGCTGCCGGACTGGACACCCTGGAGGACGATCTCAGCCTTCTCGGCGGCGGCTTCGGCATCCGCCGCGGCTTTCGCCGCCGCCTTGGCGGCTTTCGCCTCGGCGCGCTTCGCCGCCTGCTCGGCGTCGGCGGCGCGGCGCTCCGCCTCCGCCAGGAGGCGCGCGGCGCGCTCCGCCTCCTCGGCGCGCTTGCGCTCAGCCTCGAGCGCCTCCGCGGCGATGAGCGCGCGCGCGTTCAGGCTCGTGCGTCGCGCGCGCCGGAAACGCGCGAAGTGTGGTACGGGACGCGGTCGAACGGCACGGACGCGCGCGAGCGGTGGACGAGGGGGGTGACGCTGCGACTGACGGCGCCGCCGTGGTGCGGGAGCACGCGCGCGCTCGCGCTGGCGCTCGAACGGGAATTCGCGAGCG
>JAURCQ010000357.1 GCA_030828335.1 Gammaproteobacteria bacterium
CAGGGGCAAGGTGCTCTTGATCGCCAACACCGCAAGCAAATGCGGCTTTACTCCCCAGTTCGCAGGCTTGGAGACTCTGCATGAAACGTACGCAGAGCAGGGCTTAGTCATACTTGGTTTTCCCTGCAATCAGTTTGGCGGTCAAGATCCGGGTAGCGATAGCGAAATTCTAGATTTCTGCATCAAGAACTACGGCGTAAGCTTTCCCATGCACAGTAAAATAGACGTGAACGGCAGCCAGGCATCACCGCTCTTCCAATACCTCAAAAAAGAAGCCAGGGGCGCACTGGGTTCAGAGCGCATCAAATGGAACTTCACCAAGTTCCTGGTGGGTAAGGACGGCAAAGTCCTGAAGCGATTCGCCCCGCTCACCAAGCCCGAAGACATTCAAGGCGAAATCGAAAAAGCCCTGTCAGCCTAATGCTCTCGCGTTGCCCTGAATGTGATATCGGGGTAGCGCTCCTGCATCAGGTTTAAGTTGACTCTGGTTGGCGCAAGGTAAGTCAAGTGACCACCCCCATCAACGGACAGATGCTCCTCTGCCTTCTTGCGAA
>JAURCQ010000035.1 GCA_030828335.1 Gammaproteobacteria bacterium
GGGAGAGAAGGAGACCTTGGCCACGTCCCCCGTGGTCTCAGCGAAGAGCTCTACGGAGCGCCGGGCCTGGGAGGTCCCCACGGCTTCCAGGCGGAGCCGCTCCGCCTCGAGGGTGACGGGTTCCGCGACCACGGGCACGGGGCCGCCGCGGCGCCCTTGCCGGGGACCGCTTGGGTCCTCGCCACAGGCCGAAAGGAGGAAGCTGAGGGCCAGAAGCCCCCCGTAAAAGCGGGAAGACCAGAGCGTCATAAATGCCTCGAGCGCCGAGGGCCGGGCCAGGAAGGTGGCCGGGGAAAAGGCGCATTGTGACCGGTGTCCATCAGATGTCCAGGGTGAGTGCCTAGACAAGGTGCGCAGCTTTCAGTATGCGCGCCTTCCCGAGCCAGAGAAGGGGGGAAGGCGCTAAAAAATATGAAGTTAGATTTCCGCAAGGGGGAGCCTTGGCGGGAAGGAAGGCTATGATGGGAAACGAAAAAGGAGGAGACCCGCATGATCACGATCCCTGAAGGCGCTGCATTGGATCAGGCCCTGATCGACCCGGTGACCTGGGCAGACGAGGCGCGCATCCACGCCTACCTGACGTGGCTCCGGGCGAACGATCCGGTGCGCCACATGACGCCGGAAGGGTACGAGCCCTTCTATGCCATCACCAAGCACGCCGACGTGATGGCGATCGAGCGGGATAAGCAAGGCTTTATCAACGATCCCCGGCCCACCCTCGCGCCCACCATGGTCACGGAGGCCATCGCCGCACTCACGGGGCGCAAGCACCTCGTGCGTTCCCTGGTGCAGATGGACGACCCGGACCACATGAAGTACCGCATGCTGACCGCGGCCTGGTTTACGCGCCAGCGCCTCCAGAGCATGAAGGCCACGGTGGATGCGCTGGCGGATCAGTACGTTTCCCGGCTCGCGGAGTTTGGGGGGCGCTGCGACTTCGTGAAGGACCTCGCCGTTTGGTATCCCCTGCGCGTGGTCATGTCCATCCTCGGGGTCCCCGAGGAGGACGAGCCCATCATGCTAAAGCTCACCCAGGAGCTCTTCGGGTCCACGGACCCGGATGTGCAGCGCTCCTTCGATCTCATGTCCCTTGGGCAGGTGGTGGAGGACTTTGAGGCCTACTTCAAGGGCATCTCCGAGGATCGGCGGAAGAACCCCCGGGACGACGTGGCCTCGATCATTGCCAATGCGGAAATCGACGGCGCGCCCATCGGCGATCTTGAAGCGGCGGGGTACTACATCATCGTGGCCACGGCGGGGCACGACACCACGAGCAGCTCCACGGCGGGCGGGCTCCTGGCCCTCCTCGAAAACCCCGGGGAGTTCGATAAGCTTCGCGCTGATCCCGATCGCCACCTCGCGGGCGCGGTAGACGAGATGATTCGCTGGGTGTCTCCGGTGCGCCACTTCATGCGCACCGCCACGGTGGATACGCCCCTCCGGGATAAGGTCATTAAGGCCGGGGAATCGGTGATTCTCTGGTACCCCTCGGCCAACCGGGACGAAGAGGTCTTTGAGGCGCCCTTCGAGTTTCGCGTAGAGCGTCCCGCGGCCCGGAACCTCGCCTTCGGCTATGGCGCCCACGTGTGCCTCGGGCAGCATCTGGCGCGGATGGAAATGGAAGCCCTTTATCGGGCGCTCCTGGAGCGGGTAGAGCATATCGAGCTTGATGGCACGCCCCAGTATGCCCAGGCGGCCTTCGTGGGGGGGCTTAAGAGCCTGCCTATTCGCTATCGCTTAAAGTAAGACACGGATCGACGAAATAAGGGGGAGCGGGAAATGAGTAGCAGCGCAATGGATCGGATGCCCATCTTGGTGGGCGTGGGGCAAATCACGGAGAAGACGCCGGGCCTGGAGGGGCTTTCGTCCCCGGTGGATTTGATGGTGCAGGCGACGGAAGCGGCGCTGGCCGATGCGCACCTCCGCAAGGCGGTCCTCGAGCAGGTGGATACGCTGGTGGTGGTGCGCAGCTTCCGGGAATCCACGCCCAACTCCCCGGAGGCCCTGGCCAAGCGCCTTGGCGCGAGCAACGCCGCGCAGTGGCTCATGCCCAACGGCGGAAATGGCCCCCAGTACCTCGTGAATCGCTATGCCCAGGCCATCGCCGAGGGGCGCTGTGAACTGGCGCTCTTTTCCGGCGCAGAAGCCATTGATAACGGGCGCAAGCTGCTGAAGGCGGGAATCACGCCCCCCTGGGAAGAGCCCACGGACCGCAAGCCCGCCTATCTCGTCGACGAGAAAAAGATGTCTAACGACATCGAGGATGCCCACGGGCTGATGATTCCCGCCACGGCCTATCCCCTCTACGAGAATGCGCTGCGCGGTCATTACGGGCACAGCATCGTGGAGCACCAACAGGTTATGGGTGAGCTCTTCTCTCGCTTCTCCGAGGTGGCGGCCAAGCATCCCCACGCCTGGTTCCCCGTGGCGCGCTCCGCCGAGGAAATCGCCACGGCTACCCCGAGCAATCGCTACGTGGGCTGGCCCTACACCAAGTTCATGAACGCCATGAACCAGATCAATCAGGCGGCTACGCTCATCATGACCTCCGTGGGCAAGGCCCGGACCCTGGGAATCCCCGAGGATCGCTGGCTGTATCTTCATGGCTGCGCCGATACGAGCGAGCTGTGGTACGTGCTGGACCGGGAGAATTACCATAGCTCCGTGGCGATCCGGACCCTCGCGGAGGAAACCTACGCCATGGCCGGACGCGACGCCTCCGGACTGGATTACATCGACATCTACTCCTGCTTCCCGAGCGCGGTGCAAATCGCCCGGGACGAGTTCGGCATTGCCAAGGATGATCCCCGCCCCCTCACCATTACCGGGGGCCTGCCCTTCCACGGTGGGGCGGGCAATAACTACGTGATGAACTCCATCGCCTCCATGGCCGACACCCTGCGCGCCGCGCCGGGCACCTACGGCCTGGTGACGGCCAATGGCGGCTACCTGACCAAGCATTCCGCGGGGATCTACAGCACCGAGCCGCCGGCACCGGCGGCAGGGGACGTGCCCTGGGTGCGGAAAGATCCGGATAGCTATCAGGGGCGCATTGAGGCCACGGCCCATCCCCGGGTGGAGGCCGCCCCGGAAGGCGCCGCCACGGTGGAAACCTATACCGTCACCTTTGGCCGGGAAGGCACGCCGGAGGTGGGCATTGTGGTGGGTCGCCTCGAGGATGGGGCGCGGTTCTGCGCGCACGTGCCGCAGGATCCGGCGCTCCTCACCGCCATGACCGAGGAAGATTTCCTGGGCGTGGCGGGCGCCGTCACCACCGGTGCGCCGGTGAATCGTTTTACCCCGAAGGGCTAGCCCTTCGGATCACGGGCTTCGTTTATTGGAAGAGAGCAATGCAATGACTGACCATCTTCAGCCCTCCTGGTGGGCGCGCTTTTCCCTCGTCGGGGCCATCTTTGCTGGGGTGCTGTTGGCGCTTGCGCCCCTGGCGTACCGCCTGGGCCTCGCGGGCGTGCAGGGGGCGGTACTGCTGCTCCCCGCCATGGCCTCCGTGCTGGCCTTTCTGGCCTTCCTCTTCGGGCTCTTCGGCTTCGTGCTGTGGCTCCGGGGCGGGCGCCCTGCGGATCGAATCCACGTGCTCGTGGGCGGCGCCCTAAGCTTCGCCGTGCTCCTACAGATGGGTGGGCAGTTCGCCCTGGCCCAAAGCGTGCCGGCGATTCACGATATCAGCACCGATACGGTCGATCCCCCGGCCTTCGTGGCCGTGGCGCCGCTGCGTGCCTCGGCGCCCAACGGCCTCGACTACGACCGGGAAACCCTTGCCCCGCTCATGGCGGAGCACTATGCCGACCTGAAGCCCCTGGTGATCGACGCCGATCCCGCGGCGGTCTTCTCCCGAGCTGAAGCCGTGGTGGCTGCCCAGGGGTGGACCCTCGTGGCCTCCGATCCCGCCGCCGGGCTCATCGAAGCCTACGATCAAACGGCCCTTTACGGCTTCATCGACGACGTGGTGATTCGCATCCGAGCCCTGGGGCCACGGCAAGCCCAGGTGGATGTGCGTTCCGTCTCCCGCGTGGGGCAAAGCGATCTTGGCGCCAATGCGGCACGTATTCGCGCGTTCCTCGCCGCCCTGGATCCTAAGAACAGCCGTTAAGGCGCACAGCCTCCGCCGCTTTGGCGGCGGGGGCTTTCCCCTGGGAGCCCTGAGACTAGGGCCATGGTGTCCTTCTCTCTCCCACCGTTACCCCCGGGGCTGCTTTGGCCCCCCGCGCCCCGGCTTCGCTGGTCCCTGCTGCTGGCCGTCCTTGCCGGGTTGCTGGCCGTCGTGCTCGCCCTGGCGCTCCTGCCCTATCCCCGGAGCGAAACCCTCCAGGGCTGGCTTGCGCCGGAGGGCGGTTTGCTTCAGCTCCGCGCCCCTCAGGTCGGGGTGCTTGGGCCCCTGTTGGTTGCGCCCGGGACCCAGGTCGCCGCCGACGCGCCTTTGCTCCTGGTCTATTCCCCAGATCGGGTCCGGCTAGAAGCGGAGCACGACCGTCTGCTTCTCGAGTGGCGGCGTGCAGAGGCCCTAAAGCAGGATCAGACGGCGCGTCGCCAGGCGGGGCAGGCCGCTTCCCGCGCCCTGCGTGAGGCGCTGGATCAGGCCGCAGCGCAGAACCGCCGGGCCCAGGGGCATGCGCAGAAGCAGCTGGAAACGCTGGAAGCATTGCTCGCGCCGGTGCTGAGCCCGGGCGCGGCCCCGGCGCTCCAGCTGCCGGTCATGCTTAAGGCGCAGGCCCAGCTTCAGCGCTTCGGGGCGGAAAGCCAGCTGCTTCGGCTCCTTCAGGAGGCCCGCGGGCTCCATCGCGAGCGGGCTCAGCTTGCCCTTACGGAAACGCGCCAGCGCCAGGCCGAGGCGGAGGCTGGGGAAGCCCTGGCCAGCCGTCTCGCCGCCCTCGAGGCCCAGCTGGGCCGCCTTCGGGCCCAGCGCCGCTGGGTGCTTCGGGCGCCCCAGGGGGGTCGCTTGCTCACGCTCCCGGGTACGCCTGGGGACAGCCTCGAGGCTGGGGCGCTCCTCGCTACCCTGGCCCCGGGGGCGGGCACGCTGGAGGCGGTCTTCCCCCTGACGGCAGCCACCGCCGGCGCCGGGGCACCCGGGCAGGCTCTGCGCCTCTCCCTGGAAAGCTTTCCGGCTCACCGCTACGGCACCCTGCCCGGGCGCGTGCGCCAGCGCAGCCTTGCCCATGGCCGGGGCCAGCCCGAGCGCCTCCACGTGACCGTGCTCCCCGCGGCCCCGGGCCCTGCTCGGGCGCTGCCGCCCCTGGAGGTCGGCATGGCGGTGCAGGGCGTGCTTAAGCTAGAGCCCCAAAGTGCGCTCGGGCGCATGCTTGAACCCCTTCGCCGAAGCCTGGGGCCCTAGGTGGGGGCGCTGCGCTGGGTCGGGCAGGCGGCGCCGCAGGAATGCGGGCTCTGCTGCGTGCTCATGCTCGCCCGGGCCCAGGGCTTTGGCGGGGATATTGCCGCCCTTCGCACCCTGGCTGGGAGCGCCGGGCGGGGGCAGTCGCTCCGGGCGCTGCGTCAGCTGGGGGCCGAGGTCGATCTTGCCTTCATTCCTCGTCATCGGTCTGGCGCAGCCCTCGCCGATTTGCCTGCCCCGGCGCTGCTGCACTGGGATGGCAACCATTTCGTGGTGCTCGCGGAGCGCCGCCCGGGCCGCTGGCGTATTCTGGATCCGGCCCGGGGGGATCTCTGGCTCTCCGATGCGGCCTTTCAGGAGCATTTCACGGGCTACGCCCTGGAGCTGGAAGCGCCGCTGAAGCCCGGCGCGGCGCCGGGGGTGATCTCCCGGCTCCGGCCTCTCGTAGCGCCGCTCTTGCCCATGCTTCGGGCCGAGCTGGCCCGGCCCATGCTCATGCTCTTCTTTGCCACGCTGCTGCTGCAGGGGCTCGCGCTCCTTTCCCCCCTCTATGTGCAGCTGGTGGTGGACGAGGCGGTCACCCGGCAGGACGAGGACCTGCTCCTCATTTTGCTGCTGGCGTTTCTGCTTCTGGTGGGGCTGCGGGCGTTGCTGACCACCCTTCGGGGCGATTGGATGCTGCGCCTTGGGGAGCGGCTGGGGCATCGTCTGGGGACGGCCTTTCTAAGCCGGGTGTTCCATCAGCCTCTGGCCTTCTTCGAGCATCGCGATGCCGCCGATCTGGGTGCGCGCCTCGGGGCCCTCGGCCCCCTCCGAGAGGCCCTTACCCAGGGGGTGGTGCTGGCCATACTCGATGCGTTCATGGCCCTGTCCACCCTGGCCCTCATGCTGGCCTACGCCCCGGCGCTCACGGCGGTGACCGTGGTCGCGCTCGTGCTCTACGGCGGCACGCTCCTGGCCCTGCGGCCCCGGCTCCGGCGCCAGGCGGAGGCGAGCCTGCTGACGGGGGTAGAAATGGAAGCGCGCTTCCTAGGGACCTTCGCTGGGCTTCGGGCCGCCAAGCTCCACGGTGTGGTGCCCCAGCTGGTGAACCGCATCGCCGAGGCCAGCGCCGAGGGTGCAGAGGCGCGATGGAAGGAGGGGCGCACGGGCTTAGGTTTGGGGGCCTTCGAGAGCGTGATTTTCGGGGTGGAGCAGGGCCTTTTGGTTTTCCTCGGGGCTAAGGCCGTGCTGGCGGGCACCCTCACCCTGGGGATGTTTTACGCGTTTATCAGCTTTAAGAGCCATTTTTTGGGCCGCATGATGGCGCTCTTCGATGGCCTCGGGCAGGCCTTTTTGCTGCCGCTCCATGCCCAGCGCTTGGCCGATGCGCTCGCCGATCCCGTGGAGGGCGGGGGGCTGGCCCTGGGGCTTCGCCGCTTTGCCCCCCTGGCGCTGGCTGCGGAGGATCTCGCGCCCTTTCCCCGGCCCGGTTGGCAACTGGCGCCGGTGAGCTTTTCCCTTCCCGCCGGGGGCATGCTGCTGATTACGGGCCCCTCGGGGGCGGGGAAGAGCTCCCTTCTTGCGCTCCTCGCCGGCCTGTCCCCCCCGCAGTCGGGGACGCTCGCCTTCGACGAGGCGGCGCTCTGGGCCGCTGGGGCGCCGACGGCGGCCCTTGCCCCCACGCGTCGTCGCCTCGGGGCCGTGCTGCAGCAGGACGCGCTGTTTGCTGCAACCCTGCGGGACAACATCGCCTACTTCGACCCGGACCCGGAGGACGCCGCCCTTCATCGCGTCATCGCCATGGTGGGGCTCCGGGCCTGGCTTCGCCAATGCCCCCTCGGGCTCGATACCTGCCTGGGCCCGGAGGGGGAGGGGCTCTCCCGGGGGCAGCGGCAGCGGCTCTTGCTGGCGAGGGCGCTCTATCGACAACCGGATTTGCTGATTCTTGATGAGGTCACGGCGGGGCTCGACGACGCGGGTGCTCACACCCTTGCTCGACGCATTAACGCCTGGTCCATGACGCGCATCGTGGTCTCCCACGCGCCGGAGCGCTTTCCCGAGGCTGATCTCTGGCTCGCTCTCGATGGCGCCGGGGGACACCGCTGGCTGGACCCTTCGTCCCTCGCCCCGTAGAGTTCCCGCGTCATCGGGGGAGAGACGCCTATGAAACGTCGGGAAATCTGCCAGTGCCTGGGGCCCCTGGGCCTGCTTTTGATGCTGATTGCCGGCCCCGTGGGCGCCGCGCAGTATGCGGATACGGTGTTTCGAAACGCTCAGATCTACACCGTGGATCCAGCCCAGCCCTGGGCCCAGGCCCTGGCCGTAGCGGGGTCGCGGATCGTCGCCGTGGGCGATGACGCCGCCGTGGAGCCGTGGGTCGGGCCGGAAACCCGCGTGGAAGATCTCCAGGGCGCGTTCCTGTCCCCGGGCTTTAACGATGGGCACGTGCATGTCGATAGCACGGGGGCCTTGCTGGTGGGAGTGAACCTGCTGGATTGCCACGGGGAAGCCTGCCTTCGCGAACGGGTCGGCGCAGCCGCGCAACGGCTCCCGGAGGGCAGCTGGATTCTGCGCGGGGATTGGGGCGCCTATGAGCAGTGGGCTCAGGGCGACGAGGGGGCCAGCGGCGACGCAACGGCGGCGACAAAGCCCCAGCCCTTTACTCCGCACCGCGCCATGATCGACGCCGTTTCCCCGGCCCACCCCGTGCTCTTGTCGAAGTTCGATCGCAGCGCCTTTTTGGCGAACAGTTTGGCCCTAGCGGCAGGGGGCATCGACGATGCGACGGAGAACCCTCCAGGGGGCGTCATTGAACGGGATAGCGCTGGCCGCGCCACCGGCGTGCTTCGGGGGGCGGCGGTACGCCTGGTGCAGGCGGCCATCCCGGATAAGCCCTTCCCCCAGCGCCTGGTGGAAGTGCGCGCCGTGCTCGACGCCGCGCGCCGGGGCGGGGTGACCACCATTCAGGATCTCTCCAGCGCCGAGCAGGTGCAGGCCTACCAGTACCTAAAGCGCAGCGGCGAGCTCACGGCGCGGATCAATATTCGCCCCAATATCTTCCAGGGGGAGCCCGTGAATGCGCTGGGTCTTAGCCGTGGCTTCGGCGATGACTGGCTGCGCCTGGTGGGCTTTAAGGGCTGGGTGGACGGGATCATGGGGAATTCGAGCGCCATGTTCTTTACGGACTACGATCACGCCCCGGGGAACCGGGGCCAGCTGCGCACCCCCATGCTCCCGGAAGCGGAGGAGGGCATCGCCTTTTCCCTGACCCCTGACGATCACTACACGGACGCGCCCCCGGGGAACATGGAGCGGCTCCTGGAGGAGTGGCTGCCCACGGGGGTCCCGCCGCACATCCATGCCATCGGCACCCTGGGCAATCGCATTCTCCTCGATATCTACGAGCGCGTGCTCACGCGCCATAACCTTGTGGACTCGGACCATCGCTGGCGGGTCATTCACGCCCAGGTGGTGCGGCCCGAGGACATGCCGCGGTTTGGGGCATTGAATTTGGTCGCCGAGGTGAATCCTTACCACGTCTCCGATGATATGCGGTGGATGGAGGAGCGCATCGGTCCGGTTCGGTCCATTGGCGCCTATGCGTTCCGGGATCTGAAAAACAGCGGCGCCGTGCTGGTTTTTGGTAGCGACGCCCCCGGGACCAATGCTGCGCGCTACTACCTGAGCCCCATCTACGGGCTTTACGCCGCGGTAACCCGGCAGACCCTTAAGGGCACGCCGGAGGCCGGGTGGTTCCCGGAGCAGCGCCTGACCATTGAGGAGGCCATCGAGGCCTACACCTACAACCCGGCTTGGGCGGCCTTCGAGGAGGCGGACAAGGGCCGGCTAACCGCGGGGCGCTTGGCTGATCTGGTGGTGTGGGATCGAAACCTAGTGCAAGTGGGACAGGAGAACCCTAAAGCGCTTCTCGACGCGAAGGTGCGCCTCACCATGGTGGGCGGGACAGTGGTCTATGAAGCCGGGGGGGCTGAGTAATGACTGAAACTCCCGGGGCCGGGGCCGGGGAGGGCGAGGAAACGCCTAGGGTGGTGGTGCACCCCGTGGTGTTTGGGGTGTCGGCGTGCCTCATCGTGGCCGTGTCGGCCTTTGGGGCCGCGGTGCCGACCTTCGCGGCGGAGGTGTTCAGCGCTATTCAGGGGTGGATCGTCCACACCTTTGGATGGTTCTACATGCTGTGCATCGCGGTTTTTCTCATCTTCGTGCTGTACCTGGCCTTTTCCCGTTTCGGCGCTGTGCGCCTAGGCCCCGATGACTCGGAGCCGGAATATAGCCGCCTTTCCTGGTTTGCCATGCTGTTTAGCGCCGGCATCGGCATCGGGCTGCTCTTTTTCGGGGTCGCGGAGCCGTTGCTGCATTTTGCCGCGCCCCCGGCGCAAGGCATCGACGGCCAAACGCCGGAGGCCGCCCGCTTCGCCATGAATGCCACCTTCCTCCATTGGGGGGTGCACGGCTGGGCCGTCTACGTCCTTATCGGCCTCGCCCTGGCCTACTTCGCCTATCGTCATAACCTGCCCCTCACGTTGCGTAGCGCCCTTTACCCCTTGCTCGGGGAGCGGATCCACGGACCCATCGGCAACGCCGTGGATATTGCGGCGGTGATCGGCACGGTCTTTGGCGTGGCTACGTCCCTGGGCCTTGGGGTGCTGCAGGTGAACGCAGGGCTGAACTACCTCTTCGGCGTGCCGGAGGTGGCCTGGGTGCAGGTAAGTCTGATCGCCATCATTACGCTCATGGCCACGGCCTCCGTGGTGGCCGGGCTCGATGCGGGTATCAAGCGCCTCTCCGAGCTGAACATGGTCCTGGCGGTCGCGCTGCTTGCGGTGGTATTCGCCCTGGGCCCCACGGTGTTTCTCCTGTCGGCCTTCCTGCAGAACGTGGGGGTCTACGCCTCCGAGCTGGTGGCCCTGACCTTCCGGCAGTTTGCCTACCAGCCCAACGAATGGCTGGGGAGCTGGACCCTCTTTTACTGGGCCTGGTGGATGGCCTGGGCGCCCTTCGTGGGGATGTTTATCGCCCGTATTTCCCGGGGCCGTACCATCCGGGAGTTCGTGGTGGGCGTGCTTCTGGCGCCCTCCCTGTTCATCTTTTTCTGGATGACCGTCTTTGGCGATAGCGCCATCCATGCGGTGCTGGTGGATGCCCAGGACGAGGTCCTGCAGCTGGCCCAGAACAATATGCCCCTGGCGCTCTTTGGGCTTCTGGAGCGCCTGCCCTTTGGCTTTGCCCTGTCCGTGCTGGCGATCATTCTGATTGTCACCTTTTTTGTGACCTCCTCCGATTCCGGCTCCCTGGTGGTGGACATGCTCGCCTCCGGCGGCGCCGAGAATCCGCCGGTGTGGCAACGCATTTTTTGGGCCCTGACCCAGGGCCTCATCGCCGCCGTACTGCTCCTCGCGGGCGGGCTGGGGGCGCTGCAAACGGCGGCCCTGACCAGTGGTCTGCCTTTGGCGGTGGTGCTGCTGGCCGTGGGCTTTGGGCTGTTTACGGCCCTAAGCCGGGAGGCCCAGGCCCAGGCGCGCTATGAAGGCCCCCCCCTCCCCGTGGCCACCGTAGCCGTAGACTGGCGCCGCCGGCTGAAGCAGCTGGTGCGGCATCACGACCGGCGCACGGCGGAGGCCTTTCTTCGGGATACCGCGCAGCCGGCCTTTGAAAGCGTGGTACTCGAGCTTCGGGCCCTCGAGGTGCACGCGGAACTGCACGACGATGGGGAAGCGCTGGCTGTAGAAGTCATTGATGCTTCTGGGGAAGAGCCCCTGGTCCTCTTTGCCTATGGGGTACAGCTGCGAAGCTACCGCACCATGACCTTCACCGTGCTCGAGCCGCAGAAGGAAGCGGCGCGCCGGCATTGGTATGCGGAGGCCTGGTGCAGTACCTCGAGCGAGCGCTACGACGTTATGGGGGTGGACCGTCACGCCCTGATCGACGATCTGCTGTCCCACTACTCGCGCTGGGTGGCGGCGCAGACGGCGCCCCAGCCGGTGCTGGAACCGCCGACGGTCTAGTTCCTACCCCCTTGCGCCCAAGCGCCCCGCGAGAAGCCCGAAGGCGGCCAGTAGGAAAGCGGTAAGGGTAAGACCCAGGGCGCCGTCGCCCAGGGTGGGCGCTGCGATGAGCGTGCCCAGCCCCGTCAAAAGCATGACCGCCAGCAGCATGAGGGCTGAAGCCCGGGAGTCGTTACCCCCGGCGGCGTCTAGGGCCGCCATAAAGGCCAGGGGGCCGCGAAAGCCCAGCCCCAAGTTCACGGGCACAAAGAGCACCAGGTAGGGCAGCAGCGCGTCCCCGCCGGCGGCGGCGTAGGCCAGCAGGGCCCCGAGGGCAAGGGTGCTGAGGAATCCCCCGAAGGCGCTAACCCGGAGCGCCCCGAAGCGCAGGGCAAGGGCGCTGGCGCTATTGGCCGCCACCATGAAGGTCAGAATCCCGGTGATCTGCATGGCGATGAAATGCTTCAGGGATCCCCCCAGGCTCTGGGTGAGGAGCGTGGGCATGGCGAAGACATAGACCAAAAGGCTCGCTAGGGCGCAGGCGTAGGCCAGGGCCAGGGCGGGGAAGGGGCGGGCTCGGAGCAGCGCCCCGTAGGGAAGGGTCGCCTCCCCCGTGGGCTGAGTGGGAAAGCCAGAACCTGCCTGGCGAAGGAGCGTCGCGGCGCCGAGGGCAAGGGCCCCGAGCACCCAGAAGGGCAAGCGCCAGTCCCCGACGGTGAGCAGCATGGCGCCCAGCACCGGCGCCAGGGCCGGAGCGAGGGCTTCGGCGCTACCCAGGGCCGCAATGGCCCGGAGGGCACGCTCCGGGGGAAAAAGGGCCCGAAGAATCCCCGGCGCGAGCACGGCGGGGCAGGCGCCGAGGAGCCCCTGGATAAAGCGCAGGGCGATGAGGGCCTCTAGGGAAGGGGCCGCAGCAGCGGCGAGGGCGCTAAGGCCATAGAGCCCGAGGGCGCTGGGGAGGAGCATGCGCGCCGGCCACTGGGCGCCGAGGGCGCCGAAGAGGATCAGCCCGACCCCCGTGCCGAAGGAATAGGCGGCGAGAACCCCCTGAGCCTGGGTGAGCGATCCCCCAAGGGTCTGGGGTAGGGTGGGCACCGCGGGCAGGATCAGGTCGATGCCCGCGAGGCCCAGGAGCGTACCGACCAGCAAAAGCCCCGCGAGCTTAAGCCCCTCAAGCTTAAGTGAGGGGGCCAACGTCGCTCCGCTTCAGCACGGGCCCCAGGGCTTCCCGGAGGGGCCCGAGCTGGGCCTCGAAGGCCTTCCATTGCCCCACCCCGTCACGGTTCAAGGGGCGGCGCACCTGCTCCGAGCTGGCCGTGCGCACGGAGCGCGCCGTCTCATGGAAGCGAAGGCACTGCGCCTCAAAGGGCAGCCCTAGGTAAGCCAAGATGCGACGCACCTCCCCTTCAAAGTCCTCCAGAAGGGTTTCGTGCTGAACGCGCAGCACGGCGCCGGGCATGACCGCATCCCAATGGTCCATCAGGGCGACGTAGTCGGCGTAGTAGTGGCCCAGATCCGCGAGGTCGTAGCTGAACTCCTGGCCCTCGGCGAAGAGCTGCTTAAAGCCGCTCACGCAGCAGTCCAGGGGGTTGCGCCTGGCGTCAATAATCTTGGCGTTGGGCAGCATGGCCTTGATGAGCCCCAAATGGCGGAAGTTGTTGGGCATCTTGTCCGTAAAGAAGGGCGCTCCGGCCCGATGAATCGCCGTTTCTTCGATATAGCTTTTGCCGAAGGCGCGGTACTCGCTGGCCTCCAGGGTCTTAAGGACCGCAGGGAAGGGTTCGCCCCCGGGCTGGGGCTGGCGTCGCAGGCGCTGGGCCAGGGCCACCACGTGGGGCAGCTCCAGGGTGCCGTCGATGGCGCTGTGGGAGGCCAGGATTTGCTCGAGGAGGGTCGACCCGGCCCGGGGTAGGCCCACGATGAAGATGGGGTCGGGGGCGTCGTAGCCGGCGCCCGCGACTTGCTCGAGGAAGGCCGCATCGCATACCGCGGCCGTGGCCCGCAAATCCTCGTGCATGCGTGCCGCGCTGTAGCGGCTCTGGGCGCGCTTGAGGCTGTTGCCCGCCTGGTAGTGGCTAAAGGCTTCTTCGGCCTCGCCCTGGTCCTCCAAGGCCTTGGCCAGGGCAAAGTGGAGATGCACCCGGTCCATGTGTCCAAGATCCACATCCTCGACCTTCCTGCGCATTTCCTCGATCAGGGCGTCATCGAAGCGGTAGGTCTTGAGGTTCGCGAGGGCGTAGTAGGCCTCCGCAGCCTTCGCCCGGGCGGCTTGGTATGCGGCGATCGCTTCCTCCTGCCGGCCAAGGGTTTTTAGCGCGTGGCCCTTGGCCGTCTGGGTGGCGCCATCCTCGGGTAGGGCCTTCAGCACCGCATCGAAGGTGGCCAGGGCGGTGTCGTAGTCGCCGCACTGCATGCACTCGATGGCGTAGATTGACTGGTACTGAGGATTGTCCGGCGCCGTGGCCAAGAGCCGGGCTGCCTCCGCGCGGGCGGCCTCAAACTTCTGCCGCTTGCGCAGCACACGCAGATAGTCGATCCGCGCGGTGACGTGACGGGGCTCGAAGGCCAGGACGCTTTCGAGGAGAAACTCCGCATCGGCGAGCTCGCCGAGGCGCTGGGCGATGTCGGCGAGAAGGCGCATGCCTTCGGCGTGCTTGGGTTGGTTCTTGAGAAAGGCCCGGCAGTGCTGTTCGGCGGCGCGGAGCTTGCCTTCGCTCAGGAGGCTTACAACGATCTGTAGGGGCTTTGGAAGGGCATCGAGCGCGGAGAGCTGGGCCTCCGCAAGGGGGCCCTGGGCTTCGTCCCCAAGGGCCTTCGCCAGGGCGATGCGGTGGGTGAAGCTGGCCCGGAGGGCGGGGTTTAGGGCGCAGGCGCGCTCATAGGCCGCGAGAGCCCCGGCGCCATCGCCCTTCAGGCGAAGAAGATGCCCCTGCTCCTGGTAAGCCCGACCGTAATCGGGCTGTAAGCGCTTGAGCGCATCCAGGTGCCCCTGGGCACGATCAAGGGCGCCGGCGTAGCGCGCAGCAACGGCGGCAAAGTAAAGCAGCTCCGGTGCCGCCCCCGGGCCCAGGGCT
>JAURCQ010000358.1 GCA_030828335.1 Gammaproteobacteria bacterium
CCCGCCGCGGGTGCGAAATAACAAAAGAAAGGGCGATCCGGCGCCGCCGCTTTTTGTTGCTGAATCCAATGAATGGCCTGATCGGCTAAGTCTTCCGTCAGGTGGTATCCAGGCCGATTGAGGTGCGGCTCAATGGGCGTGGTTTGATCATAAACCGGCGGTTCCCAGTGACTGGCCTCGGCACCTAGGATGCCATAAAACCGTTCAAAGCCTTGACCCGTGGGCCAACGATCAAAGGGCCCGGCAGGGTTTTGCTCCCAACTTGGCGTGAGGTGCCACTTGCCAAAACAGCCGGTCGAATACCCGTTTTGTTTGAGAATCTCAGCCAAGGTGGCACTCTCCTTGGGAATGGCACTGTCATACGCGGGAAAACTATTCGCAATCTCCGTAATGCCGCCCATATGAACACTATGGTGGTTCCGTCCGGTCAGCAGAGCCGCTCGTGTCGGGGAACATAAGGCTGTGGTGTGGAACTGATTAAATTTGAGCCCTTCGGCCGCAATTCGATCGACGCCAGGCGCAGGAATGGGGCCGCCAAAGGTTTCAACGCTCCC
>JAURCQ010000359.1 GCA_030828335.1 Gammaproteobacteria bacterium
CTGCACGCACTTGATGATGTTCTGAGCTGCACTGTGGGCACCGGTAACCATGTGCACCTTGGCTTCCAGGCGAACGCCCGACATGCCTATCGGTTCCTTGATCCCCTCTTGCTGATCGATGATGAATTCCTGGGGCAGGATGTGCAGTACTTTCTGGTCTGCCGGTATTGCCACCGCCTGGGCCGCATCGATAACCCGCTCCAGGTCCGCCGCATACACTTCTCGATCCTTGATTGCGACGATGCCGTGGGAGTTGAGACTGCGCACATGGCTGCCGGCAATGCCGACATAAACCGAGTGGATCTGGCAGCCCGCCATCAGTTCCGCTTCCTCGATCGCCCGCTGAATCGAGTGCACCGTCGACTCGATGTTCACCACCACGCCCTTCTTCAGGCCGCGTGACTTCTGCGAGCCGATACCGATCACCTCGATGCCACCCTCCTCGTTGACCTTGCCGACGATCGACACCACCTTGGAGGTGCCAATATCGAGGCCGACAATCAGGGTTCTGTCCGGTCGCTTGGTCATGTCGCTGCGTACCCCGTGCGCACTT
>JAURCQ010000360.1 GCA_030828335.1 Gammaproteobacteria bacterium
CGCGCTGGTTCTCGACTGGGTCGGCGACCGCGAGGTCGCCGTCCAGCTCGCCGAACGGGCCGCCCGGGGCACCTCGCTCGTCGCCGCCGACTTCCCGACGACGGAGTACCTCGCCCCCGCGGCCGCCGCGGCCCGCCGCGCCGCCCGCCACGCCTGCGCCCGCGCATCCCTCCAGGACGCGGTCGACGGTCTCGACGACGCGCTCGCCGACCTGCGGACGCGCACGGTCGCGGCGCTCGGCGGCGCCGAGGCGCGGCTCGCGGCCCTCCAGGCCTGGACGGCAGACGCGGGGCGGGGCGCGGCGGCCGCCGGCGCCGGCGCCGGCGCCGACGGCTCCGCCGCCCCGCTCAAGCTCCGCCTCCGCCGCGAGACGGTGCTCGAGGACTCGCTCCGCGGCCTCGTCGGCCCCCCGGCCCGCGCCGCCGCCGACGTCCGGGGCAAGATCCTCGTCTCCTTCGCCGGGGAGGAGGGGGTCGACGCCGGGGGCTCACCCGCGAGTGGCTCGCCCTCCTCGCCCGCCGCCTCGCCGACCCCCACGCCGCCCTCTTCGCCC
>JAURCQ010000361.1 GCA_030828335.1 Gammaproteobacteria bacterium
GCGACCCCGCCGCCGCGCCAGATGGACCTGCCGCCGGGCATCTGCTCGTCCTACG
This sequence comes from Gammaproteobacteria bacterium, assembly GCA_030828335.1. Lineage (GTDB taxonomy): Bacteria > Pseudomonadota > Gammaproteobacteria > Pseudomonadales > Azotimanducaceae > Salivita. The sequence continues at coordinate 56 of JAURCQ010000361.1, forward strand.
TCTTCTCGCTCAAGCCGGGCGACAAGGTGACGATCTCGGGCCCCTACGGCGAGTTCTTCATCAAGGACACCGAGCGCGAGATGATCTACGTCGGCGGTGGTGCCGGCATGGCGCCGCTGCGCAGCCACATCTTCCACCTGTTCCACACGCTCAAGACCGGCCGCAAGGTCAGCTACTGGTACGGCGCGCGCAGCAAGCGCGAGATGTTCTACACGGATCACTTCGAGGCCATCGAGAAGGAGTTCCCGAACTTCAGCTACCACGTGGCGCTGTCGGACCCGATGCCCGAGGACAACTGGGAAGGCTACACCGGCTTCATCCACCAGGTCCTGCACGACAACTACCTCAAGGACCACGACAACGTCGACGAGATCGAGTTCTACATGTGTGGCCCACCGATGATGAATGCCGCCGTGATCAAGATGCTGTTGGATCTGGGTGTAGAGCGCGAGAACATCTTCCTCGACGACTTCGGCGGATGACGCTACTGCTCAAC
>JAURCQ010000362.1 GCA_030828335.1 Gammaproteobacteria bacterium
GGCGCCTTGCGACAAGGCGCTGATCGCGGGTGCCGAGAGCGCGCCGTAGCTCATGGCGGAGATATGGAAAACTGAATAGGTGCTGTAAGGACGTCTTGCGTAGCCCTCCCCAAAGGTAATGGGTTTCCGTTCAAGGCTCTCGGCCTCACTGTCGAGCGTGGGGAGCATGCTGTTGAGAAACAGAATTTGGCCGGGCGTTCGGATCGGTTTGGTAGAACCAAAGGCAACAGTAGAATCGATATTTTTCGCTGCGCGGGCGATCCATGAGCGCTGGGCACGATTGAACGGCAGCTCTTCCCGATCCATGGCGAAAAAATACTGGCGGAAGAACACACCCATGTGCTCAAAAAAGTAGCGGAGTCGACCGATTACTGGATAGTTGCGGCGTATGGCCTGTTCGGATTGATTTACATCGATGACATACAACACAACTACTGCTACGAGTCCCAAAAGCACCAGCGTCGCAAGAATCATGGCGGCGATATCGATCACCCCCAAAAGCAAGTCGTGCAATGCATCCATAAGATTTCCCTGTAATATCCCTTTTTT
>JAURCQ010000363.1 GCA_030828335.1 Gammaproteobacteria bacterium
CGCTCCGGATCGATGTGAATCCATTGCGGGTCCTCGGTGAGGTCGGCGAACTGATCGATGCGCTCCTGGGTCACCGGAAACCAGCGGGACGTGCCCAGGTCCTGGTCCACCTTGGCTTTCAGTTCGTCCACGCTGAGCTTGTTTTTGGACATTATAAAATCTCCCTCTCAGTAATCGCGCAGAGCAGCGAAACGGTCCGCGCAGTAGTTGGCGTCGCCCAGCGTTTCACCGCCGGCGCGGGCGCGCTTGAGGAAAAAGCCGATGTCGAATTCATCGGTCATGCCGATGCCGCCGTGCATCTGCACCGCTTCCTGGCCGGCCAGCAGCGCCACCCGGGCGGCCTTGGCCTTGGCGGCCAGCACCTGAACCTCGGCGTCGTCGGCGTTGCGGTCGCAGGCGTCCAGCGCCTGCATCGCCAGAGCGTCGCTCATGGACACTTCGCCCATCAGCAGCGCGGCGCGGTGCTGCAGCGCCTGGAAATCACCGATCGCGCGTCCGAACTGGCGCCGCGTTTTGAGGTAGTCGAGCGTCAGGTTGCGAGAGACCTCC
>JAURCQ010000364.1 GCA_030828335.1 Gammaproteobacteria bacterium
GTAAGCAGCGGTCTGTTTGTAGATCGGCTTGATCAAATCGAGCATCGTCAGAATGCCATAGGGCGTCAGATCGAAGTGTTCGCGGATCAGTTCCGTCAATTTTGTATCAGAAAGTTTCCCGGTGCCGAATGTGCGAACCGAGATGGATGTCGGCTCGGCCACGCCGATGGCGTAGGAGACCTGGATTTCGCAACGGTCGGCGAGGCCGGCGGCAACGATATTTTTCGCCACATAGCGGCTGGCGTAGGCAGCCGAACGGTCCACCTTTGATGGATCCTTGCCGGAAAACGCGCCCCCACCATGACGTGCCATACCGCCATATGTATCGACGATGATTTTACGACCGGTAAGACCACAGTCGCCAACCGGGCCACCGATTTCGAAAGCGCCGGTGGGGTTGATGTGGTAGCGGGTGTTGTCGTCCAGCCACGCGGCCGGCAACACGGGCTTGATGATTTCTTCCATCACCAATTCCCGCAGCTCATCCTGGGTGGATGCTTTGCTGTGCTGGGTCGACAGCACCACGGCATCGATTCCGGAAGGCTTGC
>JAURCQ010000365.1 GCA_030828335.1 Gammaproteobacteria bacterium
ATTTTATTTTTTTCACATATCTCAAGAATTTTATTATCTCTATGGTAAATATTAATATCTTTATTTGTAGTTAAGATTTTTAAAACATTTCTTCTTTTATTTTTTATTGCCTCATCTACTGGGTGTAAGCCTCCAATCCAAAAAAAATTATTTGCCATAAAAAAAGTTTACTATATACCTAATTTTTCGTTGCAAGATTATACTTGGAGGGGTACCAAAGCGGTCAAATGGGGCGGGCTGTAAACCCGTTGACTTCGGTCTTCGAAGGTTCGAATCCTTCCCCCTCCACCATAAAAACACTTGAATTCAAAGCCCAAATAGGTAAATACCCCCTTTACGCGGGTGTAGTTCAGTGGTAGAACTCCAGCCTTCCAAGCTGGTTGCGTGAGTTCGATTCTCATCACCCGCTCCAGAACGGAAAAATTATAAATTAGGAGAGATATAAATAAGATGTCAAAAGAAAAGTTTAACAGGAATAAACCGCATTGTAACATTGGAACAATCGGACACGTCGACCACGGTAAAACGACTTTAACTGCTGCAATT
>JAURCQ010000366.1 GCA_030828335.1 Gammaproteobacteria bacterium
AGCTCTGCATCTCAGGGGGCAGCAGCCCCTTCAGGCGCTGGAGTTCGCTCATGCAGATGTCACCTCGTGCTTGGTTTCAACACTAGCCACGGCGGGAAGAAGGCTCAGGTCAGCTGGCACAACGCTGATCTCGCCGCCATGAGAGGCTAGCCAGGTTTGGCCGCGGATACCTGCTCATGCCCCGTCGCACGGATTTGCGTCGCATCCTGCTGCTGGGTTCAGGTCCGATCGTGATCGGCCAGGCCTGCGAGTTCGACTACTCGGGAACGCAGGCCTGCCGGGTACTCCGAGAGGAGGGCTACCGGGTGGTGCTCGCCAACTCGAATCCGGCAACGATCATGACCGACCCGGACTTCGCCGACGCCACCTACGTGGAGCCGCTCACCTGGGAGGTGCTGGCGAGCGTCATCGAACGGGAGCGCCCCGACGCGGTGCTGCCAACCCTCGGTGGCCAAACCGGTCTCAACCTCGCGATGGAGCTTCATGAGCGCGGGATCATCGGTGTCCCGGGCACACCCGAGATGATCGGCGCGAACGCCGAGGCGA
>JAURCQ010000367.1 GCA_030828335.1 Gammaproteobacteria bacterium
TCCTTTATTTTTCGGGTGAGGGTGTTTCGCCCCCACCCCAGGGTTTCCGCCGCCTCTGCTCGACGGCCGCCGGTATGTGCCAGAGCCGCCTCGATCATGATCCGCTCAAATTCCGGGAGTGCGTTTCGAAGCACGTTCGACTCGCCCGATGCTAACTTTTTGCCAGCCCACTCCGCCAGAATGCTCTGCCAGTTATTCTGGCCAGGGCCGTTGCTTTCGGCGACAGGTTGAAGGAGTTCTGGCGGCAAGTCACTCAACAGTATTTCCCGGCCCGCGGCCATCACAGTTAACCAACGGCAGGTGTTTTCCAGCTGGCGCACATTGCCGGGCCATGGAAGCTGACTCAGAAAACGCTCGGCCTCGCTGTCGACGGTTTTCACTTCCACATCGAGTTCTCTGGCGGCCTTGTGCAGGAAATAGTGAACCAGTTTGGGAATATCCTCCTTGCGTTGGGCAAGAGTCGGGAGGTGTACCCGAATCACATTGAGCCGATGGAACAGGTCTTCCCGGAATTTGCCCTCTAAAACAAGCTTCTCCAGATT
>JAURCQ010000036.1 GCA_030828335.1 Gammaproteobacteria bacterium
TTCGTCCAGTTCGTCCAGCTCGTCCAGCTCGTCCAGTTCGTCCAGTTCGTCCAGTTCGTCGAGCTCGTCTGGCTCGGCTGGCAGCGCCGGAGGCTCCCTCCCCAGCCCGAGCTCGGGGTCGAGCAGCGGATCGAGCAGCGGTAGCACCCAGGGTGACCCGGGTACCGGCGCCACCACAGGTACGGACGCTGGGGCGGGAACGGGAACCGCGCCCGGAGACGGCAGCGGCAGCGCCGAGGGAAACGGTGTACTCGATAGCGTTTGGTCCGTGTTCAAGGACGTCGAAGCCCAGCAAGGGACGCAGCCCGGCGGTCCCATCGTGGAGGGTTCGCAAGACCAGGGCTCCGGGAGCACGGCCGGAGCGACAACCGGAGGGGCCGAGGGGACAGCGCCCGAGGGCCAGGGCAGCAGCCCTGCCGGAAACCCTGCGGGAAGCCCTACGGGGGCGACCGCCGGCACGGGGCAAGCACCCGAGTCCGCCCCCGGCACCGGCGGAGGCAATGGTGAAGACGACGGCTGGATTAAGCGGGACAGCGGCGGCGCGAGCAGCGCCCAAAGCTATGAAACGGTTTACGACACGGCGGGCTCCAGCGGCAGCAGCGGCCCGTCGGGGACCGCCGATGCGGTGGATTCCCTCGAAGCCGAATTGGAGCGCGCCTTAGAGAGCTTCGATGGCATGATTCTCGAACAGCGAGGCCCGGTGCTTGCCCAGGGGGATCGGCTTCCCGAGCCGGCCAAGCCCGCCGAGGCTGGCGGAGCCGCAGGATCGGAGCAGGCCAGCGCGTCGAGCCGGCGCCCCGCCCCCCTACCCCCAGAGCAACCCCGGGGCGGCCAGGGTGGCGGCGGCAAGGTGCCAGAAGCTACCCCCAGCACGGGCCCCACGGGTCCGGTTGAGATTCCCGAGGAGTTCGCCGATGCCTCCGATGACGACGTGATCGCCCGCCAGCTGCGGGAAGCGGCCATGGCGGAGCAGGATCCCGCGCTCCGGGAGAAGCTGTGGGAAGAGTATCGACGCTATAAAGCTAACGGAGCCTAGGAGCCCCCATGCGCCTTCTAACCCTACCCCTTCTTCTCCTTCTGCTTGGCGGCTGCGTGTCGACCACGGTGAAGCGGGTGGAGCGGCCCGAGCTTCAGGTGACGGAGCGCGCCGAACACGTCCTCCTCGACGTAGGCATCTTCCTGTTCGATCCGAATATCCCCGAGGGTTTTGAGGAGCGAGAAAAGCTCGGCATCGAACCGGACGTCCGCAAGGCTGAGGCGCGCTACCTCCCCGGGGTTCTGCGCAATACCCTTGAAAACAGCGGTAACTGGGGCGCCGTGCGCCTCATCCCCCGGGAAAGCCGGGCCGTGGACCTCGTTATCGAGGGCAAGATCGAAGCATCGGACGGGGAAGCGTTGAGCTTGGCCCTGAAGGCCACGGACGCGAGCGGCGAGGTGTGGGTGGAAAACACCTATAGCTATCGGACCAGCAAATACGCCTACGATCCCGAAGCGCCCCAGGGGCAGGACCCCTTTCAGCCCCTCTACGTCCGCTTCGCCAACGATTTGGCCACGAGCCTCAGAAAGCGCAGCGACGACCGCTTGGAGCGCCTGCGACTCCTTAGCAAGATGCGCTTTGCCCAAAGCTTCGCTCCGGAACGCTTTGAGGCCTATCTCAGCACGAGCGCCGATGGACGGAGCACCCTGCGTCGCCTCCCGGCGGAGGGAGATAGCATGATGACCCGGATTAATCGCGTCCGAGAGCGGGAATACCTGTTTCTCGACACGCTTGATCAGTACTACCGGGGCTTTGAGACGGCCATGGCCCCCGCCTACCAAGACTTCCGGGCCTTCAGCTACGAGGAGGCCCTGGCCCTTGCGGAACTTCAGCGCCAGGCGCGGAATCGAACCATCGTCGGTGCCGTGGCCGTGCTCGGCGGCATCGCTGCCATGGCCTCCGATGATGGCGCCGCCCGCTACGCCGGGGCCCTGGGTGTAGCCGGGGGCGCGGTGACCTTAAAATCGGGCCTTGATAAACGGGTGGAAGCCAGCATGCACCTCGAGTCGATCCGCGAGCTGGCAAGCAACCTCGAGGCCGTGGTGGCCCCCCAGGTCCTCGCCCTGGACGAGCAAACCTACACCCTAACGGGCACCGTCGATGAGCAATATGACAAATGGCGAACGATTTTGGGTGAGCTCTATCGGGCTGAACTCGGCACCGCGGGGCCCTGATGGCTAACCGTCCCACCCCGGAAGATCCTATCCGCCCAGCGCCCGTCACCCTGGCGGGTACGCAGCCGGAATCGCCTCCGGCGCAGAGGCAAAGCGCCTTCGGTCCCTCGGCGCCGGTGCTTGCAGGGCTGGCCCTGGCCCTTGGGGTGGGCGGTTTTTTCCTGCTTGGGCAGCTGAGCCCGACGCCTAAGGCGCCTCGCCCCAGCCAAGGGCAGGAAGGACCCGCTCCGGAGACTGCGAGCCCGGGCGCCGAGGTCCTCGCACCAACTCCCGCACCCTTCGCCGATGCGGCCACCCAGGCGGCGCGGGAGGCCGCTCAGGGCACGCTGCGCCGCTTCCTTGCCCGGCGCACGGAACTGGAGGATCACGGCGCGGCCCTTTGGGCAAAGGGTGAGCTGGCTGCCGTAACGCAGCAGGCGGAGGCGGGAGATGCGGCCTTCCTCGCCGGCGAACTTGAGGTCGCTCTCAGGGCCTACGAGGCGGCTCTTCAAGGGGCGGAAGCCCTCTGGGCCAGCCTCCCCGCCCGGCAAGCGGCGCAGGCCGCGGAAGCGGCAGCGCGGCTCAAGGCCAACGCGTCCGCCGAGGCGGAGACTGCCTATGCCCTGCTCCGGGCCATGGCAGGAGACAACGCCTCACTTCGAGAGGAGGCGGAGCAGGGCCTGCGTCGGGCTGAGCTGCGGCCCGCCGTGCTCGACGCCCTGGCCCGGGCTGAAATTGCCCTCACCAACGAAGACTGGGCAGCGGCGGACGCCCACCTTGAGGAGGCTCGGGGCCTCGATGGGGACGCCCCGGGGGTGGCCCGGCTGAGCGAGACTCTCAACCAGGAGCGGCGGCGCCAGGCCCTGGAGGCCGCCCTTAGGGACGGCTATGACGCCCTCGCCCGCCAGGATTACACCAGCGCGGAAAGCGCCTTTAAAGAGGCGCTAAAGCTCGATGGCGGCGCCGCTGCAGCGGAGGAAGGGCTGGCGCTGGTCGCGACCGAGCGCCTGGAGGCGCGCCTCGCGGCGCTCCGGAATCAAGCCGAGGCGGCACGCCGCGCCGGAGCCTTCGGCGACGCCTTGGCCCACTACGAAGCGGCCCTGGCCCTCGATGGCACCTTGGCCTTCGCCCAGGCCGGACGGCAGGCCATGACCGACCGGCTGGCCCTCGCGGGCGCCCTCGCGGAGGCAGAGCGGACCCTCGGCAAGGATCCGAGCGATGCTGTGCTTCGCCACGCCCGGGAAACCCTTGCCCTCGCAAACCCCTTCCTCAGCGTCGAGCCGCGCCTCGCGCAGCAGGTGGAAGCCCTTCGGGCCCGCTTGGCCGCGGCGGAAACGCCCCGCACCATACGCCTTGAATCCGATGGCAAAACCACCGTGCAGGTCCTAAAGGTGCGTCACCTTGGCGCCCTCACGGAGCAGGCGCTGGTGCTGCGCCCGGGGAACTACGTGGCGCTGGGCTCCCGGGATGGCTATCGCGACGTTCGCGTCACCTTTACCGTCCCTCTCGAGGCCGCGCCCCCGGCCATCGCCGTGGTTTGCCGGGACCGCATCTAGCATGACCAGTAAGCCCATTGCCCCGAGCCCCTACGTTCCCGGCGCGGCGCCGCCCCCGCCGGAGGCGCCGCGGCGGCGCCGGCGCTGGCCCTGGTTTGCAGCGCTCCTGCTTCTGCCCCTGGCCTTTGTGTTCCTAGCCCAGGGGCTGACCGTGCAGGTCACTCCCCGGGACGCCAGCGTGAGCCTCAGCGGAGGCCCCTATTTCACCCTCGCGGACCGCTACCTGGTCCTCCCCGGCACCTACACCCTACGGGCCACGGCGCCCGGCTACGAACCCTACCGCCAGCCCCTGCTCGTGGAAGCCGGTAGCCCACCGCAGGTCCGGCTAACGCTCCAGCCTGCGGCCGGCGAAGTGACCGTCGAGGTCCAGGGCGTTTCCGGGAGGGCCCTACCCGACGGGGAAATCGTGCTCGCTGACGGACAAATACGGCGCGCCGACGGGAGCCCCCTGTCCCTCCCCGCCGGTCCCCAGGCCCTAACGGTGCGCGCGAAGGATTACGAGCCTCAAAGCCTCACCCTGGTCGTAGCCGGCCGCGGCCGCACCCAAACCGCCCTGGTGCAGCTAGAGCGACGCTGGGCCGAACTGGTCCTGGAAACGGACCCCGACGGGGCCGAGGTCTGGATCGACGGGGAACCGACGGGACGCCAGACGCCTGCGCGCCTGCCCGTACTTCCTGGTCCCCATACGCTGGAATTCAAGCTCGACGGCTACAGCCCCCGGCGCCTTGCGGTGCTGGCAGCGCCAAGACAGGACCAATCGCTGGAGCCCCTGACCCTCACTCCGGCTCCGGTGCAGCTGCGCTTGGCAAGTGAACCGGCGGGGGCGGCAGTAACCTTGAACGGGCGCCCCGTGGGGGCCACGCCCCTCACCCTGGCCCTGACGCCAGGGGCGCCCTACCGCCTTGAGGTGCTCAAGGCGGGCTACCGGCCCCATCGGGAAGCGGGTACGGCCCCCGCCCGAGGGACCGTAACCCGAGCTCTGGTGCTGGAACCGGAACTGGGCGAGCTCCGCCTGAGCTTTGCCCCAGCGGACGCCACCCTGCGCCTTGACGGCGCGCCCCCCGCGGACGCCGGCCCCCTCTTTCAGCTTCCGGCGCGCCCGGTCACTATCGAGATCAGCAAGCCAGGCTATGTGCCCTTCAAGCGCACCGTCACCCCGCGGCCGGGCTTCCCCCAGGCCCTGGAGGTTTCGCTGCTGACCATTGCGGAAGCGCGGCGCGCAGCCATGAAGCCGACCCTCACGGCCCCTGACGGGCAAACGCTCCAGCTCCTGCGGGGCGGCGCCTTCACCATGGGGGCCTCACGCCGGGAGCCCGGGCGCCGCGCCAACGAGGTGCTGCGCGAGGTCACCGTGACACGCCCCTTCTACCTCGGCACCCACGAGGTCACCAACGCCCAGTTCCAGCGCTTCAACCCCAAGCACCGCTCCGGGGACTTTGAGGGCACCACCTTGGAGGAACCGGAGTACCCCGTGGTCTCGGTGCGCTGGCTCGACGCCGTGCGCTACTGCAACTGGCTTTCGGACCAGGAGGGCCTACCCCCGGTCTATACCCTTGAGGGCGACGAGGTGACGGGCTTTGATCCCGACGCCACGGGCTATCGCCTGCCCACGGAGGCCGAGTGGGCCTTTGCCGCGCGCATGGACGAAGGCGCCCCCCCGCGCCGCTTCCCCTGGGGGGACAGCCGCAGCCCGGAAGCCAATCGTCAGGGCAACTACGCCGACGATACGGTGCGCCACCTTCTCGCCCGCACCATTCCGGGCTACCTCGACGGCCATCTCGCAACGGCCCCCGTGGGCACCTTCAAAGCCAACGGCTTTGGCCTTTTCGATCTGGGCGGGAACGTCGCGGAGTGGATCAACGACTTCTACGGCGCGACGGAAGAAGTCCTTGGCGCCGAGGGACAGGATCCCCTCGGCCCCGGCCGGGGGCGCTATCATGTGATCCGCGGCGCTAGCTGGATGCACGGCCAGCTGGTGGACCTGCGCCTCGCCTTTCGCGACTACGGCGAAGACGAGCGCCAGGATTTGGGCTTCCGCATCGCCCGGTGGTTTGAACCTCAGGAGGCTACGCCGTGACGCTGTTCCGCAGGCCCCAAGGGCTTCAGGCCAGCCTGACCCTCGCCTTGGCGCTCACCGCGCTCGGGCTTGCGGCGCAGGCCCAGGGCGCGAGCGCGGACGACGCTCCCGCAGCGACCAGCCAAGCCCGCGCGGAAGAGGCTGCAAAAGCCATGGATTCCGCCCCGGCAAGCACGCCCGCAGCAGCGGAACCCACCTCGCCGGCGAAGCCCGCCGGCACTCCGCCGCGCCGCTTTATCCCTACGGAGCAAGTTTCTGAAGATCGCGCCGTGGCCTTTCCCAAGGATATTTAGGACCGCCCATGCGAGATACGCTACGCAGTGAATTTGCCTATCAGCTCTTCGCCCTGCTGTTTGCGGCGCTCTTTGTGCACGCCATCTACGTGACGGCCATTCGTCCGGAAGCGGAAACCTTGCTTACGGAGCAGCGCGCCGCGGCCGCCGCGGACGAAAACTACGTCCCGGAGCGGCACCTTGCCGTTGTGCTGCGGGACTTCGAGCAAGAGGCCTGCTTCATTCTCATGCTCTGGGCCATGGCCATCATGGGCTACAAGGCGCGATCGGGCCTGCGGGAGCGCGCCCTGCTGGAGCAAAAGCTCCTCCCCGTCACCCCGGGCATGAGCGTGTTGCCTGAGGACGTGCGGACCTATCTTCGCCCCCTCCAAAACCTAGCGCCGACGCAGCAAGGGGCCCTTCTACCCCGAGCTCTAAGCGCGGCCCTCCAGCGCTTCGCGGCCACGCGAAATGTCCAAGATGTCTCGGAAGCGGTCCGCAACGTTTGCGACGCCGAGGGGGAGCGCCTCGATTCCGAACTGTCCATGGTGCGCTATATCGCCTGGGCCATTCCCTCTATCGGGTTCATTGGCACCGTCCGCGGCATCGGGGACGCGCTGAGCCAGGCCAACCAGGCCGTGCAAGGGGACATCACGGGGGTCACGGAAGCCCTGGGGGTGGCCTTTAACTCCACCTTTGTCGCCCTTTTGATCAGCATCCTCATCATGTTCCTCGTCCACCAGCTGCAGCTGCTCCAGGAGCGCCTCGTGCTTGAAGCGCATAGCTACGCGGACCGGGAGCTGATCCAGCATCTCCAGGTGCGCACATGACCCTAGCGGCTTTCGAGCTCAACGACGGCGGCCTTCGGCTCCGCACCGGGGCCGGGCAGGAGCAGTGCGAGCCCGGGCTGGCCCTGGTCCAGGGCCAGGACCTACTCCTTGGGCGCGCCGCCGCGGCCTGGGTCCGGCGGGAGCCGGCGAAGGTGATGAACGAGCACTTCCATCGGCTCAGCACGGACCCCCTGCCCCAGCCCCTGGAACGGGCGCGCACCCACGCCGATCTCATCCATGCCCAGCTCCAGAGCCTGTGGCAGGCCGGCGCCGATCCCTCCGGGGAGGCCGTGCTCGCCGTGCCCGGCGTCTGGAATCGGGAGCAGCTTGCTCTGCTTCTCGGCATCGCCGACGCCTGCGCCTTCGACGCCGTAGGGCTCATCGATAGCGCCTTGCTCACCTTGGCGGGGGCCGGCCCCCTCGCCCCGGGGCACCATGCGGTCGTCGACGGCGGCCTGCACCAGGGCCTGGTGAGTACCTTTACCCAGCACCCTGAGCGGCTGGAGCGCACCGGGGTTTCGACCCTGCCCGCGGCGGCCCTCACGGACCTTGAGGACTCCTGGCTCAGCGCCATTGCCGATCAGTTCGTGGCGGAAACGCGTTTTGACCCCCTCCATACCGGCGCGAGCGAGCAGGCGCTCTTTGATGCCCTGCCAGGCTGGCTTGAGGCCCTGGGCCGCGGTGAGACGCCGGAGGCCGCCCTCACGATCAACGGGCAGCGCTTCGCCCTAACCCTCCAGCGCGGTGCGCTGCTGAGGAAGGTGAAGGGGCGCTACGACGCGCTCCTGGAGGCCCTTAACGCCCAGCCCCTTCCCGAGGGCACGCTTTGGCTCCACGAACGCCTTGGCCGCTTCCCGGGCCTCGCTGCGCACCTTGCCGAGGGCCTTGGCCAGCCCCTTCAGCCGCTGAGCGGCGCGCAGCTATGGGCTGCACTTAAGGCGCAGGGACAGGCGCTGCGGGGGACCGTGGGCGCCCTCAGCTATCTGACCACCCTGACCGTCTCGGCCCAGAACGAGGCGGGCCTGCGACAGGCGCCGGCCCGGATCCTGCCGGAGGCCCCCATTCCCACCCCCAGCGCCGCTCCCGGGGCCGCTGGCGAGGAGCCCGCCACGGCCCGGGCCACCCACGTGCTCCTGGGCTGGCTCGCTCTGCCCCTGGCGGGAGAGGCGATCCTTCCCCTGGGCGGCGCGGAGGGGCCCACGAAGGCCCTTGGCCTACCCCCGCTCGGGCACCTGGAGCACAGCGAAGCCGGCTGGCGCCTCATTCCCGAGGCGCCGGCCCACTTGGAAGGCCTACCCCTCTCCGGCCCCCTCCCCCTGGCCCTCGGGCAAACCGTCCATTTGGGGGCGGGCGCCCTGCCCCTGCGGCTGATTCACGTCCAGGCCGCTGATGGCTAAGCGAGGACAACGCGGGGCAACGCCCTTCAGCCTGTCCTTCCTCGACATCATGTCCTGCGGCTTTGGCGCCGTGGTGCTCGTATTCCTGATCACCAAGCATGGCATTGAGGAAAGCCGCGCGGCCGTCACCGAACCCCTCACCACCGCCGTGAGCCAGCTCGAGCAGGACTTAAAAAACGCGGAGCAGGCGCAGGCGGCCCTGAAGGCGCAGCTCGCAGCCCTGGAAGCGGAAGCCCAAACCCTTACCCCAACCCAGGCCGCCCAGCAGGCGCGCCTCGAGGCAGAGCAGGCCCGGGTGCAAGCGCTTCTGGAAGAAGCCGAGACCTCGACCGCAGAGGCCGCGGAGCTCGCCAAGGCCGTGGAGACGCTCCAGGCGGAGGTCGATAGCCAGGGCCGCTTCGGAGACGACCAACAGGGGACCGCCGCGCGAAGCATTCAGGGCGACGGGCAACGCCAGTACCTCACGGGGCTTCGGGTGGGGGGGGAGCGTATCCTGATCCTCCTCGATCGCTCTGCCAGCATGCTCGACGACACCATCGTCAACGTGCTTCGCCTGCGGAACATGGCCCCGGAAGCGCAGCAGGCGGCGCCCAAGTGGCAGCGCGCCAAGGGCACGGAGGAGTGGCTCGTCTCCCAGCTGCCCCTCACCAGCGCGTTTCAGCTCTACGCCTTCAGCGAGGGTTGGGAACCGACCCTCCCGGGCACGGAAGGTACCTGGCTGCCGGTGAACGATCCACGCCTAGGGGAGGCCACGGAAGGCGCCCTCGCCCTACTGCCCCAAGGCGGCACCAACTTAGAAGCGGTGTTTGAAGCCGTGAAGGGCCTAAGCCCCGCACCGGACAACATTGTTCTGATCACCGACGGGCTACCCACCCTAAGCCCCGGGGATAGTCCCCGGGGGACCATTACCGGCGCCCAGCGCCGGCGGCTCTTCGAGGACGCGGTGCGGGCCCTGCCCCCGGCCATTCCCCTGCAAATCATTCTCCTGCCCCTCGAGGGGGACCCCCTCGCCGCGTCACTCTACTGGCGCCTCGCCACGCAGCGCGGAGGGAGTTTCATGAGCCCTGCGGAGGATTGGCCCTAATGGCAAGGCCAAGACGGGATGTAGCCGACAGCGGCCTGGCCTTTCTGGATGTCGTCTCCTGCGGCTTTGGCGCAGTCATCCTGCTCCTCATCATCACCAAGAGCGTAGCCCCCCAGGACACGGAGGCCAGTGCCGAGGGCCTTGCCGGGGACGCCGCCACGCTGCAGACGGCCGTGCTTTCGGCTCAGGCCCGTCGAGACGCGCTTAAGGACGCCGCAGCGGAAGCCCAGGCCCGCGTGGAGACGCTGAAGCAAGAACTTGCCGCGCAGCAGGCGGCGGAAGCGGCCCTGCAGGTTCAGGCGCAACGTGCCGCCGAGGCCCTCGCCAACGCCCAGGAGGAAGGACGCGCCCTGGCCGATGCCCGCCAGTCGCTTTCGGAAACCCTCCAGCGCCTTCTAGGACAGAACTACCAAGCCCGCAATGATCTCGTCGGCGGGATTCCCGCGGACAGCGAATACATCATCTTCATCATTGATACCTCCGGCAGCATGTTCAATTACGCCTGGGATTTGATGACGCAAAAGCTCATCGAAACCCTGGAGGTCTATCCGGAGGTTAAGGGCATTCAGGTGATGAATGACATGGGGGAGTACATGTTCAGCAGCTACGCCGGGCAGTGGATTCCCGATACGCCGGGACGGCGCGCCATCATCACGGACCGCATCCGCAGCTGGAGCCCCTTCTCCAACTCCTCTCCGGTGGAGGGCATTACCCGGGCAATCAATACCTTCTGGGCGCCGGACCGAAAGATTTCCCTCTACGTTTTCGGCGATGAGTTTACCGGCGCCTCCATTGAGGCGGTGATTGATACGGTGGATCGGATTAACCGGAGCGACAGCTCGGGGCAGCGCCGGGTCCGTATTCACGGCGTTGGCTTCCCCGTGCAGTTTGCCGCGCCCCCCCAGTTCCAGGATACGGGGGAGCGCTTCGCTACCCTCATGCGCGAGCTGGCCCGGCGCAACGGCGGCACCTTCGTGGGGCTGGAGCGCTTTCGCTAGCGCACGCCTGCTAGCGCACGCCTGCTAGCGCGCGCCTGCTAGCGCGCGCCCCTAGCGTTCCTCTGGGGCCCCCAGGGGCGGCGCCTTCACCAAGGCTTTCACCCGCTCTGCTCCGCTAGGATCTACGGCCATGCCGTGCACGAGGTAGTTCTGGGCATGGGCCAGCTGCTGAAGGCCCATGGCGCTTCGCAGGGAATTGAAAAAGCCCTGGGCGTCCTGGGCCTGATTGATGGAGGCCTTGGCGGTTTTCAGGCCCATGGCGGGCTGCTGGGCAATCTCCGTTGCCAGGGCCAGGCTCGCCTCCGCCAGCGTATCCCGGGGGACGACCCGATTGACCATACCGAGCGCCTGGGCCACCTCCGCGGTGATCGCGCGACCCGTAAACAGCAGCTCCTTGGCCTTGCGCACCCCAAACTCCCAGGGGTGGCCAAAGTACTCCACGCCGTTGGCCCCGAAGGCCACCACGGGATCCTGGAAGGTGGCATCGTCGCTGGCCACCACGATGTCGAAGGGCCAAACGAGCATGAGCCCTCCCGCAATCACCTTGCCCTGCACCGCGACGACCGTGGGCTTAGGAATATTCCGCCAGCGCCAGCACAGGCCGAAGTAGGCCTCCTCCTCCCGCGCCCAGTGTCCTTCCATGGCCGGGGCATCGAAGCCTCCCCAGGGCCCGAGGGCGACGTCCTCGAAGGGCGCGTCGTCATCCCCAGAAAGATCGTGCCCGGAGGAAAAGTGACGTCCCTCGGCGGCGATGAGCAACACCTTTATCTCATCATCCTGCGCGCCCCGATCGAGCGCGTCATTTAAGGCGTAGAGCAGATGGCGATTCTGCGCGTTGGCCTGCGCGGGCCGGTTCAGCGTAATGCGCGCCACCCCCGGCGCCGGCACTTCATAGCGAACCCATTCGGTCATGATTCCCTCCTTCCCCTGGAAAGCCCCCACGGTGACAAAGCTTGGGACAAAAAAAAAGCGCCCGGGGTGCGGGCGCTTTCTTCGGCCAGGCCCCCAGGGGGGACACCCGACTTAGTTACTGGCGAGGCTTTCGCCGGCCACCACGGGCAGCCCCATGGCGGTCCACACGAGGATCCCCTCGTCGATCACCGCCGTGAGCTCCGCCGGGTAGCCGAGCTCCCGGAGGTTGTTGATCACGTAGTCCGAGGCGGCGTGGGGGCAGGCGCAGTAGGCCACGATCATGACGCCCTCGGAAGGATCGGGGAGCTGGAGATCGGTGGCCCGCTCCTTGTCCCGGTAATAGGGCATGGGCACGGCACCCGGGATGTGGCTACGCTGCCAGGACGAGGCAGGCCGGGTGTCGAGGAGGATAAAGCGCTTCTTCTCTTCCAGCGCCTTCACCACCTCCGCGGCAGGAACGTAGCGGCCCTCGTAGAGGCCGTCGCTCTTGTAGCGCTTCTCCTGGTACTCCACGCGAATGGTGAAGTTCGGATCATCCCCCTCAGGGTTCAGCACGTACTGATCCGGCGTCGGCGGCGTGCGCAGCTTGATGGGATCGGGCGCCCAGCCCGAGGCCTGGCTACGCAGGTAGGCGACAACGTTGTTCACGCCCTTCTCGCCGAGGAGCTTGCTGTAGCTCCCCATGGGGGTACCGTCCCGACCGTGCTCCAGGGCGTACTTCAAAAAGGCGTCGGAGGCGTTGGCCAGCAGGGACTGATCGCCAATGGCCGGCGCATACACGCCCTGCCCTTGATCGCCGTGGCAGTTGGCGCAGAGCGCGCCGTAGGTTTGGGCACCGGCCTGCGCGTCCCCTTCCACGGCATCGCCAGAGAGCTTCAAGGGCTCAACGCCCTCAACTTGCACCAGCCAGCGGGTGAGGATGTTCATCTGCTCCCGGGACAGGGGCCCGCCCATCTCTTCGCTGTAGGCCGCCATGGCCGTGCCGCGTCGGCCATAGCCAATGGCCGCCCGCAGATGGGACGGAAAGCCCGTGCTGAGGAGCTGCGGGCTCTTCAGGGACGGGGCGTGGTCCGCGGCGTAGCCGCTGCGATCTTCACCGTGGCAAAGCGCGCAGTTCTGTTCGTAGAGGCCTGCGGCCTCGGCCATTTGCGCCTCATCTAGGGTCAGGGACCAGTCCTGCGCCCCCTGCGCTGCGCCGCCAAGGCAGAACAGCACCGCCAGCAAAAGCTTTTTCATAACCCCTCCCAAGGGTGCCCGGCCAGGATCGCCGCCGGGGCTTGTCATAATGGATGGCGATAACGTTATAAGGTATCGCTAAACCCCGGGAAGCTCAATCTTAGACTAAGGCTTCAGCTTCCGCCTCGATCTCCGCCTTTAGGGAGGCCCGGCTCACCAAGCCGTGCTCGAGCGCAAGCAAGGTGAGCTGCACATCGCTGTCGATGGCCAGCTTTTCAAAGATGCGATAGCGATAGCTGTTCACCGTTTTCGGTGAAAGCGATAGGGCCCGAGCAATCACCGGCACCCGCTGACAGCGCATCACCATATGGGCCACCTGGAGCTCGCGCCCGGAGAGGAGCGCAAAGGGGTTTCGATGATCGCCCCCTTCTAGGCTATGGAAGGCGAGGTTTCTGGCCACATCGGCGGAGAGAAAGCGCTGCCCCACCTGGGCCCGGCGTAGTGCCGCGATCCATTCCTGCTCCTCGGCCTGCAGGCTCACGTAGGCCGTGGCCCCGGCATCGAGCATGTGGTGTGGGAACGGCCCTCCGCTCGGCTCCCCGAAGCCGACGATAGCCAGCTGGGGACGCTGGCGCTGGAGCCGGCGGATGGTTTCCACCCCATCGGCGTCCTCCAGGCTATGAGCCACTACGGCAAGGGTCGCCCGGGCCGGGTCGAGCTGCTCGAGCCCCTCCTGGGCCGTGAAGGCGTGGGCCACGAGGTCCATGCCTGGGGCGTCTTCGATAAGGGCTTTCAGGGCGATGTGGACGAGGCGTTGCCCCGCGATCAGCTGAACTCGAATCATGCGTCTCCCCTCCCTGGGCTGCGCAATGGCATGGTCCACCCTAGCAAGCCCTAGAAGGCGCTGGCCAGCGTGGAACGGGAAGTCACCCTAGGGGAAACATCGGGGCCTGGGCGGCCCCGGAGAGATTTCTCACACCGCGGGGCGCAAAAAGCGCCCCCTTCGCCCCAAGGGGGGGCTTAGGCGCCGGTGAAGGCCTGGAGCCCGGTCTGGGCCCGGCCGAGGATCAGGGCATGGATGTCGTGCGTGCCCTCATAGGTGTTCACGGTCTCGAGATTCACGAGGTGGCGCATCACATGGTACTCATCGCTGATGCCGTTGCCGCCGTGCATGTCCCGAGCCAGGCGGGCAACGTCCAGGGCCTTGCCGCAGTTATTGCGCTTGAGCAGGGAGATGGTCTCCACGGGCAAGGCATCTTCATCCATGAGCCGGCCCATGCGCAGGCAGGCCTGGAGGCCCAGGGCAATTTCCGTCTGCATATCGGCGAGCTTCTTCTGGATCAACTGATTGGCTGCCAGGGGCCGGCCAAACTGCTGCCGATCCAGGGTGTAGCGCCGAGCAGCGTGCCAGCAGAACTCCGCCGCCCCGAGGGCGCCCCAGCTGATGCCGTAGCGCGCGCGGTTGAGACAGCCGAACGGGCCCTTAAGGCCCTGCACTTCGGGTAGCAACGCGTCCTCGCCCACTTCGACCTCGTCCATCACGATCATGCCGCCCGAGCCCATGAACGAGCCGAGCTCGATGAGCGTCTCGTAGCTGACCGCGTGCCCCGGGGCGCGAAGGAGCTTGGCCAGCATGCGAAACTCCGTCCCGGATAGGTCGATGCTTTGGCCCTTCCAGGAGACCAGGAGCGCATCCT
>JAURCQ010000368.1 GCA_030828335.1 Gammaproteobacteria bacterium
GTGCAAAGTACACGTCGATATATTGTTGCGCCTCGTGACGCCCAATACCCAATTGCTTGGCGAGTCCAAAAGCAGACATGCCGTAAATCAAACCAAAGTTAATCGCTTTCGCCTTGCGTCGTTGATCAACCGATACTTGTTCGATATCAACGGCAAATACTTCAGCTGCAGTAGCACTGTGAACATCGAGGCCATCAGCAAACGCGGCCAATAAACCGGAATCCTGAGAGAGGTGCGCCATGATGCGCAGCTCAATTTGCGAATAGTCCGCCGCAACAATCTTACAGCCAGGCGCGGCAATAAACGCTTGTCGGATGCGTCTACCCTCTTCTGTGCGAATTGGAATATTTTGCAAATTGGGATCCGAAGACGATAACCGCCCGGTGGCCGTTACGGCCTGATGATAGGAGGTATGTACTCGCCCAGTTTTGGGATCAATCATTCCGGGGAGCTTGTCGGTATAGGTCGATTTAAGCTTGCTGAGGCTTCGATATTCCATCAACACAGCGGGTAAAGGGTAATCCAACGCTAATTCTGC
>JAURCQ010000369.1 GCA_030828335.1 Gammaproteobacteria bacterium
GTTCTTTACTATAGCGTCAAGATGAAAGGCCCCGGTGGTTTCTTTGCCGAGCTGGCGTTTCATCCGTTCCCCAAATTCATGATGCCGATCAACCTCGTGCTGGAAGGCGTCACACTGATTGCAAAACCCGTTTCACTTGCGTTGCGTTTGTTCGGCAACCTCTACGCGGGGGAAATGATCTTTATCCTGATCGCCCTGATGTACGGCGGTAGCTGGGTGCTCGGGATATCGGGTGGAATTTTGCAACTGGGTTGGGCGATTTTCCATATCCTGATCATCACCTTGCAGGCGTTTATCTTCATGACGCTGACCATCGTGTACCTGGATATGGCGTCGCAGACAGATCACTAAACTTTCTATTTAACACACTCTAAATTATTAGGAGAAAATCATGGAATCAGCACTGACGGCATCGGCCTTGTTATATATCGCTGGCGCTTTAATGATGGGCCTGGGCGCACTCGGTGCGGCGGTAGGTATCGGTGTACTGGGTGGACGCTTTCTCGAAGGCGCGGCTCGTCAGCCGGAGCTGATCCCG
>JAURCQ010000370.1 GCA_030828335.1 Gammaproteobacteria bacterium
CGCGTAGGCTGAACCCCAATCTTGGCCGCAGGCATGCATCTCAGCGAGCTGACGCATCCGAATCAGCTGCATGGCCTGAGCGTCACTGAGTTAGAGGGCATTGCCCGTCAGATCCGAGAACGCCACCTGGAGGTGGTGAGCACCAGCGGCGGCCACCTCGGTCCTGGCCTGGGCGTTGTGGAACTGACCCTCGCCCTCTATCAGACCCTCGACCTCGACAAGGATCGCGTGGTCTGGGATGTGGGCCACCAGGCCTATCCCCACAAGCTGATTACTGGTCGCTACAAGGATTTCCACACCCTGCGTCAAAAAGACGGGGTTGCGGGCTACCTCAAGCGCTGCGAAAGCTCCTTTGACCATTTCGGTGCAGGCCACGCCAGCACTTCGATTTCTGCCGCCCTGGGCATGGCCCTGGCCCGTGATCAACGCGGTGAGGATTTCAAGAGTGTTGCCGTCATTGGTGATGGCTCTCTAACCGGGGGCATGGCCCTGGAGGCCATCAACCACGCAGGCCACCTCCCCAAGACCCGCCTTTTG
>JAURCQ010000371.1 GCA_030828335.1 Gammaproteobacteria bacterium
GCTCTTCCTGCTCGGCGATTTCGCGGTCCTGAGGTGACTTCTCGTTCTGTTTGGTTGAGTCCTTTTTGCCAAGTGATCTTGTCGTAGGCGGGAGTTGTAGAGTCTGCATGGGTAGCCAGGCGGGCCACACATGGAATAAAATGCAATTTATTCTGACCGCCTGGCAGAAAATACCATGGAAACTGCCTGGGAGCGCGCGCTTCGCGCGCGCAGCCAGGCGGAAGCCATGGTATTTTCTGCCAGGCGGTCAGAATAAATTGCATTTTCTTCCATGACGGCCCGCCTGGCTACCCATGGAGACTCTACAACACCCGCCTACGTCAATAAAAACACACGTGTGTCCTGTACGTGGGCAATGCTTTTAAGGACAATTGTACAAACATGACCCGGAGTCGACCCCCGGAGGCGCCGGAGGGGTACCCTATGTGTTTTATAACGATGTTTTTCAAGGGGTAGTTGACTGTAGAAGCGTTTCAGATCACTCGCGACACCTTCCTACATCCATGCTACTTACCTGCGAAAGGCTTGGCATCGCCC
>JAURCQ010000372.1 GCA_030828335.1 Gammaproteobacteria bacterium
CGCTTTTGTTGAGCTGGCTGATGATTTTGGGCATGGCTCAGGCGGTCTCGTTGAACAGTTCGCGGCCGATCAGCATGCGGCGGATCTCGCTGGTGCCCGCGCCGATCTCGTAGAGCTTGGCGTCGCGCAGCAGGCGGCCGGTGGGGTATTCGTTGATGTAGCCGTTGCCGCCCAGGCACTGGATCGCGTCCAGGGCCATCTGGGTGGCGTTCTCGGCGCAGTAGAGGATGGCGCCGGCGGCGTCCTTGCGGCTGCTGTGGCCGGCGTCGCAGTTGCGCGCCACCTGGTAGAGGTAGGCGCGGCTGGCGTTGAGGGTCACGTACATATCGGCGAGCTTGCCCTGCATCAGCTGGAATTCGCCGATCGCCTGGCCGAACTGCTTGCGCTCATGGACGTAGGGCAGCACCACATCCAGGCAGGCCTGCATGATGCCGGTGGCGCCGCCGGACAGCACGGTGCGCTCATAGTCCAGGCCGCTCATCAAAACGCGCACGCCCTGGTTGAGTTCGCCGAGAATGTTTTCCTCCGGCACTT
>JAURCQ010000373.1 GCA_030828335.1 Gammaproteobacteria bacterium
CGGGATTGATCCGCAAACAGTCGACACCGTACTCGGCGACCTTGAGCGCGATTTTGTGATCGAAGTGAATGTCCGCCACCAAGGGGACCCCGGCTCTGAGGCGAATCTCTTTAAAGGCCTCAGCGGCCTCCATGCTGGGCACGGAGACCCTCACCAAATCGGCACCCGCGGCAGCAATGGCATGGATCTGTGCGACCGTTGCGTCAACATCGCAGGTCTCGGTGTTGGTCATGCTTTGCACGGCGATGGGGGCATCGCCGCCAATCGGCACGTCGCCTACCTGAATCTGTCTACTCACGCGGCGCTTTATAGGCGAAGGCTGGTTCATTGCCACTGTCCTCTCGCATTCGGCTTCAAGACCGAATACTCGTTATCGACTCTGACGCTCCATCCAGGCCCTGTACTCGAGGGAATCCGGGTACAGATTACGCAATGCCAACTCATAGCTACCCAGCGCATCCTGGTCGCCTGTTTGATCGGCGATTTCCAGACCGAGTAGCAGCCCCCGCGGCGATTGCTGTGGAGAGACCGT
>JAURCQ010000374.1 GCA_030828335.1 Gammaproteobacteria bacterium
CACCAGAGTTAAACCACCGAGCAACGCCGCCAGTGCCGACCAAATGGCGGCACCGTGCATAAGTGGTGCTACCGTGAGCATACGCAGCTGGTAGCCATTTTGCGCGCGCTCGGCAATATCCTGGGGCTGTGTCACTGGCCCGCTCGGATGGAACAACCCTCCGCCCCCAAGGCAGGCAAAAAAGAAAGCGCGATGGGGCCACATCACTCCCTTGGGCATGCCGGTGGTGCCGCCGGTATAGAGCAGCAGATAATCATCCTCAGAGCGCGGGAAGGGTTGCTGGGGTCGGTCTGCACTTTGAATAAGCGCCTCATAGTCCAGCGAGGCACCGTTCCCCGTATCGAAGACGTCTGCAACCGCAATCCGCATGCGCAGGGAAGGCACACGGCCCTCTATTTCATCGACAACTGACGCAAGCGAAGCGCCGTGGACAACAGCGACGGCATTGGCGTTGTTGAAGAGATACACCAGCTCTTCTGGCTGGTACCGGTAATTCACATTAAAGGGAACGGCGCCCAGCTTCACCAGGG
>JAURCQ010000375.1 GCA_030828335.1 Gammaproteobacteria bacterium
GGGCTCGCCTGTATCGTCTCTGGAACCCCGCCATCTGAAAGGTTTGAGTGGCGCTGGCGGCGGTGATGCCAGCCACTACTATGCACGGGGCGTTGGAACGAGTAGCGCCCCCCAGCCAGAGTTTTCAGCGGGTTCCGCGGAGATACCGCCCCTCGGGTTTGCGATTGCCCAGCTGCATGGGGTTTACATTCTGGCCGAAAATCAGCACGGCTTGGTGCTGGTCGATATGCACGCGGCCCACGAGCGCATTACCTATGAGCGCTTGAAAGGCGCCCGGGACACTACGGGTATTACCCGACAGCCGTTGCTGGTGCCGCAAACCTTATCGGTTTCTGCGCGAGAAGCGGCAATCTGTGCTGAGCAGGCAGAGGAATTGGCAGCGCTCGGCGTTTGGGTAGAGCCTGTTGGCGAGGAAATGGTGATGGTGCGGGAATTACCTGCGGCACTGATCGAGGCCGACGCGGAGGCTCTGGTGCGTGATGTGTTGTCCGATTTGCTCGAGTTCGGTACCAGCGATCGCGTCGCGAGTT
>JAURCQ010000376.1 GCA_030828335.1 Gammaproteobacteria bacterium
TTCCTCGAATACGTCGCTGAGCTCGAATGGGAAGAGGACTACCCCGCCTTCCGCAACGACACCAACGTGCTGGACTACATCCCCAGCTACATGACCTCCAAGAATCAGGTGCCGGTGATGACCCAGTCGGACTCCATTTTGCAGTTCGGTCCCAATGCCTACGTCAAGCCAGCCGCCGCGCTCACTGTACTCCGCGAGACCGTGATGGGCCGGGAGCTGTTCGACTTTGCGTTCAAAGAATACGCCCAGCGCTGGAAATTCAAGCGCCCCACCCCCGCTGATTTTTTCCGCACCATGGAGGATGCCTCTGCTGTGGATTTGGACTGGTTTTGGCGAGCCTGGTTTTACGGCACCGATCACGTTGACATCGCGATCACCGACGTTCGTGCTTACACGCTTAAGTCGAATGATCCTGACATCGACTTTGCCGCCGACCGTACCGAGGAGCAGAACAACAAGCCATCGCCCATCAGCATAGAGCGCAATCAAGCCGAGGGCATCGTCCCGCGGGAAGATCGCTTTGAAGAGC
>JAURCQ010000037.1 GCA_030828335.1 Gammaproteobacteria bacterium
GCTTCAGGCCGAAATCGGGGACCCACCAGGAGTGGATGACGTCGTTCGAAGTCAGTAGGAAGCGAACTTTGGTATCCGTGGGGATCACCAACTCGTTGTCCACCTCAAGAAGGTAATTGTCACCCTTTTGAGACTCACCGAGGATCTGCTGACGCGGCGTGGAAAGATTCGAGAAGAAAGACACCTGCTCATTAAGCTCTTCGTCGAGATACTTATATTGCCACTTCCACTGGTACCCGCGGACTTCCACTACCATGTCTTCGCCGCCGGTGTCGTAGATCTTCACCAGCACGTCCGTCGCCGGATAGGCCATCACAACCAAAATAACGATGGGAATGACGGTCCAGAGAAGCTCGAGCTTGGTGCTCTCGTGGAAGGTGGCCGGCTCCGCCCCCGCCGCCTTGCGGTGGAGAATCATGGACACCAGCATGGCCCCGAAGACGAGGACGCCAATCGCCACACAGATCCAGAAGATGGTCATGTGAAGCTCTTGGATTTCGCGGCTGACGTCCGTGACGCCGACCCGCATGTTGTACTCCGCGGCAACCGCAGCGGCGCCGGCCAGAGCAAAAGCGGAGGCGAGCACGGCGCGCGCAAGTGAGCTGATTTTCGACATCATTGCGGTACAACTCCGTCTGTTCGACTTCGGGATTTGAATACTGTCTTAGGTAGGGTCATAGCAAGGCGGCAGGCTGACGGATGTCCGACTGCAGATCCAGGCGTTCCCCCTACCCCTTCATCGGTGCTAGGCACCGTCCACCGCCCGTGGATGGTTGTCGACCGATTTGGCCGGCGGGTGTTTCCTGCCCCGCTAGGGCACACTCCCGCGGGGCGGGATTATAGCAGCGAGGCCGCTCAAAACAACGAAAGGCTGCGATTTTTCCCCGGCGAAATCCGACCAAAAGGCTCTGATAATCAATTTCTTGGTCGCGCGATGGAGAATGTTTGTAGATTGATGACCACCGCCGCCACCCCCCCAACGCAGGGGGCGTTATGGTCCCTAGCGTGGCCCATGATGCTCTCAAATTTGAGCCTTCCGGCCCTGACCCTGGTCGATGCGGCCGTGCTCGGCCACCTGCCCGAACCCCAACATCTAGCTGCTGTTGTGCTGGGCAGCACCTTATTTAGTTTTTTCTACTGGGGCTTTGGATTTTTACGCATGGGGACCACGGGGCAGGTGGCCCAGCTCCTCGGCGCCGCTTCCGTCCAGGCGCCGGAGGTTACGGGGCAGGCCCTTCGCACGCTGCTTGGCCAGGGTTTGGGGGTTGCCGCCATGGCCACCGCGGGATGTTGGCTTCTTGGGCCTTTTTTGATTCCCGAAGCCCTAGGCTGGCTGAATGGGCGCGGCGCGGTTGCCGAGGAGGGCGAGCGCTATGCGCTGATTCGCCTCTTTAGCGCCCCCGCAGTGCTCGCCACCTACGTCATGGTCGGGACCCTTATTGGGCTCGGAGAGACGCGTCGGGTCCTTGCTCTTACCGTTCTCACTCAAGTGCTAAACATCGGCTTTGATTTGTTTTTTGTGCTTGGGCTGGGCATGGCGGGGACCGGCGTCGCCCTGGGAACGGCCCTCGCCGAGGGTCTTGGGGCGCTGTTCGCGGCCTCCCAGCTCCGTCCCGCGCTTAAGCGCTGGCCAGGCCCCGTCCCCTGGCGGGCCTTCGGTCAGGGCTACGGCCGTTTTCTTCGGATGAATGGCGATCTCTTCCTTAGAACCTTGACCCTCTTGCTCAGCCTTTCCGTGTTCACCGCCCAAGGGGCAGGCCTGGGGACCGCCGTTGTGGCGGCCAATGCCCTCCTCATGAATCTCTTCATGGCGGTTTCCTATGGTCTGGATGGCATTGCTCACGGGTGCGAGACCTTGGTCGGACAAGCCCTTGGGCGGCGTGACCTTAAGGAAGCCCGAACCTGGGTATGGCTGGCGTTGAAGCTGGCCTTTGGTGGCGCGGTGGCCAGTAGCGCAGTGTTCTGGGCCTTTGGACCGGAGCTCGTTACGCTGCTGACGAACATCGATCGCGTTGCGATCACCGGGGAGGCTGCCTTGCCCTGGCTCATCGCCCTCCCCCTGCTTGCGGCCGGGGCCTTTGTTTTCGACGGGGTCTTTATTGGTGCCACGCAGAGCGATGTGCTGCGCAACACCATGCTAGCCTCGGCGTTGCTCATTTACGCGCCAGCGCTCTTGCTCCTTTATCCCCATGGCAACGCGGGGCTGTGGTCGGCCCTAGCCCTCTTCTTTCTCGCCCGGAGCGTGAGCTTAGCCTGGGTCTATGGCCGAGGGGGCCTAGCGCTCCCCCCAGCCTAGGGACGGCGCAGCCCGTCGCTTA
Source organism: Gammaproteobacteria bacterium (assembly GCA_030828335.1). Classification (GTDB taxonomy): domain Bacteria; phylum Pseudomonadota; class Gammaproteobacteria; order Pseudomonadales; family Azotimanducaceae; genus Salivita. The sequence goes on from JAURCQ010000037.1 coordinate 2,319, forward strand.
GGACGAGCGCTTTGGCGGCGGAAAGAACTTCAGGGGCTGGGCCTTGGTGTCCGGGGCTGGACGAGGCTGATCGTGCTTTCCCGCAGGGGCCCGCGGCAGCGGCCCTGCGGGCGCCATGGCTTCCTCAAAGTCGCAGGCGACGCAGGCGCGCCGGGGAGGTTCGGCGCCCGAGGGATCCTCAAGGATCACCACCCGGTCCATAGCACTGCACCGGGGGCAGACCGCGCCGGCAATAAAGCGTTTGCGCAGGGTCACGGCGTGGTCCCCGCCCCTTCGATGCCACAGTGACGCAGCAGCGCGTCGATCCTGGGGGGACGTCCTCGGAAGCGCTCAAACAGCACTTCCGGCGCTTCACTCCCGCCCCGTTCGAGGATGTGTTGGCGAAAGGCCTCCCCGATCGTTGGATTCATCACGCCCGCCTCCTCAAAGCGGGAGAAGGCATCCGCCGCCAGCACCTCGGCCCATTTATAGCTGTAATAACCCGCCGCATAACCGCCAGCGAAAATATGGGCAAAGCTGTTCTCGAAGCGATTTTCCGGGGCCACGGGAACCACGGTGGTTTCCCGGCGCACGGCCTCGAGCACGGCGCGAAGGTCGGCGACCTCCGTAACGGCGGTTTGGTGGAGGCGAAAATCGAAGAGGGAAAGCTCGAGCTGGCGCATGAGCCCGAGGGCGGATTGGAAGTTTCGAGCGGCTAGGAGATTCTCCCGGAAGGCCTCGGGAAGGGGCGCATCCGTTTCATAGTGGCCGCTGATGGCGTTGAGCCCCGCTTCGGTCCAACACCAGTTTTCTAAAAATTGGCTTGGCAGCTCCACCGCGTCCCAGGGCACCCCATTGATGCCAGCGAGGTCCATGATGTCGACCTGGGTCGTGAGGTGGTGGACCGCGTGACCGAACTCATGGAACAGGGTGAGCACTTCGTCGTGGGTGAGCAGAGGCGGCGTGCCCTCTCCCCCGGGGGCAAAGTTGGCGACCACATAGGCCCGGGGGTTCTCCACCGTGTTGCCCAGGCGCCGGCGGCTGAGGACACCGTCCATCCAGGCGCCGGCCCGCTTACCCTTTCGGGCGAAGAGGTCGCAGGTGAGATGGCCCACCACCTTACCGTCCCGGCGCACGGAAAAGTTTTGGATATCAGGATGATAGGGCGTGGGGTCAGTTTCCCGAAGCAGTTCAATGGCAAAGACGCTGTGCAGGATCTGAAAGAGCCCCCGGAGCACCCGCTCGAGGGGGAAATAGGGACGGAGCGCCTCCGCATCCAGGGAGAAGGTGGCTTTGCGCAGCTGCTCACTGGCGTAGGCCACATCCCAGGGGGCCAAGGTTTCCAGTTTCAGCTCCGCCTTGGCAAAGGCCGCGAGCGCTTCGAACTCGCGCTCCCCCTGGGGCTTGGCCCGCTGCGCCAGATCCTGAAGGAAGGTGAGAACGGTGGGGGCATCCCCGGCCATGCGATCCACCAGCTGGCGCTCGGCATAGTTTTCAAAACCAAGCAGCTCCGCGAGGCGCTGCCGGAGCCGGAGGATTTCCACCATAAGGGGCGCGTTATCCCACTGGCCGTCCCCCTCGCCCAGTTCCGATGCCCGAGTGATCCACGCTTTGTGGAAGGTTTCGCGCAGGGATCGGTCCTCGGCGTAGGTCATCACCGCCAGATAGGTGGGGGTATTCAGCGAAAGGCGCCCGCCTCCTGCCTGCCCCTCGGTGAGGGCCCGCTGGCGCACGTCCTCGGGCAAACCCTTAAGGACCGCCCCCTGCACATCCAGGGAAAAGGCATCGGTCGCATCGAGGAGGTTTTTTGTGAAGCGATTGCTTAACTCTGAAAGCTGGTGGGTCAGCGCTCGATATTCCGCCTGCTGCTCTGAAGGCAAATCAATGCCGCTTAGGCGAAAACCCCGAAGCGCCTGGGTTAGGGCCCGCTTGGCCCCCGGCTCTGGGCCTGCGCTGGCTTCCGCGAGCTTTTCATAGGCGCCATAGAGCCCCCGATGCTGCCCTAAGGTGTTGAAATAATTAGTAAGAAGCGGCAGGCAGGCGTCGTGGCAGGCGCGCAGGGCTTCGCTGTTGTTCACGGCGTTAAGGTGCCGTAAGGGGCCCCAAAGAGCGGAAAGCTCGGCTTCTAGGGCTTCCAAGGGCGCCATTATCGCCGACCAGGTCGGGGGGGCTTCCGCGAGCGCATCGACTTTATCCAAGTTGGCCTGAAGGACGGCTTCGAGGCGCGCAGGAAAGGTTTCCGGATCCAGGGTCGAAAGATCCAATAGTTCAACGGCAGCCGCTGCGGCCATGGGGACTCCTAGGGCGTGTTGTCGTTAGGGGTAGGGGCCACGGGCCTTAAGGACCGCCGAACGCCTTTTGTGCTTGGGCGAACGCCGCGCCAAAGGGTAAAGGCTTCCGCGGCCTGCTCCACGAGCATACCGAAGCCATCGGCCCGGGCGCCAATACCACAGCTTTCTGCCCACTGAAGAAAGGGGGTCGCCGTGGGGCCATACATCATGTCGTAGGCGAAGGCCCCCGGCGTCCAAAGGGACGGAGGAAGGGACGGGCGCTCGCCGGAAAGGCTTGCCGCCGTAGCGTTGATCACCCCATCAAAGGCAAGGGTCGTATGGAGCCCGCCGGCCGCGAGCTTATGAGCCCCGGGAACGTTTTTGAAGCGATCGCATAATTCTTGTGCGCGCGCCTCAGTCCGGTTGAGGATCACGAGCTGCTCGGGCCCCTCCGCAAGGAGCGGCGCAATTACCCCGGCCGCTGCGCCTCCCGCCCCCACCAAGGCCAGGCGCCGGCCGCACAGCGACCAGCCCAAAACCTTCAAATCATGAACGAGCCCGACGCCATCGGTGTTGTGGGCCTCCCAGCCCCCATCCGCCCAGCACAGGGTATTGGCGGCCCCCGCAAGGGTGACCGCGGGGCTGCAACGCTGGGCGAGCTCCGCGGCAGCGGCCTTGTGGGGTACGGTGACATTCGCCCCTCGCCCACCGGCAGCGGCAAAGGTCTCCAAAGCGCTGTGGAAGGCCCCTGGGGTCGCCTCAATCGCTTCATAAGTAAGCGCTTGCTTTGTTTCTAACGCAAATTGGCTATGAATCTTCGGGGAAAGACTATGGCTGACGGGAAACCCAAAAACGGCGTAGCGATCCATTGCCACTCCTTTGACCGGTGGCCTGCGGGGGCGACGGCCCCGAAAGAGCCCGTCATGATAGCCCGCCTACCCCGCCACCCCAACGGGGGCCCGTGCCAAGCGCCAACGGCCCCAGCTAGCGCAAATAATGCACCTGATCGCCACTGAGCCAGAGGCGCCCAGCAAGCTCGAGCCCGCTCAGCTCGGAGAGCAGTTCCGGGGGCGAAAGACCTGGCAAGGCGGTGAGAAGCACCTCAAGGGATTGGGGCGAATTATTCTGTAGCAGGTGAATAATTTTATGGCCCGAGGACTCGGCGCCATTTATTGAAGCGGTCGCTTCATGTTCGCGCCCACCTCTCAAGGTTGGGGCTGCCGGCACATCCGGGCCCCGCCTAACGCTGGGGAAGAGGGACGGCTGGAGGCCGTCGGGAGTAAGGCTCTCCTCGATATCCCGGGCATCGCGAATGAGCGTAGCCCCTTCGCGAAGCAGGCGGTGCCCACCGGCACCGGCAGGATCAAGCGCATGGCGCGGCACCACGAACACTTCTCGCCCCTGAGCAACGGCCAGGCGAGCCGTGATCAACGCCCCGGAGCGGTGGCCGGCTTCAATGACCACGACCCCCTGGCTGAGGCCACTCACGATGCGATTTCGAGCGGGGAAGTGATGGGGACGAGCGCTCATGGTGGGGGGGAACTCGCTCACCACGGCGCCCCGCTCGAGAATCGCTTGGGCCAGCGGGCGGTGGGCAGCCGGGTAAATGCGCCGATGACCGCTACCGAGGACGGCCAGGGTAAGCCCCCCCGCCACAAGGGCTGCGCGATGAGCGACTCCATCAATACCGAGGGCGAGACCGCTCGTGATTACCCAGCCGCTGCGGGCGAGATCGCCGGCGAGGCGGCGAGCGTCCCCCTCCCCGAGGGCGGTCATGCGCCGGGGGCCAATGATCGCTAGCTGGGGTTTAGCGAGGGCTGAGAGGTCCCCTTCCACATAGAGCACGGTCGGGCCATCCGCACTGCTCAGCAACGTCAGGGGGTAGGCCGGATGGGCCGGGGTCAGGAGAGTCACCCCATGGGCCTCCGCCTCTTCCCGCGCCTGCCGAAGGCGGGCCTCCGATACCCCTTCCAGGAGCCGCGCCGCGAGGCTCGCGCGGGCGGGCCGGGGAAGCGTTCCCACATGACCGGGGCCTAGGGTGTGCTGGCCCTGCAAGGCCGCCGCTAGCCAGCACTCTTCCGTGAAAGGTTTGAGGTTTGCTCGGTTCATGGCAGGAGTATGGCGGCGCCCCAGGGCGCCCAGGGGCCGCACTTACCGCTAGGGATACGCGGACCTCACGCCTGCCGGCCTAAGCCCGTTCCTAAGAAGGACGAGGTATTCGCGGCATCTGGCGGAGCGCGGTAAACTGTCGGTATCTGGTTTTTCAAAGGTTCCCTCATGGCTCGCCTGGAGATTTTGGAGTTCCCCGATCCGCGGCTGCGCACCGTGGCTAAGCCCGTGCGCGTCGTCGACGACCGCATCCGAACGCTCTGCGATGACATGCTCGAAACCATGTACGACGCCAAGGGCATCGGCCTCGCGGCAACGCAAGTGAATATCCACGAGCGGGTGGTGGTCATGGATTTGAGCGAGGAGCGGGGCAGCCCTCAGGTCTTCATCAACCCGGAGATCGAACCCTATGGTGAACGCATCGAGGGCGAGGAAGGGTGCCTGTCCGTTCCCGGATACTACGACGCCGTCACCCGGGCGGAGCGGGTACGGATTAAGGCCTTAGATCAGGCAGGTAACCCCTTCGAAATCGACGCCGAGGGCCTGCTCGCCGTGTGCATTCAGCACGAGTGCGATCACCTCGCCGGGAAGGTCTTCGTCGATTATCTCTCACCCCTCAAGCGCACCCGGGTTCGGAAGCGGCTAGAGAAAAGCAAAAAGCAGTCTGCCTAGGTGAGCCTTCGCCCAGAGCGCGTCGTTTTTGCCGGTACGCCGGCCTTCGCGGCAACCCTGCTTTCTGCCCTTCTCGAGGCCAAGGTGCCCCTGGTCGGTGTGCTAAGCCAACCCGATCGCCCCGCCGGGCGGGGCCGTAAGCTCACCGCCAGCCCGGTGAAAAGCAAGGCCCTCGACGCTGGCCTACCGGTGGCCACGCCCCCATCGCTCCGCAAGGCCGAACACCGGGAAGCCCTCGAAGCCTGGGCCCCCGATCTCCTCATCGTGGCCGCCTATGGTCTTATCTTGCCCCCGGCGGTGCTGTCCTTACCTCAGCACGGCTGCCTTAATGTTCACGCCTCCCTCCTGCCCCGCTGGCGAGGCGCTGCGCCCGTGGAGCGGGCCCTCATGGCCGGCGACGAAGAGACGGGCGTGTGCATCATGCAAATGGACGAAGGGCTCGATACGGGCCCCGTCCGCTATCGCCTGAGCGTACCCATCGACGACGCCATGACGGGCGGTGCCCTCGAGGCGACGCTGGCCACCCTGGGCGCCAAAGCGCTGCTCACCGTTTTGAGCGATCTGAGCCTTCCCGCGCATGCGCCGGTGCCCCAGAGCGGCACCGGCGTCACCTACGCCGATAAGCTCAGCGCCGAGGATCGCGTTTTAGATTTCGCCGAACCTGCCCTCCTGGTTGCGCGGAAAATCAACGCGCTAAGCCCGCGCCTTGCCTGTTCTGTTGAAAGCGAAGACTCACTCCGAATCCGCTGCCTGGGCGCCATGGCCGCGCCCGAGGTCTCCACGGAAGGCGCGACCCCAGGCAGCGTGCTGTGCTGCACTAAGGAAGGCCTCTTCCTCGCCACCGGATCCGGAGCCCTGCGCCTCCATCAGCTACAGGTGTTGAAGGGCAAGGCCACGGTGCTTGATGGTCCAGCGTTCTTTAACGGCTATGGCCGTCACTTACCGATGGGATTGCGCTTTGCCTCCGTCCACTAAAGGCGGTGCCAGTCGGGCCTGCGCTGCCCGAGCCCTGGGCGCCGTGCTTCAGGGCCAGGGCAACCTAAAGGGTCAGCTCGAAGCGCAATTTCAGCGAAACTCCAACCTGTCGCCGATGGATCGGCGCTTCGCCACCCAGCTGGCTTTTGGGGGCGCTCGGGTCAGTCTTCGCCTCCTACCCCTGATTGACGGGGCCCTCAAGCACCCTTTGAAGGACCGGGACCAGGACCTCCGCGCGCTCATGGTCGGCGCCCTCTACCAAATGCACTGGCTAGGGGCCGCCCCACCCCTCTGCGTGAACGGCGCCGTGGAGGCAACGCGGGCGCTGAAAAAGCCTTGGGCCAGCAAGCTGGTGAACGCTGTGCTTCGCAAGTTTCCCGCCCAAGCCCTTTCCGCCACGCTGACCGACCAAAGCCCGGAGGTGCAAAGCGGCCTGCCCCCCTGGTGGTACAACGCCCTCGCCCAGGCCTACCCAGACCATCTTGCGGAGGTGATCGCCGCGGGCAATAGCGAGCCCCCGCTCACGCTCCGAGTAGACGGGGACCGGGACGCGGTGGCGGCGGAAATGGCGGCCCTAGGCTATGAGCCCCGCCTTGGGACTCTGAGCACCAGGGCCCTCTACCTAGATAAGGCGCCGCCCCTTCAGGCGCTCCCGGGATTCCTCGAAGGCCGGCTCACGGTGCAGGACGAAGGGGCACAGCTCACCACCGAACTCCTAGATCTTGCGCCGGGGTACGCCGTGCTGGATGCCTGCGCAGCCCCCGGCGGGAAGGCCAGTGCCATGCTCGCGGCCTGCCCCGGACTTCGGCTCACCGCGTTAGATCCGAGCCCGAAGCGGGTCGAACGCTTGCTTGATACCCTGAGGCGGACCGGAAGCGAGGGGTTTTCCGTGTACTGCGCCGACGCCCTTAAGTCGGGCCCATGGCAACAGCCCGCGGGCTTCGATCGCATTTTGGTTGATGCCCCCTGCAGCGGGACGGGGATCCTACGGCGCCAGCCCGATATTCGCCTGCTGCGGCAACGCGAGGAGCTTGCTAAGCTCAACGCCCTTCAAGGGGCCCTCCTTCGCGCCCTCTTCCCCCAGCTCAAGGCAGGCGGGCGCTTGGTGTACTGCACCTGCTCCGTGCTAAGGGAAGAAGGGGAAGCAGTGGTTGCAAAGTTTGTTGCGGAAACCCCGAACGCCCGCGCCCTCTCCTTACCGGAACGCTACGGCGTGACCGCGGGCCCCGGTCGACAACGGCTGCCCACCTGCCAGGGCCCCGATGGCTTTTTCTACGCCGTTCTTGAAAAGGTGCCCACGCCATGAAAATTCTCATTCTTGGGGCTGGGCAAGTCGGCGGCACGCTAGCGGAAAACCTGGCCAGCGAAAACTTCGACATTACGCTGGTGGACACCAACGGCGATCGGCTTCGGGAACTCCGAGATCGTCTCGATATCCAAACCATCGAAGGCATGGCCAGCCGTCCGGATGTGCTCCGAGCAGCTGGGGCAGAAGACGCGGACATGCTCGTGGCCGTGACGAACTCCGACGAAGTGAACATGGTTGCCTGTCAGGTGAGCTTCTCTCTTTTCAAAACCCCCACCAAGATTGCCCGAATTCGTGCCAATGCCTACACGTCGCAAGCCGGGGGCCTGTTCTCCAAGGAACACATGCCCATCGACGTCCTTATCAACCCCGAACAGGTGGTGACGGAACACATCGAGCGGCTCATTCAATTTCCCGGCGCGCTTCAGGTACTGGATTTCGCCCAGGGGCGGGCGCAGCTGGTCGCGGTGAAGGCTTACGAGGATGGGCCCCTCGTGGGCCAAGCCCTCGCTACCCTTCGCGAGCACGTGCCCGGGGTCGATACCCGGGTCGCCGCGATTTTCCGTCGCGATCGCGCGATCATGCCCCAGGGGGACACGATCATCGAAGCCGACGACGAAGTGTTTTTCATCGCAGCCAAGCGCGATATCACGGCGGTGATGAGTGAACTTCGGGGTCTCGAGGCTCCGTACAAGCGCATCATCATCGCCGGTGGGGGTCATATCGGCGAACGGCTCGCCAAGGTCACGGCGAAGGGCCACCACGTTAAGATCATCGAATATGATGCGGGACGGGCCATGGACCTGGCCGACACCCTCGAGGGCGCCGTGGTGATTCAGGGGGATGCGACGGATGGCGACCTTCTGATGAACGAGAGTATCGAGCGCACGGACGTCTTCTGCGCCCTGACGAATGATGACGAAGCCAACATCATGAGTTCCATGTTGGCCAAGCGCCTCGGGGCGCGGAAGGTCATGACCCTCATCAGCAAACCCGCCTACGTTGATCTGGTCCAGGGGGGCGTCATCGACGTCGCGATTTCTCCCCAGCAAGCCACCATATCGGAGCTTCTCGCCTATGTTCGCCGGGGCGATGTGGCTCGGGTCCACTCCCTTCGGCGGGGGGCAGCGGAAGCCATGGAAGCCATCGCCCACGGCGACAGCCATTCGTCTAAGGTCGTAGGGCGGCGCCTTGATGAAATTCGCCTGCCCCCGGGAGCCAGCATCGGCGCCCTAGTGCGCGGCGATGACGTACTCATCGCCCATGATTCCGTGGTCGTCGAGAGCGATGACCACGTGTTGCTGTTTTTAACGGACAAGCGGCAGGTTCGGGCCGTGGAAAACCTTTTCCAAGTGGGTCTGAATTTCTTCTAAGGTCTGCCATGTTACGTAGTGCCCTGTTTCTTCTGACCTACGTCGTTCTGACAATCCTCTGGGGCTCGCTCGGGGTGCTCGTCGGTTGGATGCTCCCCTATCGTCAGCGCTTCGCCTTTATCATCGGGACCTGGACGGCCATGGTGCTCTGGGCCTTCGAACACCTTTGCCAAGTGAAGGTTGAGGTGGAAGGGCAAAACCATATTCCCGCAACGCCCTGTCTGGTACTCGCTCGCCATGAAAGCACCTGGGAAACGCTGTTTCTTCAGCAGCTCTTTGCCCCCCAGGCCACGGTGATCAAGAAAGAGCTACTGGCCATTCCCTTCTTCGGTTGGGCCTTCAGCCTCTTAAGGCCCATCGCTATTGATCGCAAAGATGGTCGCGGCGCCCTCAAAACCCTCATTCGCGAGGGAAAGGCAAGGCTCGAGAGCGGAAGCTGGGTGGTGCTTTTTCCCGAAGGGACGCGCCTCGCGCCTGACGAGCAGGGGCGCTTTGGCCGGGGCGGCCCCGCCCTCGCCCTCGCGGCGAAGGTCCCCGTGCTTCTTGTGGCCCACACCGCCGGCGACCGCTGGCCCGCCCGGAAGTGGCGCAAGTCCCCGGGGACCCTTCGCGTTCGCGTCTCCCCGCCCTTTGTGCCGGACGGGGAGAGCTCGAGCGCCTTTACGGCGCGCCTCGAGCGCTGGCTCGAAGACGCCCAGCGCGACCTTCGCGCTTAGACGTCGAGGTTGGCCACGGAGAGCGCGTTGGTCTCGATGAACTGCCGGCGCGGCTCCACCGCATCCCCCATCAGCGTGGTGAACACCCGATCCGCGGCGATCGCATCCTGCACGGTGACGCGCAGCATCCGCCGGGTTTCCGGATTCATGGTGGTTTCCCACAGCTGCTCCGGATTCATCTCTCCGAGACCCTTGTAGCGCTGAATATCCTGACCGCGGCGGCTGTCCTTCATGAGCCACGCAAGGGCTTCTTCGAAGCGGGCCACGGGGGCGGTGCGCTCCCCGCGACCAATGCGCGCCCCCGAACCCAGAAGACCTTGGAGCGCTTTCCCGAGCTCGGCCACGGCGCGGAAATCCCCGGACTGAAAGAAGTCCACGGAGAAGTTCACCGGCTTACTGAGACCATGCTCTCGAATTTCCACCTGGGGAACGTAGCGACTGCGCTCCGCGTCAAAGCGCAGGGTAACGTGATACTCGGCGCCGTCGTCCCCATCCTCCGCAAGCCGGGCCTGCAAACCGTCGCAGAACGCTTGAGCGACGGCCTCCTGGGCCCAGCCCCCTTCCTCCGGGGCAGGCACCCAGATCATGGCCCGGGTGATAACCTCAGGGTAAGTTCTGGAGAGGCGCTGAAGCCGCTTCTCCACCCCTTGATAGGCGTGCACCAGCTGCTCTAACCCCTCCCCAGTGATGGGCGGCGTGTCCTCGTCCGGGTAAAGCGCCGCCCCATCGAGTGCCTGCCCCGTGAGGTAAGCGGTCAGCGCGTCATCGTCTTTGACGTACTGTTCTTGCTTGCCCTTCTTCACCTTATAGAGCGGGGGTTGGGCAATGTATATATGCCCCGAGGTAATGAGCTCGGGCATCTGGCGGAAAAAGAAGGTGAGCAGCAGCGTTCGGATGTGGGAACCGTCCACATCAGCGTCGGTCATAATAATGACCTGATGGTAACGAAGCTTCTCAAGGCTGAACTCGTCGCGACCAATACCGCAGCCTAGGGCAGTGATCAGCGTGCCCACCTCCTGGCTCGAGAGCATCTTGTCGAAGCGAGCCTTTTCCACATTCAAAATCTTCCCTTTCAAGGGCAGTATCGCTTGGGCGCGGCGGTCCCGGCCCTGCTTTGCAGAGCCACCGGCGGAGTCACCCTCCACCAGGAACAGCTCGGACTTGGCGGGATCCTTCTCCTGGCAGTCCGCGAGCTTTCCGGGAAGGCCGGCGATATCCAAGGCGCCCTTGCGACGAGTCATCTCCCGCGCCTTTCGCGCGGCTTCCCGCGCCCGAGCGGCATCGATGATCTTTTGCGCAATGCCCTTCGCCTCCGCTGGGTTTTCTAGGAGGAAGTCCGCAAAGGCCCGACCCATCTCCTGCTCTACCACCGGCTTTACTTCGCTAGAGACCAGTTTGTCCTTGGTTTGGGACGAGAACTTGGGGTCGGGAACTTTCACGGAGATGATCGCCGTAAGCCCTTCCCGGGCATCGTCTCCGGTCATTCCGATTTGCGCTTTCTTGCCCAGCCCTTCCTGCTCGATGTAGTGGTTGAGGGTCCGGGTAAGGGCTGCGCGGAAACCTGCGACGTGGGTGCCCCCGTCACGCTGGGGAATGTTGTTGGTATAGGCAAAAACGTTTTCCTGGAAACCATCGTTCCACTGCATGGCGATTTCGACGGAAATGCCATCCTCTTCTCGTTCGGCAGCGAAGTAGAAAGGCTTTGCGACCACTTCCTTGTTGGCGTTGAGATAATCCACAAACGCCTTTAACCCACCATCGTAAAAGAAGATCTCTTCCCGGCCGCTGCGTTCGTCGGTGAGCCGGATGCGCACCCCGGAATTCAAAAAGGCCAACTCTCTCAAGCGCTTAGCTAGGATGTCGTAGCTAAACTGGATGTTCCGGAAAGTCTCCGCGGAAGGCTTAAACCAGCATTCGGTCCCCGACTCTTCCGTTTCCCCGACCACTGCGAGAGGCGCGTTGGGAACGCCATGGCGATAATGCTGCTCATGGACCTTGCCCTCCCTTCGAATGGTTAAGCGAAGCGATTCAGAGAGCGCATTCACTACCGAAACACCCACGCCGTGAAGGCCCCCGGACACCTTATAGCTATTGTCGTCGAACTTACCGCCGGCGTGGAGGATCGTCATAATGACCTCCGCGGCGGACACGCCCTCCTCCGGGTGCAGATCAACAGGAACTCCCCGGCCGTTGTCTCGGACCGTAACGGCTTCCCCTTCGTGCACAATCACCGCAACTTCGGTGCAGTATCCTGCGAGGGCCTCATCGATGGCGTTATCGACGAGCTCTTGAACCATGTGGT
>JAURCQ010000377.1 GCA_030828335.1 Gammaproteobacteria bacterium
CCCCACTACTCGGGCCATGCCAAGCACGGCTTCACGATGGTCGACTTCACCAACCCCGCCGACGAGGACGGACGGTTCAAGGACGAGCACCACGGGCACGGGGCGACCGTCCGGGAGGCCATCCTCGCGGCGATCGACGAGTGCGATTTCCCCGAGCTCGTCGACGACGTGCGCGGGACGCTGAGCGCGTTTCAGAGCGCCAAGAAGAAGAAAAAGGCGAGCGCGACGGGGCAAGGCGCGGAGGCGTCGAGAGAGGGCGAACGCGAGGAGGAAGAGGAGGAGGAGGAGATCGCTGGGGCTTCTTTCGAGGCTGCTGGCTCTTTGGCGGCCGCTCATCCAAGCCCGTGCGGCCAGTTGAAGTCGAAGATGGCAATTTCGCCCCTGCGTCCTTCTTGCTCGCGCCCTTCTGATGCCCCCAACCATACCGCATGTTTGCGATTCTCTCCTCCCTCCTCTCCTTCTGGACCATCATCTCCACCCTCAATGCCTCCTCCTCGGCCCTCCTCTCAGCCTCCTCGCGACGTTTGGC
>JAURCQ010000378.1 GCA_030828335.1 Gammaproteobacteria bacterium
CCCGATCCCGCGCCTCCTCCCGTTTCAGCGCATCCATTAGCTTGGCGGGATCCAGCTGGACATCCTCGGCGACATCCCCGCCCCACACGTCCTTCTTCACCTCGAACGGGTTCTTCTTCTTCGTCGCGCCCTCGGCGGCGTCGCGCGCGGCAGCCTCCTCCTCCTCCTTTTTCTGAGCCTCCATCTGCGCCTCCCGCGCGGCGAGGTTATCCTTCATCAGCGTAGCCGACGCCGCCGCCGCGTCCGACGTCGCCGTGTCGCGCGCCACGAGCGCCGCCGCCGCCGCGACGTCCTTCGCGGCGAGCTCGGCGGCGTGCTGCTCGCGCATGGACGCGAACGCGGAGGCGTGCGCGTCGCGCGCCTCGCGCGCGGGATTTGCGACGACGGCGTCGAGCGCGGTGGTGGAGGCGCCGCGTGTGCGCGCACACGATGCGGTGTCGAGCATGCGTTGGGATTCATGGCGCTTGGGCGCGGCGTTCGGGGAACGTAGCGAGAGCGCGCGCGCGCGAGAGAGAGAGAGAGAGAGAG
>JAURCQ010000379.1 GCA_030828335.1 Gammaproteobacteria bacterium
GGAAGTTTTTGGTGCTCGACGTTGTCGCTTGTTGCATTTGGGGATCGGGGCTTGCTGGGTTGGTGCTGGGGTTGGACTCTTTACTGGGCCGCTGGTTCTAGAGCGGCGCGGATAGCGGGACTAGGGTAGTGACTTACTGACCCGCAGTGGGTCGCAATGTCGGGTGAGTTTCTCGAGTAGGGAAATGGTGGGCCGTGATGGATTCGAACCATCGACCAATTGGTTAAAAGCCAACTGCTCTACCAGCTGAGCTAACGGCCCCGGCAAAGGCGCCATGATACCGGTTCACCGTAAAAACTCAAGGCTTAAGTCGGAAGGATCCGAGCTAGGATATCGATTGCTGAAATGTCAGCGCCCAGAGCCTGTAACGTGCCCAGCCCCCCCGGATTGATGACATTAATTTCGATAACATAGGGGTACAGCAGATCAATGCCGATAAATTCGGCGCCCAGCATCAGGCAGTGCTGCCCAACGGCCTCAGCCAACCGCAGTTCCTTTTCGCTGAGTGTGCTGAGTTCAGCCTT
>JAURCQ010000380.1:0-265 GCA_030828335.1 Gammaproteobacteria bacterium
AGGCCTCGTGTCGCGCTTCGAGCGCGCCTTGCGCGTCGGCGTCGAGTGAGGCAGAGACGCGCGAAGCTCGGCGCCGCGACGCTGCGTCGTCGGTTCGGACGCGGGGTCCGTTTCCGACGCCGACGCCGACGCCGACGCCGCTTGACTCGCGAAGGACACCGCTGAGGACGCCGACGAGGCGACGGACGACGCGCGCGCGAGGATCGCCGCCGTCGCCTCCGTCGCGGCCACCCGGGAGGCGTCCGGAGCAGAGGGCGTCTCCGGT
>JAURCQ010000380.1:275-523 GCA_030828335.1 Gammaproteobacteria bacterium
CCCCCGCCGGCGAAGCGCGCTCCGCGTCCAAACCGGAAACGTCGCCGACGCCTTCGAGCGCCTCCGCCTCCTCCGGGGCGTCCTCAGGAACGCCGAGCGACGCCGACGCCGACGCCGACGCCGACGCGTCGGACGAAGAGCGCGCCGCGGCGCCCGCCGCCTCCTCGACGTTCGTTCGTTTGTACCGCACCACGAGCTTCGGTTTCGACGTTTGGGCCTCTTTTTGCTTCGCGTCTTTCCTCGCCCTG
>JAURCQ010000381.1 GCA_030828335.1 Gammaproteobacteria bacterium
GTCGACGTCGCCCAGGAACTCATCGTCCGCGAGGACGACTGTGGCACCAACCTCGGAATCTGGGTGGAGGGCGTCATCGCTGATACGGCGAATAGCCGCTCCTACCTCGAGACCAAGCTCTTCGGTCGCGCGTTGCTCAACGACGTCGAGTTGTCGGCGGCGTTGCCTGACGGCCGCAAGGTGCTCGAGCGCAACACGATCGTTGGAGACGTCGAGATGGCCGCGCTCCGTGACGACGCCGCGGTCGATCGCGTTCGCGTGCGCTCGGTGCTCACCTGTGACGCTGAGCTCGGCATCTGCGCGCTCTGCTACGGCCGCTCGCTCGCGACCGGCAAGCGGATCGAGCTCGGTGAGGCGGTCGGCGTTATCGCCGCTCAGTCGATCGGCGAGCCCGGCACCCAGCTCACCATGCGGACCTTCCACACCGGAGGTGTGGCCGGCAAGGACATCGCCGGCGGTCTGCCTCGCGTGGTCGAGCTCTTCGAGAGCCGCACTCCGAAGGGCGCTGCCCGATTGGCCCCG
>JAURCQ010000382.1 GCA_030828335.1 Gammaproteobacteria bacterium
GGCGGAGACGCACCCCTCGCTTCGTTTCCCGCGCGATCGGGCCATGCCGCGGTCTCGTGGGGCACCAAGGTGGTGGTGGTCGGTGGGTACCACGAGGCCGCCGTCGCCGCGCAGGGCGCCGCCGCGGCGGCGCGCGCGCGCGAAAACGCGGAAGCCGCCGCGCCGAAGCTCGACGCGTGGGTGCTGGACACGGAGACGAGCGAGTGGCGTCGCCTGGCGCTGCGCGGGCCCGCGCCGCCCGCGCGGGGGGGGCACACCGCGACGCTCGTGCGTGGTGAGGCGGGCGCGAAGATCGTGGTGTTCGGCGGCGAGGGCAGGCGCGGGCGCCTGCTGGACGACGTGCACGTCATCGACCTGGCGGACAAAAGCTGGGTCGCGCCGCAGATCCGCGGCGTCGCGCCGGCGGCGCGCGCGGGGCTTCTCGGGCTGACGTGCTTGACCCTGGCGGGCCTGTTCACGCTCAACACCAAGGGCGAGGGGATCACGCGCACGGCGAAACGGCTGTGGAAGGCGCCGGAGAA
>JAURCQ010000383.1 GCA_030828335.1 Gammaproteobacteria bacterium
CAGCTCGTACACCAGGTCGGGGATGGGCGCGCCGGGCAAAGGCGTTTGAACGCCCTTCGGGACGCACGCCGCGCACACCGCCAATTTTCGGCCGCGCGGCGAGAAGTGCGCGCCCATCTCCGAGCACAGCACGGCGTGCGGGATGGTCAGGCGCGCGTCGCGCAGCGGGCGCAGCGGGTCGGAAGCGTCGTGCGGCCATATGCGCAGTTTCACCGTGCACGGCTGCTCGGCACCAGCCGCAGCAGCCGCGCTCGTCGCCGCCGCCGCCGCCGCCGTCGCCGCGTCCACCGAGGCGGCTTCGCGCGTCGGACGTCCATCCGGCCCCACAACGCGGATGCCGCCTATGCTCCACGCGCTGTGGTACACCACGGCGGCCGCGGCGGACGAGGCCGCGGCGGACAAAGAGGTGGCCGTCGCCAGGGAGGCGGCGGTGCGGGAGGAGCTCGCCGCGCGCGAGCGCGTCGTCGAAGAGGAGCGCGCGCCCAACGGATGGTTTCTCGTCGGGTGCGACTCCG
>JAURCQ010000384.1 GCA_030828335.1 Gammaproteobacteria bacterium
TCCGGGACCTTTGTGCCCTGGCAGGGTGGTTACTACTACGCGCGTCTCCGCGCGGACTTCTAAACCGCTTCGGGGCGCGTTCTGCGCCCCATCGGTGGGAACGCAAAGGGCTGCCTTCGGGCAGCCCTTTTTTTTGGTTCATCGCGGGTTAGCGGGATTTACGGAGTAGTGGAGGCGATCCGGTAAGCGGGACAAGCTGGCTTTGGCGAGCGGCTGCACCCATTGAGCGCAGGGTCCCGTAAGCCCTTTTGGGCGAAATTCTAGGTATCTACATGAACGCGAAAGCGGCGGCTTAGGAAACCCACTTTGCTGGGATTTCCTCGTTTCCATGGGGGCAAAATCTCCACTTGGAACTCAGTTTCACCCCTGAATAGCCGGCCAAAACCCACTTCAATTGGGGCCAAGTATCTACCTAATATTTGGTCCAAAGGCGCCTTCCCAGGAAGGCGCGATGAACCTTTTTTGGACGATCGCGTCGCGTTGAGAAACGTGGGGCGAAGGTGCTCAGCTAGCG
>JAURCQ010000385.1 GCA_030828335.1 Gammaproteobacteria bacterium
CGCGGGGTAAGTTCTAGATGGCTCTTAGAGGATAAAGGAGAGAAAAGTATGGCGATATTCACAGATTCACCGGCCTTGGATAATGGCATCGTTGATGCGTCGAACTGGGCGAGCGAGAAATGGGTCCACGATCAGTTTGCTTGGCTGCGTCAGAACGCGCCCATGCAGTATTTGTCCCCGGAAGGCTACCAACCGTTTTGGAACGTTACCCGTTACAACGACATAAAAGAAATTGAGGGTCAAAAGAAGGTCTTTATCAACGATCCCCGGCCAACCCTTGGTCTGGAGGTGATGGAGCAAATGGTTCAGCAAATGACCGGGCGCAAACACCTTGTGCGAAGTCTTGTGCAGATGGACGACCCCGACCACATGAAGTACCGCATGCTCACCCAAGGCTGGTTTATGGGTAGCAACTTGCGCAAGTTGCAGGCTCGTGTGGATGAACTGGCGGACATGTACATTGACCGCATGGCAGACCTTGGCGGCGAATGTGACTTTGTGAAGGATGTGGCC
>JAURCQ010000038.1 GCA_030828335.1 Gammaproteobacteria bacterium
CAAGAGGCGGGGGAAGAGGTCTCCATTAGCGACGTGTGTTTCAAGCGCGGCGGCGTCTACGCCATGGAGCTTGGAGGCCCGGAGGTGGGCCGGGGCTGCGGCGGCCGGGGCATCATTCACGGCTTCGAGCTCCTCGAAAAGCTTGGCTTCCACGACTGGGGCTTTGATTACGTCCTCCTCGACTTCCTCGGCGACGTGGTGTGCGGCGGCTTCGGTCTCCCCATCGCCCGGGATATGTGTCAGAAGGTGATCGTGGTGGGGTCGAATGACCTCCAATCCCTCTACGTTGCCAACAACGTTTGTAGTGCCGTGCAGTACTTCCGCAAGCTCGGGGGCAATGTTGGGGTTGCCGGTTTGGTCATCAACAAAGATGACGGCACGGGGGAGGCGGCGCGCTTCGCAGAGGCGGTGGATATTCCCGTGCTGGCGTCCATTCCCGCGGATGAAGACATCCGGCGCAAGAGCGCGAATTACCAAATCATCGGCACCCAGGACAGCCCCTGGGGCAGTCTCTTCGCCGCCCTCGGGGATCAGGTCGCCACCGCGCCTCCGCGATTGCCGAATCCGCTCGACCAAGACGGCCTGCTTGATTTGTTTAAGGCAGAAAACGTTGGTCGTGACGTCGTGCTCGAGCCCGCGACCCTTGAGGATCTCTGCGGTCCTCAGGGCATTGCGCAGCGATCCCTGGAGGTGGTGTATGACACCGTCTGAGTCGAACAGCGCCGCGGACCAGATCCCTGTCACCGAAGTGGACGGCGGATGCGGAACGGAGGCGCTGCGGAGCGGTGCCGGCGCCGACCCGGAAACCATGGCCCAGTTCGCCAAGGACTATCCCAAGGGGCCGCATGATCAGCCCCAAAGCATGTGCCCGGCGTTCGGTTCCCTTCGCGTGGGGCTTCGCATGCGTCGCACGGCGACCATTCTTTCCGGCTCGGCCTGCTGCGTTTACGGCCTGACCTTTACCTCGCATTTCTATGGCGCACGGCGCTCCGTAGGCTACGTGCCCTTCAATTCGGAAACGCTGGTGACGGGCAAGCTCTTTGAGGACATCAAGGAAGCGGTAGAGCGCATGGCTGATCCGGCGCTCTACGATGCCATTGTGGTCACTAACCTTTGTGTCCCTACGGCCTCAGGCGTTCCCTTGCGGCTATTACCGAAGGCAATCAACGGGGTCCGCATCATTGGCATCGATGTCCCGGGTTTCGGTGTGCCGACCCACGCGGAAGCCAAGGACGTGCTCGCCGGGGCCATGCTGGCCTACGCGCGCGCCGAGGCGGAGCAAGGGCCCGTGGCTGCGCCTCGGGGCCCGAGTGCTCAGGCGCCCACGGTGACCTTCCTCGGCGAGATGTTCCCCGCCGATCCCGTGAACCTCGCCATGCTCCTTGATCCCCTTGGCCTTGCCCCCGGGCCCGTGGTGCCCACTCGGGAATGGCGCGAGCTTTACGCCGCCTTGGCAAGCCCCGTGGTGGCGGCCATCCATCCCTTCTACACCGCTTCGGTCCGGGAGTTTCAGCGCGCCGGGCGCCGCGTCGTGGGTTCAGCACCGGTGGGCGTTGAGGGCACGGCCAGCTGGCTGGAAGCCATCGGTGAAGCCGCAGGGGTGCCTTCAGCGAAGATTGAAGCGGCTAAGGCGAAGGCCTTGCCCGGTATTCGGGAGGCCCTCAAAGGGGCACCCGTACAGGGGCGCATCACTTTGTCTGGCTACGAGGGGTCGGAGCTTCTTGTGGCTCGGCTCTTGATCGAAAGCGGCGCCGACGTCCGCTACGTCGGCACGGCGGCGCCCAAAACGCCGTTTTCCGAGGCGGACTGCCGCTGGCTCCAAGCCCGGGGCGTGGAGGTGCAATTCCGCGCCTCCCTTGAGCAAGACCTCGCGGCGATTGCGGCCTTTGATCCGGCGCTCGCCATCGGCACCACCCCCGTGGTGCAGAAAGCGAAGGAGCTCGCCGTTCCTGCGCTTTATTTCACGAATCTCATTTCCGCTCGGCCCCTCATGGGGGCTGCGGGGGCGGGCTCCCTGGCGGAGGTGGTGAATGCTGCCATGGGGAACCAGGATCGCTTCCACAGCATGCGTGCCTTCTTCGACGGGGTGGGGCAGGGCGCCACCGCGGGCATCTGGCGCCCGGAACAGGCCGCGGCGCTTGGGGAGGGCGCTTAGGTGTTGGTTCTCGACCACGATCGCGCCGGCGGCTATTGGGGCGCGGTGTACATGTTCACGGCGGTGAAAGGCCTTCAAGTCATCATTGACGGCCCCGTGGGCTGCGAAAACCTCCCCGTGACCTCGGTGCTTCACTACACCGATGCGCTGCCGCCCCACGAGCTGCCCATCGTGGTCACGGGGCTTTCGGAAACGGAGCTCGGCTCCGTGGGCACGGAAGGGGCCATGAAGCGGGCCCACGAGGTGTTGCAAAGCGATTTGCCGAGCGTGGTAGTGACCGGCTCCATCGCCGAAATGATCGGCGGTGGCGTTACCCCCGAAGGCACGGGTATTCAGCGTTTCTTGCCTCGCACCATTGACGAAGACCAGTGGCAAAGCGCCGATCGCGCCTTGCTATGGCTTTGGAAAACCTTTGGTCCGAAGAAGGTTGCGGCCCCCAAGCGTAAGGCCGGGGCAAAGCCGAAGGTCAACATCCTCGGTCCTGCCTACGGGATCTTTAACTCCCCCTCCGATACGGCGGAGCTGTGCCGCCTCGTGGAAGGCATCGGCGCCGAGGTCAATCTCTGCTTCCCCCTCGGGGCCTCGCTGGCAGATCTCAAAAAGCTGCCCCTCGCGGAAGCCAACATCTGCCTCTATCGGGAGTATGGGCGAAGCCTATCGGAGGCGTTGGAGCGCCCGTATTTCCATGCGCCCGTGGGCCTGGAAAGTACCACCCGATTCCTCCGGTCCTTGGGCGAGACCTTAGATCTTGACCCTGAGCCTTTCATCGAGCGGGAAAAGCACAGCACCTTAAAGCCCATCTGGGATCTTTGGCGATCTGTCACGCAGGATTTCTTCTCCACGGCCAGCTTCGGGGTCGTCGCTGGTGAGAGCTACGCCAAGGGCTTGAGGCGCTTCCTGGAAGACGAGCTCGGCATGCCCTGCGCCTTCAGCTTTGTGCGCAGTGCGGGGCAGAAGCCCGATAACGCCGCGGTGCGCGATGCGATCCACAAGGCGCCTCCCATGATGCTTTTTGGCAGTATCAATGAGCGAATGTACGCCGCCGAAGCGGGGGGGCGGAGCCACTACATTCCTGCGTCCTTCCCTGGCGCGGTGATTCGGCGCCATACGGGGACGCCCTTTATGGGCTACGGCGGCGCAACCTATCTCGTTCAGGAGATCTGCAATGGTCTCTTTGATGCGCTCTTTCACGTGCTGCCCCTGGCCTCGTCCCTGGATGCGGTTTCCCCGACGCCTGCGTCCTTGCAGGAAAGCCCCGTCCCCTGGGCTCTCGAGGCCCAGCAGGCCCTCGAGGCCTACCTGGCGCTACAGCCCGTATTGATTCGCATCTCTGAGGCCAAGCGTCTCCGCGATGCGGCGGAGCAGACGGCCAGAACCGCTGGCCTTTCCGAGGTCACGCTGGCGGCCCTAGCTCTCCCCGGGGTGCCCCAAAGGGATGCCCCCGCAGCGCCCTCGACGGAGGACACGTCGCCGGCCAAGGACCGACGGTCCGACGAGGCCCATGCTTAGGGCGATAAAAAATGGGAATTCGCCTCGCGTCAGCGGGGTGATAGGTCGCAGGGAAACCTGCGAAACACCGTGTAAAGCGAGCGCGGTGGGTCAGGGCAACCTGGCCGGTATTCAAACTCGCGACATTGGAGGTTGTTATGTCTGATAAGCGCGGCCCCTCGGGGCTTACCGAGCGTGAAGCGGCGGAATACCACGGGCAGTTTGTCCTGTGGACCATGATCTGGGCAGCCGGTGCTGCAGCAGCTCACTTTTCCGCTTGGATGTGGCGTCCCTGGATCCACAGCCTTTCCCAAATCGACGGCGCGAACTCCGTGCTGGCTTCCATCGCACCCTTTGTGTCCTAAGCCAGGGCAAGGAGCATAACCATGCATAAGGTTTGGATGATGTATAACCCGGCTCGCGCCGGCGTCGCTCTCGTGGCGTTTCTCGCAATTCTTGCGTTTACGATCCACTTCATTCTCCTCAGCTCCGATTACTTTAATTGGATTGAGGGTCCGCCGAAGGCAGCAGCAGTACCGATGAGCCTCGAGGCTCCGACTGGCCCCGCTTCGGGCCTCGTTTGAGCTGAGCACGAAGGCTGCGGCCCGGCCCGAAGTGCTGGGGCCGGTCCGTTGTGCAAGCCTGATGCAAGGGGGACCTTGAGATGGCACTGCTAAGCTTCGAGAGAAAGTATCGCGTTCGTGGCGGGACTTTGCTCGGAGGAGATTTATTCGATTTTTGGGTGGGCCCGTTTTATGTCGGCTTTTTCGGCATAACCACCCTATTCTTTGCAGGTCTCGGGACCGCACTGATTATCTTCGGAGCCTCCCAGGGTGACACCTGGAACCTCTGGCAGATCAACATTGCGCCCCCGGATCTCAAGTACGGTCTTGCGCTTGCACCGCTTAGTGATGGCGGCCTTTGGCAGATCATTACCATTTGCGCCGTAGGCGCCTTTGGTTCCTGGCTGCTAAGGGAAGTGGAGATCTGTAGGAAGCTCGGTATTGGCTTCCATATTCCTTTTGCGTTCGGCGTGGCCGTCTTCGCCTACGTGACCCTCGTTGTTATTCGCCCGATGCTTATGGGCGCATGGGGTCATGGCTTTCCCTACGGCATCCTTTCCCACTTGGATTGGGTGTCTAACGTGGGCTATCAGTACCTGCACTTCCATTACAACCCGGCGCATATGCTGGCGGTGACGCTGTTCTTCACCACCACCATGGCGCTCGCGTTGCATGGGGCCTTGGTGCTGTCGGCCACGAACCCGAAAAAGGGAGAGGCGGTTAAAACGCCCGAACATGAAAACGCGTACTACCGGGACACCATCGGTTACTCCATCGGCACCCTCGGCATCCACCGGGTGGGCCTGATCCTGGCTTTGGCAGCAGGATTTTGGAGTGCCGTTTGCATCGTCATCAGCGGGCCCTTCTGGACCCGAGGATGGCCGGAGTGGTGGTCCTGGTGGTTGAACTTGCCGCTTTGGTCGTGAAGGGAGGGATCAGTCGATGGCTGTGAACGAATATCAAAACATCTTCACGCGCGTGCAAGTGACTGGGCCAGCGGAAGAGGGCATTGAGCTCCCGAAGGGTATTTGGGAGCGTCAGGGCACGCCTTTCTTCAGCTACTGGCTTGGGAAAATCGGAGATGCGCAGGTGGGGCCCTTTTACCTAGGGACCTTCGGCCTGCTGTCTCTGGCCTTCGGGCTGACGGCCTTTGAGATCATTGGCTTTAACATGTGGGCCTCCGTCAATTGGAACCCCATTGAGTTCGTCCGGCAGCTGTTCTGGTTGGCTCTCGAGCCGCCGGCAGCGGAGCACGGCCTGTCCATCCCGCCCCTGAACGAGGGGGGCTGGTGGCTTCTGGCGGGCTTCTTCCTGACGATCTCGATCGTTCTATGGTGGTTCCGCATGTATCGTCGCGCACGCCAACTGGGGTTGGGGACGCATACCGCTTGGGCCTTTGCGGCTGCGATCTGGCTTTACCTGGTGCTGGGCTTTATTCGCCCGGTCCTTATGGGAAGCTGGAGCGAGGCTGTGCCCTTCGGTGTTTTCCCTCACCTTGATTGGACGGCGGCGTTCTCCCTTCGCTACGGGAACCTGTTCTACAACCCCTTCCATATGCTCTCCATTGTCTTCCTCTACGGCTCGGTGCTGTTGTTTGCCATGCATGGCGCAACGATCCTGGCCACGGCCCGGTACGGGGCGGAGCGGGAGATTGAGCAGATTGTGGATCGGGGAACGGGCTCGGAGCGGGCGGCCCTGTTCTGGCGTTGGACCATGGGCTTTAACGCCTCCATGGAATCCATCCATCGCTGGGCGTGGTGGTTTGCCGTGCTTTGCCCCTTAACGGGCGGCATCGGCATCCTGCTGACGGGAACGGTGGTCGACAATTGGTATCTGTGGGCCGTGAAGCATGGGGTGGCTCCGGCCTACCCGGCCATGCTTCCCGCCACCGCAGATCCCTTGATGGGAGCGAACTGATGATCAAACAATGGTTCGCAAAAACGGTCAGCATAGCCCTTGGGGTTGTGCTGCTGGCGGGGTGTGAACCCCCCACGGCGGAAAGTACGCAGAATGGCTTCCGCGGCACTGGCATGCTGCAGCTTGAGCAACCCAAGGTTCGGGAAGCGAAAGTGGCGGCAAACCAGGTGCCGGCCGCGTCTCCTGCGTTGCCCGCGACGCCTCCCTACGCGAAGGACGTGTACCAAAACGTCCAGGTGCTCGGGGATTTGGGCGTTGGGCAGTTTACGCGCCTGATGGCGGCGATGACCCAATGGGTCGCGCCGGAGGAAGGCTGTAACTACTGCCACGTGACGGGGAATCTCGCGTCCGACGATATCTACACCAAGGTGGTCTCCCGGCGCATGCTGCAGATGACGCAGCACATCAATGCGAACTGGAATGACCATGTCGGTGAGACGGGCGTGACCTGCTACACCTGTCACCGGGGAAACAACGTGCCAGCGGAAATCTGGTTCGAAGACCCCGGCCCGAGATCCGCTGCTAAGGCGGGTTGGCGTGATAACCAAAACACGCCGGCTCCGGTGGCGGCGATGGCGTCTCTTCCCTACGACTCGCTGTCGCGCTACCTCCTTGGCGACGAGGAGATTAGGGTCATTGGCAATACGGCGTTGCCGTCAACCAATACGTCCTCCATCAAAGCAACGGAGGGCACCTACAGCCTGATGATGCACATGTCCGACGCGCTCGGCGTGAACTGCACCTTCTGCCATAACACACGGGCTATGGCCGATTGGACGCAAAGCACGCCGCAGCGGGTTACCGCATGGTATGGCATCGAAATGGCTCGGGACCTCAACGTGGACTATCTCGACCCGCTGCAACCAGTGTATCCCGAGCATCGCCTCGGGGACCTGGGTGATGCGCCTAAGGCGAATTGCGCGACCTGTCACCAGGGCGTCAATAAGCCGCTATACGGCGCAGCGATGGTAAAGGACTTCCCGTCTTTGACGGTGGAGGCGAGCACCAGCGCGATGGGTCAGGTGTCTTCGGAAGCGGCTTCGGCCGTAGCCACGAGCGAGGCGGTTGATCGGCAAGAGGCCGAGGGGATTTAGGTCCCCTAGGGGGCGGCCCTCGGGCCGCCTTCCTGACTTGACGGGCGATCCTAAGCCCCGGGGGTGTTTCTCCCCCCGGGGCTTTTTTGTGGGTGATGATTTTTTAGGGAAGGGGCCTAGGGGGCCGTCCAGCGTTGCCACTGATCCCAGCTGTGGAAGGCCAGCGCCATCAGGAGGGTGGCCATGAGCGCCTGAGCCGGGGCCTCCAGCTGGGCGAGGAGGGCGGTAAGCAGAAGGCTGCCGCCGGCGCCAGCGTTGGCAATCAAGCTTGCGCTGCTTGGGGCCTGAGCTAGGCCGCGGCGAAACCGCAGTAGCACGAGCAGTTCAAGGGCCAGGACCGCCAGGGCGAATTCCATTAAAACCCCATTCAGGGCCTGTTCTTCGAGCCAGGCGAGCATGGCTAGAGGCCAGCGCTGCTCGAGGAGGGCGCGCCTTCGCCGCGGTCCCCCTCCGCGCGGCCAAAGCCCAGCAAGTGCGCCAGGTCCCGGAAGAAAATGCGCACGTGGGCGAAGGGGCGGGCCCGCACCAAGCGCTTGTGCATGTAGGCCTGCCAGGTGAGGTATTGCACGTCGGGGTCGGCGCACATGCTGACGAACCGCTCCCGGCGCGCGTCCGTGCCGTACCAGAAACGTTGCATGAGGCCGAGAATCCAAAACACTCGCCCGTGGTCCTTCATAAAGCGCTTCCGAGCTGTTTTCAGGGGGGCGGCATTCCCGAGGGCGAGGGCTTCTGCCACGGCTTCGGCGGCCAGCTGGCCCCCGAGCATGGCGTAGTAAATGCCCTCCCCGGAGGCGGGAGCCACCACCCCGGCCGCGTCTCCGGCCAGCAGCACATTACGGCCGTCATCCCAGCGGGGCAGGGGCTTTAAGGGAATGGGCGCCCCTTCCCGGCGCAGCGTCGGGCCGGTGAAGCCCAGGGCCTCGCGAAAGCGGCCAACGCTATCACGGATGGAGAAGCCCTTTTCCGCCGTGCCCGTGCCAATGCTGAGCGTGTTGCCGTGGGGAAAGATCCAGCTGTAGAAGTCCGGCGAGAGGTCGTGGCGGTAGTAAATGTCGCAGCGGGTGCCATCAATGCCCGGGGGCGTTTCGATGATTTCGTGATAGGCCGCGACGAAGCGGCCCTTGTGGGCCCCGGGAATGCGCGCCTGGGCCACGGCGGAGTTTGCGCCATCGGCGCCAATGAGAAAGCGGGCGATCGCCGTTTCCTCCGTAGCCCCGGTGCTTCGCTTGCCCCGGCCCGAGGCCTTAAAAGTGAGACGGACGTTCTCTCCGTCTTGGCTGAGGCTTTTGAAGGTCCCTTCGATGACCGTGGCGCCGGCGTCACCCGCCCGGGCACGGAGGTAGGGATCGAAGGATTCCCGATCGACCAGGGCCACGTAGCCATTCTCGATGGGCATATCTACGCCATGGCCGCTGGGGGCCACAATGCGGGCGGCCTGAGCTCGGGCCTTGATGATGTCGCTATCGATGGCGAAGTCTTCTACGCAGCGCGGGGGAATGGCGCCGCCGCAGGGTTTGATGCGCCCCGGGCGGTCGAGAAGGAGAACTCGGTAGCCCTCTCTCGCCAAATGCTCGGCGGCGGTGGCCCCGGCCGGGCCACCCCCGACCACTGCGACGTCATAGTTCTTGGTCATAGTCCGACTCCCGTCAGAGGAAGGGCCTTGCCCTCGGTGAGGGTCCGCGCCCGGGCCACCCAAACGGTGAGGTAGGCGGCGAGGAAGAAGCATCCGGCTTCGAGGGCGAAGACCAGCGCATAGGCGACGCCAGGCTGGGCGATGAGGCTTCGTGTTACGTCGATAGCCGCGGTGCCAAGGAAGCCTCCGAGGCCAAAGGCTACGGCCTGAGCGGCCCCCCAAAGCCCCATGCGTACGCCTTCCCGCCCTGCTTGGCCCTGACCCACGAGACCCATCATGGCCCCGATAGCGGAAACCGCGAAGACGCCGTTGGAGAAGCCCAGGGCAAAGACCGAAGCTTGGAGAGAGGCTACGGAGCTATTACCAACTCCAAGCCCCAAGCCCGCAAGAAGAAGTAAAGCCGCCCCGGAGGCCATGCAGCCCGCTCGCGTCCATTGGTCCGCGGTCCCAAGGCGATGGCCTAGAAGCGCGACGAGGATCATGCCAAGGAGGACGCCGCCATTTTGGACCCCCGCGAGCTGGGTTGACGCGCCGGGGGTCATGCCAAAGACCGTGCCGGCAAAGGGCTCGAGGATGAGGTCCTGGGCGCTGTAGGCGAGCATGGAGACAAAAATGAAGAGCGTGAAGCGGCGCGCCTCCGGCTCCTCCCAGACGCTGGCGAGGGCCGCCTTGAAGGGCATCTTCTGCGCGTCGCCTTCCGGCGCAGCTTCCGCATATTCCCCCTCAATGCCCCACAGCGCGAGGGCGGTGACGATCAGGGCCAGCACCGCCACGGCGCCGCTCACCGTCAAAAGCCGGGAGAAGCTGAAGGGCTCAAGCGCCGCACCGGCGGTGGCGGCGGTCAGAATGAAGCCAAAGATCATCATCATCCACACGATGGTGGCGGCAGCCGGACGCCGCTCCGGCGCAACGCGTTTGGCGAGAAGCACGAGTAGGTTCGTCCCTGAGGCGCCGACGCCGATGCCTACGACGATGAACGCTGCGGTGGCGGCGAGGATCCCAAGGAGCGGGGCAGTGGCCATGAGCGCGGTGGCAGCGGCGGCAGCAAAGCCGCCGAGGCCGAGCACGGCCATGCCGCCGAGAATCCAGGGCGAGCGCCGCCCTCCCACGTCGGAGCCATGGCCGAGTCGGGGTCTCAGGAGCTGAATAGCGTAGTGCAGGGCCACCAGCGCCCCGGGGATCATGGCCGGGAGCGCGAGTTCCACCACCATAATGCGATTGAGCGTCGAGGTGGTGAGGACCACGATGGCGCCAAGGGCCGTCTGCACGAGTCCAAGGCGAACGATACCCAGCCAGCTGAGGGGCGGAGGGGCGGAGGTCGCAGAGAAGGGGGTCATGGGCTAAGGCTCCTGAGGGCGAGGGCTGCGGCAAGCATGCCCAGCACATATAAGGTGACCCCCACGCCGTTGTACCAGGGCGCAAAGCGCTGGGGATTGCTAAGCAAGCGGGGCATGGCGGCGAGCTGCCCAAGAAGCAGAGCCGCGATGGTGATCGCCGCCCAAGAAAGGTGAAGCTGAAGGAGCAGCCCCATTACCCCAAGCTGGGGTAGGGCCATGACGACGCAGGCAAGCTTGGCGGCCCGGGCCGGGCCCAGCTGCACGGGAAGGCTGGCCACGCCCAGGCGCCGGTCGCCCTCTAGGGCCTTGAAATCATTCAAGGTCATAATCCCGTGGGCCCCAAGGCCGTAGAGAGTAGCGATGGCAATAAGGGACAAGCTATAGTCGGGCCAAAGGTCCCCAGCAATGACTGCGGCTCCCGTGAGCCAAGGTAAGGTTTCGTAGGCGAAGCCGCAGGCGGCATTGCCCAGCCAACCGTTGTTCTTGAATCGAAACGGCGGAGCGCTATAGCCCCATGCGAGCGCAAGGCCGAGGAGCGACGCAACAAAAACGGTGGGGCCGAGGAGGCCTGCCACGAGCAGAGACAGGGCGCTCCATAGGCACGCGATTCGAAGCCCCAAGGTGCCTGGTAAGCGCCCTGAGGGGATAGGACGCTGGGGTTCATTAATGGCATCCACGTGGCGGTCGAACCAATCGTTGACGGCCTGGCTGGTGCCACACAGCAGCGGACCGGCAAGCACCATGCCGGCAAGTACGGTCAGCCAGGGGGTTGGCCCCGAACCTAGGGACAGGGCGCCACAGCCGTAGGCCCACATGGGAGGAAACCAGGTGATCGGTTTTAACAGCTCAAGGCCCGCGCGAAGATTGATCGCGCTGGGCCACACCGCAACGGTCATTGGTACCCTCGGCCCCAAAAGGGAAAGACCCCACTCGAATTTCACGCTATACTTGACGCACGCCTATGTCAATTAAAGGTGACACCCAGCGGCCCAAAGGGGCATCGCTGTCCAAGCAACCGCTCCAGGGCAATAGCGGGGGTGCGTCGGACGTGAGAATTTTCGAGACTCCAGGGGAACACCTCGGTCACCTTTCTCCGGAGGCGCTGGCAAGGGTGCTGGCCACGGCAGCAGACTTTGCACTAGTGCTCGATCAGGACGGGCAGGTTCTCGACTTTGCCAAGGGCGTGGAGCCCGCCCCCGAAGGGCTTGAGCATTGGCCCGGGCAAAACTTCACTAGCCTTCTTACCAAAGATTCCCTCACGAAAGCGGATGCGCTCCTTTCAGCCGCGCGGGCGGCCACGCCGGCGACGCGTTGGAGCCAGCTCAGCCATCCGCAGGCCGAGGGGGAAGACCTCCCCGTCGCCTATCTTGCGGAAGGTTTGCCCCACGCAAGGGTCTTGCTCCTCGCGCGCAGCCTTGCGGCGACGGCCCAGCTTCAGCAGCAGCTGCTCGATGCGCAGTATGCGCTCGAGCGGGATTATTGGGATCGTCGCCAGGCGGCCTCTCGCTATCGGGTCTTCTTCCAGCATGCCTCTGAGGTTGCACTCTTTGTGGATGCGCAAACGGAGCGCGTGCTTGAGGCAAACGAAGCCGCGCTTCAGTGGTTCGATCTCTCCGATGCGGCGGCCACCCGCCGTCCCATTGGTGCCTTCTTCGCCAGCGGCAGCCAGAGCACGCTGCAGGGGCTGCTGGCCCGCCTTCGCCATCAGGGCGAGGGGCAGAGCCAGAAGGCCCTGGTGGCCGCCCATGGCCAGGCTCTGGGTATTGTGCGAGGAGAAGTGCTCCAGCACAGCGACGGGGCGGTCTTTTTGCTTTGGGCCACTCCGGCGGCAGCGGTGCGAGAGCACGGGAATGCCGCGGATGCGCCCCTTGCGGAGGCGGCCGCGGTGCTTCGGGATGGCTTGGCGGTGGTGGATGGGGAAGGGCGCATCCAGGCCGCTAACGCAGCGTTCCTGTCCTTAGCCGAGCTTGCCCAGGGGGCGCTGGCCGAAGGGCAGGCCTTGGACCAGTGGCTCGGCCGGACCCCGGTCGATGTCCGTGTTCTGCTGAAGAACTTGCGCCAGCACGGTGTGCTAACCCCCTACGTCACCCAGTTTCGGGGGCGTTATGGGGCCACGGCGGAGGTGGAAGTCAGTGGCGCCCAGCTTCCAGGCAGCGGCGAGCCGCGCTTCGCCCTGACCCTCCGCGATTTGACGCACCGCTCCGCTTCGGCGCCGGCGCTGGAGTCGGATACCCCGCGTACCGTCGATCAGCTGACGGAGCTGGTGGGGCGCGTGCCGCTGCGGGACGTCATCCGCGAATCGAATGACGTGATTGAACGCCTTTGCATCGAAGCCGCTCTCCAGTTGACCAGCGGCAATCGGGCGTCGGCGGCGGAGATGCTGGGCCTATCGAGGCAAAGCCTCTATGTAAAGCTTCGGCGCTATGGCCTGATGGAGCGCTCCGAGGAGAGCTAGGAGCGCGCAGCGTCCGCAGGAAGGCGCGCAAGAAGCGTTTCCGGTGCCCCCTGTGCGGCGGTGAATACGGCGTCCACGGCTAGGGCATTCGCCAGGTCGGGCCGCTGCTTCACGAGGCCTCCACCCACCACCACAAGAAGGGCCCGGTTCTTCGATTGAACCCTAAATTCCTCAATCATGGCAGCCAGCGGCGCTAGGGCGCGCTCCGTATTCAGGCTGAGGCCTAGCACATCAAACCAATGCATGCGCAGCTGGGCCCTCAGCTGAGGAGCGCTCAGCCCCGGTCCCCCTTCAACCATCCAGCCCGATTCATGGAACGTGCTGGCCACCAGCGAAAGCCCTAGGCTGTGCTGCTCGCCCGGGACCGTGGCCAGCAAAATGCGCCGTGCGGGGCGGTCCCGATGCGCGTTGGCAATGCGGTCCCCCTGGCCTCGATGCCAGCGCTGGAGGCGGGCCGTGGCCATGGTGACCTCGGAAAAGTTGAGCTCGTCTTGCTCCCAGAAGGACCCGAGCGCCCCAGCTGTTGAACCGAGCACCTCTTCCACGGGATGACCACGATGGAGTTCGGCGGCCAGCGCTGCCTGAAGGGCTTGCTCATTCCCCCGTGCTGCCAAGAGGGCCAGGGCTTCCGGCGACGAGGCTCGGCTATCTGCGATGAAGCGATCGCCTTCGGCGACCAGCGATGGGATTACCCTCTGGGTTACCAGGTAATCGATGATGGTGCCGTTCGGCGCCCCAAGGTCGGGGGCCAAGCGAGGGGACAGCGCTGCGCTGTCTCCCGGTTCTTGCTTGGCCATGCTTTTCTCCCTCATTGACTCAAGAAGTCAACCACTCCCCGTGGTCATTGAAGGCTGCGCCTCTCTGCTGGACGGGTCAATGCTTTTCCCTCGAGCTCGCGCGTAGGGCGAGTCCCTTGAGCTCAGGGGGCAGCGTCTAAAAAAACTGACGTAAAATCAAGTTGACACTTCTCCAAGCTGTCCCTAGATTGCAGTGAAGGACGACGGAGGAAGTGCCCCATGGGCCCAGGAAACCCGGCGGTCCCAACGCCAATGCCCTCGCTGTACACGGCCGCGGAACGGGCGCGCCGCGATCAAACGCGCTGGACCCTAGTGCAAGGCATCCTTGCGCCGTTGCAGTTCTTCGTCTTTGCCGTTTCCCTGCTGCTTGTGCTGCGCACCATCATCACGGGGGAAGGCTACGTCCTGGCCCAAGCCTCCATTCTCCTTAAAACCGCGCTGCTCTATCTCATCATGGTGACCGGAGCCTGTTGGGAAAA
>JAURCQ010000386.1 GCA_030828335.1 Gammaproteobacteria bacterium
ATCCAAAGTCACTATTTCAATTGGTCTTATCTGGGCTGCATATTTATGGATTTTCAAAAAGCCAGAAAGACCATATTAATAATTTTTAAAATATTTCTCATAGTCAATAATGATTTATGTTATAAATACATATCCTGAATTATTGGAGGGGTACTCAAGCGGTCAACGAGGGCAGACTGTAAATCTGCTGGCCCTGCCTTCGGAGGTTCGAATCCTCCCCCCTCCACAATTTCGCATGACGCGGGTATGGTACAATGGTAGAACCTCAGCCTTCCAAGCTGATGATGCGGGTTCGATTCCCGCTACCCGCTCAGAGAAAAAGTAACCAAATATGCAAAAAATAAGAAATTTATTCAAAGTAGAATCGAACACACAGTTATTAGTTGTTAATATTGTTTTTGCAGTTACTGGTACTGCCTCTGTTTACTTGGCCGGTATCATCATAGATATTTTTGGATTAAATGCTTTAAATACATTTGCATACTGGACCTTGAGGATTTTGTTATTGATTCC
>JAURCQ010000387.1 GCA_030828335.1 Gammaproteobacteria bacterium
ATTTTGATCTATACACTGACCTTTTCTTTTGCCTTGATGATTTTCACCAAATTCAATAATTACAAAATAATCTACCGAACCTATTAATTCATTAATTCTTATTTCTAGAATGTGATTTTCATCATTAAATAGAAAACAATCGTATATTTTCATTTATAATTTTTGATAAAATATTATTTATAAAATAATCTAACATATATTGGAGAGATGTGAGAGTGGTTTAATCAGCATGCTTGGAAAGCATGTAAAGGGGCAACCCTTTCGCGGGTTCGAATCCCGCTCTCTCCGCCATTAATTTAACTTAATTGAGTTAATTATTTTTTTAATAATAAAATTAGGTTTAATCTTTGAAGCATTATAATATTTATTTTTCTTAAAAATTATTTTGCTTTCAGGCTTGGTATGTATTGGTAAGTATATAGCATGGACTTTTTTCCTAAATGATGCTCCAAGACACACAGGTCCAGACTCATTTCCAACGACATATTGGCATTTTTTTATAATTTCAATT
>JAURCQ010000388.1 GCA_030828335.1 Gammaproteobacteria bacterium
CCGAGCCCCCGTTGTAACGGTGATGGGCCACGTGGATCATGGTAAGACATCGCTGCTCGACTACATCCGCAAGAGTCGTGTTGCCAGCGGTGAGGCGGGCGGAATTACTCAGCACATTGGTGCTTACCACGTAGAGACGGATCAGGGGATGATCACCTTCCTCGATACGCCCGGACACGCCGCGTTCACCGCGATGCGGGCTCGTGGAGCGAAATCCACCGACATCGTGATACTCGTGGTCGCCGCGGACGATGGCGTCATGCCACAGACGGAAGAAGCCATTCAGCATGCTCGTGCAGCGGGCGTGCCTTTGGTGGTTGCCGTCAACAAAATAGACAAAGAAGCGGCTGATCCTGACCGCGTGAAAAATGAGCTGTCTGGCAAGGATGTGATTCCCGAGGAGTGGGGCGGCGATACGCAGTTTATTTCAGTTTCGGCTCACACAGGTGAGGGTATTGACGCATTGCTAGACGCTGTTCTGTTACAGGCCGAGCTGCTGGAGTTGCAGGCG
>JAURCQ010000389.1 GCA_030828335.1 Gammaproteobacteria bacterium
CGGCGTACATGTACACGGAGTTGAAGGAATCCTGCTCCTCGTCATCACCGTCACGATTGGTCACGGTCTCTTTCGACAGGCCCGCCATCATCGACTTGGACACCTGATCGTTCGTTCGCGACCAGATATCGATGACCTTGTTGTACTTCTCGCCCTGCGTCACGAGACCGGCGCGGTACTGCTGCTCGATCTCCGCAACCTCGCCCTCGGCGCGAGCAATCAGCTCAGCCTTGGCGTCGGGGATAGCAAAGTCGTTAACACCGATCGACGCACCCGAGCGCGTGGAGTACTCGTAACCGGTGTACATGAGTTTGTCAGCAAAGATCACCGTCGACTTCAAGCCCACCGCGCGATAACACTGGTTGATCACGCGCGAGATCGCCTTCTTGACCATCGGCTGGTTGATCATGTCGAAGGACAGCCCCGCAGGAACGATGTCCCACAGCAGCGCACGACCGACTGTCGTCTCGACAATACGGGTCTGCTCCGTGGTCTCCTCACCCAAATTCAT
>JAURCQ010000390.1 GCA_030828335.1 Gammaproteobacteria bacterium
TCTTTCCCAGACCCGCAAAGCTGTCGGTAGAGCAAGCCGCAGGCTTTGCCGCGGTATTCCTCACCGCCTGGTTTGCCCTGCTTGAACTGGCGCACCCCCGGGCCGGCGACAGACTGCTGGTCCATTCCGCCGCCGGTGGCGTGGGCGGTGCGCTGGTGCAGCTGGGTCACATCGCCGGCTGCCAGGTCTTCACGGGCCCGGCCGGCCTCGCGCCCCCGCCCACCGCGGCGCGCTTCGCCGCGTGCCTCGACGACGCCGACGCGACGGGCTGCTCGTTCCCCCCGATGGTCTGGGCCGGGCGCAGCGCGAACCGCGTGCCCGTCGCGTCCGAGCACGCGCTGGTCGCCGACGACGCGCTCGGCCTCGGCGGCGCGCGGCGCCTCGCCGTGCTGCCCGGCGGCGGCCTCCACGACGGCGAGGTCGAGTACGTGCGGGAGACAGCGCCGCCGGCGGCGGCGCCTGCGGAGCTGCAGGAGCTGCTCGGTGAGTATGGCTGGGACCACAACACG
>JAURCQ010000391.1 GCA_030828335.1 Gammaproteobacteria bacterium
TTCGCGGTCGGCCTGCGCGAGCCGCTCGGCGTAGTTCGAGGCAAAGCGCGCGTTGAGCGCCTCGCCGAGCTGCGTCACGCCTTCCCACGGACTCATGGCCACGGCCACGCGCCCGCCCTGCTCGGGGTTGCGCGAGCGCAGCGCGCGAGCCGTGAGTGCGTCTGCCATTGCCTGCGCGCGGTCCTGCGCGAGGTCCTCGACGCCTTCGCGGGGGCGTGCCTGGTTGTGACTCACGACCTGACCGATGCCCTGGCCCTCGCCCGGCACCTAGTCGTCCTCGAGGAGGGCCGCGTCGTTCAGCAGGGCCGGGCGGAAGACCTCGTCCGCCGCCCGGCGACGCCGTTCGTCGCCGACCTGGTGGGCCTCAACGCCTTCCGCGGCCCCTGCCACAACGGCGTGGTGGACCTCGGCGGTCACCCCTCGTCGTCGCCCACGCGCGCACCGAGGAGGTCGTGGTCACGATCCACCCGCGCGCCGTCTCCCTGTTCCCGAGTCGCCCCGAGGGCTC
>JAURCQ010000392.1 GCA_030828335.1 Gammaproteobacteria bacterium
CCGGGCGCACGATGTGATCCCCGGTGACCTCGCCAGCCAGCAGGGCCGCCGAGTTACAAGCGCTACAGGGAGCCGCGAGCGCCGCGGCAGCGGCGCGCTGCGCCGCGTGCAGGGACGCCTCAGGGGTGTCGGCACAGGCAAAGTGAGTCATCACTATCGGCGAGAAGCCTTGCGCCTGAAGCTGCGCCTTGGCCGCCGCCAGGTCCTTATGCATCCGATCCAACACCAGCTGCGAGCCGTCGTCGCGCCCGTCGCGCCCGCCGCGGCCGCCGCGATCGCCGCGGCACCAAACTCTGGACGCCGCCGGGCGGCTCGGCCGACGCCGACACGCTGCCCGATCTGCCGGATCTGCGCTCGCGCTCGCGCGATCTCGAGCGCAATGCGCCGCTCGCCGCCGGCGCGCTGGCGACGACCGTCACCAATGTCGCCGCCGACGGGCTTTGCCTGCAGGCCTCGATCGATCACGAGGCGCTCGGCGTCACGGCCGAACGCGCCGACGAAATGGAGC
>JAURCQ010000393.1 GCA_030828335.1 Gammaproteobacteria bacterium
GGTCGTCCCTGCGGCCACGGGAAAGTTCACCATCTGCGCGGCGAAGACGAACGCGGCGGTGACGCCGGCGAGCGGGATGCGGTCGTCATCGAGCTCCGGGCGCGAGGCGCGGATCGATGCGGCCATCGCGCCGGCGCTGAGCACCCCGGTCACGATCGCGGTCGGCGCGGTTTTCGTGGTTCTCGCCCTCGGATGGTGGTCGACCCAACGCGCGCTGTCAGAGCGGACCGGTGATCCGGCTAGGCACCTGCTCGACACCCTCCCGGAGGCGCTCATGGAGGTGGATGGAACCGGTCGTATCCGGGTGGCGAATCGCGCAGCCTGCGCGCTGCTCGCGCGCGAGGACGTTGTCAACTCCATCCGCCGCACCCTGGGCAGCTCGGGGAGCCGGAAGGCGTACGACAAGGTCCTCGGGCAGGACAGCCTGGTGGAGATCCCCTACTCCAAGGTGGCTGGCTGCCTGGCGCTGCTCCAGGAGGTCGGGCTCAGCGGCGTCGCCGAGAGCGT
>JAURCQ010000394.1 GCA_030828335.1 Gammaproteobacteria bacterium
TGTCGTAACGCGCAATGCGACATGCGAAAGGGATTGGGGGTTCTTTGGGGCGATATGTGGATTGGCTGAACCGCCTTCGCCGCCTCCGCCGCCGCCGTCGCCGCCGTCGCCGCCGCCTTCGCCGCCGCCGCCTTGCTCTTCTCCGCGAGCGCCTTGGCCTTGGCCTTCGCCAGGGCAGCCGCCGCCTCCGCCTCTGCCTCCGCCGCTGTGCGGATGGTCACGCCGCCTCGCGTCGGCATCGCCACCAGGTCGCGCGCGGTGAGGTTGCTGATGTCCGCGCTCCGCGGCGCGCCCGGCGTCTCCAAGCCGGGGAACGGCGGCGGCGCCAGAGGCGAGCGCGTCGAGCGCGGCGGCGGCGCGGGCGACGCCGCCCCCGCCCCGGGCGGCCGCGCCGACGGCGGCGCCCGCCCCCCCGGACGACGCGGACCCCCCGCCGCCGTCGAGGTCGGCGCGGCGGCGTCGGCGGGCGCGCGCGCGGACGCGGGAGGCGGCGGGACGTCCGTCGTC
>JAURCQ010000039.1 GCA_030828335.1 Gammaproteobacteria bacterium
CCGCACCGCGTTCGAAAGGGACTCCTCATAGGTAAAGGGCGTGAATCCAAACGCCCCGGAGAAGCGGTCAAAATCCTCGGCCGTTCGCAGGGGAAAGCCGCGAAGCAGCAGGGCCCCCTCCTGCGCCAGCGTTCCCAGCAGCGCACTCCGGTGCTGCCCCAGCCACTCGCAAGCGTCGTGCACCGACGGCAGCGCTGCCGGCGCCTCAACCATTGGGGGAAAGGTTGGCTCAGTCATAGATGGGATGAAAGGTGCCGAAGGCTTCTTCACAGAAGGCGCCCGGATCATTGAAGCGGCGATTGCGATTCAGGGCGCCGAGGGCGGCCATGGCGTCCTCATCCAGCGTAAAGTCCCCAGCGGCCAGGTTCTCCGCCATGCGCGCCGGGGAAGTGCTCTTCACCACCACGGAAGTGCCCCGCTGAAGGGCCCAGCGCAGCACCACCTGCGCCGGCGTCCGGTTATGGCGCTCAGCGATGGCCAGCACCACTGGATCTTCAAGCACCTGCTCCCCGGCCTCGGCCATGCCAAGCTCAAGGTAGGATCCCGCACCCAGGGGCGAGAAGGCCGTGACGGCCAAACCGTAGTCCTTTGCCAGGCGGATGAGACGGTCCTGGGTGAGATAGGGATGCGCCTCGATTTGCAGAACGGAAGGAGGGCGCTGCGCATAGGCCATGAGATCGTGCAGCAGGCCCGAGTTGTAATTGGCCACCCCAAGATGGCGAACCTTGCCCGCTGCCTGAAGCTGCTCCATCGCCGCCCAGGTGGCTTGGAGACTGACGGGCGCCCGCACCATGGCCGGCTCCCGCGCCTCGGGATCAAAAATCCACTCCGGCGGATAGCGCGTTTCAAAGGGCACGTAGGCCAGAGCGATGGGGAAATGGATCAGATAGAGATCGAGCGTGTCCAGCCGAAGGTCCGCCAGCGTTCGCTCCAAAGCGAGGGGGACGTGCTCAGGGTCGTGATAGGTATTCCAAAGTTTCGACGTGATCCATAGATCCTCCCGTCGGCAAAGGCCATCCCCGAGGGCCCGGGCCAGCCCCTCCCCGACCGCAGCCTCGTTACCGTAATCACACGCCGAGTCAAAGTGCCGATAGCCCGCCTTAACGGCCTCGTAAACGGCATCGGCACAGGCCTCCGGCGCCAGCTTCCAAAGCCCATAGCCCAGGGGGGGTATGGGAACCGGGGTTCGCGTCGTCATGCTGAAAAGCCCTCCAGTTCTGAAAGATTGACGGGGCGACCGGTGGCGATGGACTGCTGCGCCGCAAGGCCGATGGCAACGGCCAGGCGCCCGTCCTCAACCGTCACCCGCGCCGGGGCACCGCTTTGCAACGCCTCAAGAAACGCCAGGTGCTCGAGATAGCTCGCCCCATGATGAAAACCGACCTCTCGAACCAGCGGGCTCAAGGGTGCGGGGATGGCGCGATGGGTGTCCGCAGCACGATCGCTCAGAAAAACCTCCGTCCCCGGCACGGTCGCCTCAACCTGACCCCGATCCCCGGTGACAACGATGTGCTGCTCCTGGCGGGCGCCTTCTGCAAACATGCACAAATCCAGCATGGCCCGCTGGCCCCCTTCGTATTCCACGATGACGTAAGCGTTGTCGAGAATATCCGGGACTTCGCCGTCGTAGCGCTCCTGCAGGTGGTTGACGTTTTGTCCCCCGGACGCCAGCACGCGCCGCGGCGTCGAAGGCACCATGAGGTTCATCAGATCGAAAAAGTGACAGCACTTCTCCACCAGCGTTCCCCCGGAATAGCGGTTAAAGCGATTCCAGGCGCCCACCTTATGGAGGAAGGGAAAGCGATGTTCCCGGATGGCGCACATTTGAATAGCGCCAAGCTGGGGAAGCAGTTCTAGGGTTTTGGCGATGGGCGCCATGTAGCGATATTCGAGGGCCACCCACACCAAGCCTCGATGACGCCGAGCCTGGGCCACCAGCGCGTTGCAATCGGCCATGGTGGTCGCCAAGGGCTTTTCCAAAAGCACGTGCTTATCCGTTTGAAAAACGGCGGCCATCACAGCGTGGTGGGTGTAGTTAGGGGTGGCCACCACCACCGCATCGACGTCTTCTCGGGCAAGAAGGTCTTCGTAGTGTTCGTAGCAATGGGGATGGAAACGGCCCGCGCAGGCCTTCCGTGCCGCCTGCCGGGAGGCCTCGTAGGGGTCAGCGATGGCCACCACATCCACCGCATCGATTTGGGCCAAGTTCCGGATGTGCTCGCAGCCCATCATTCCCGTGCCGATGATCCCAAAGCGCGTTGTCACTGCGTCTCCCCCAAAACGCGAAGCCGTTCCACCCTAAACCGGGGGACAGCCTGCTGTCATCAGGGGAAGGGCGTTAAGCCGATAAAGGGCGGAGGAGGCTAGGGGGCGGGCGCTTTTTCGGATCGGCGCTGCTCGATGAGCGCATCGGCGACCTGGAGCATGCCTTCGTTGCTGCCGGCGCTTTGCCCATCGGTGCGGAAGGCGCCGTCGATGATGAGCGCGGGGACGCCCCGGGCCTGGTAGGCCTTGGCGCGGCTCTTAGACTGGTTGATGGCGCTGCGGACCCCAAAGGACTTAAAGGTCTTCAGGAAGTCCTCTTCCGTGGCGCAGGACGCGCCGGCCACCGGCGTCTCTTCAACCTTTTCGGCAAAGAAGCGAGCAATCGCTTCCTGGCTACGCAGGGGCTGGCGCTCCAGGTGAAGCGCCCGGAACAAAGACGTGTGGGTGGCCGGGAGCACTTTGCAAGCCCGGGCCACGTAGTAGGCCTCCGCGAGGAGCTCGTAGAGCGGCGAGAAGGCCGCGGGCACGCGCTCGAGTACCACATCCTCTGCCGTGCCTTCGGCCCAGTGCTCGAGTTCCGGATCAAACTGGAAGCAGTGGCCGCAGGCATAAGAGAAGAACTCGGTGACCGTCACCGTATCCTCGGCCGTGGCCACGGGGACGGGCAGGCGGTGGTAGTGCGTACCCTCTTCGAAAGGACCCTCGGCGAAAGCCAGACTTCCCGCAGCGGCCAGGGCCACCCCGAGGAGCGTCCGACGCACCGTTCTTCCGAGGGTCCGGGGCCCCATGGTTTAGCGAAGCCCCTGCGCGTAGGCGCTGACCGCCGCGATCTCTTCGTCGTTCAGGTTACGCACCACACCGCGCATCATCTGGCCGTAGCTTTCATCGGTCGCGCGCTCGCCGGCCCGGTAGGCCTTCAGCTGCGCATCGACGTAGCCGGCGTTCTGCCCAGACACCACGGGGAAGCCCGCCGGGCCGTTGCCGAGGCCGCGGGGGGAGTGGCAGGCGCTGCACGCCGGCACGCCCTTATCGAGCAGACCGTCACGGTAGATCTTTTCCCCAAGGGCGAGATCCGCCGTGCCCGGGTCGTTCTGCTGCAACGCTTTTTCGGCGTAGTAGGCCGCAATGTTCTTCAGCGTATCGTCCGGGAGGTTGTCCACCTGGCCCATCATGAGCTGCGCGTAGCGATCGCCCCCCTTAAAAGCGCGCATCTGCCGGAGCAGGTAGCTGTAGTGCTGACCACCAAGGTTCGGATAGGTCGGCAGAATGGCTTTCCCTTCCTGACCATGGCACGCGGAGCACACGAGCGCCGCCGCTTGGCCCGCAGCCGCATCGCCGCGGGCTTCTCCGGCCGGAGGCATGCCTGGCGCGGCGGAGGCTGCAAAGGCCACGGAGCTCGCCAGGAACGAGAGCGGAAGAAGCGTTCGGGACAGAATGGACAACATGTTCGGTTCCTTCGCTGAACGGAGCGCAGGCCTTCACCCGGGTAGAAGCGCTCATGGTTGGGTCGGCAACTGCCACAAGGCCCGGGCAGTCCGCTTTGGGACGCGGAGTATAGCTAATGTGCTTGCCCTACTGAACCTCCTCATGCCAGTGTCTTTCCCCCGAGATTTCTGAGAGTGCCCCCATGGCCCGTCGGCCCCCGACGCCCAACGCCCGCCATCGCGCCAAGCGCGACCCCCATGCCCCCTACCCCTATGCGCGAAGGGCTACAGAGGGAGAGGAGGAGGCCTTCGATCCCCGACTGCGCCTTACCGCAGAGTTCGTGCTGAGCGCCCCCAGCCTTGCGGATACCCCCGAGGACGCGGGGCGGGAAGTGGCCTTCGCCGGGCGCTCCAACGCGGGAAAATCCAGCGTGCTCAATCGCATTACGGGGCAACGGAGCCTCGCCCGCACCGGGCGCACGCCGGGACGGACCCAAGCACTGAACTTCTTCCGCGCCGGGGAAGACCGTTTTCTCGTGGATCTTCCGGGCTACGGCTACGCCAAGACGGACCGCCAGCTCCAGGCCGAGTGGCAGGCCCACGTGGAGGCCTATCTCGCCCAGCGGCAGGCCCTGGTGGGCATTGTGCTGGTGATGGACATTCGCCATCCCTTCCAGACCTTCGACCGCCAGCTGCTGCGCTGGGCCGGGCAGGCCGCCCTCCCCGTGCTCGTGCTGCTCAACAAGGCCGACAAGCTGGGCCACGAAGCCCAGCTTGAGGTCATGCGCCAAGCCGAGGAGGAAACGGCGGCCTACCCGACGGTTACCCCGGTGCTCTTTAGCGCCCTTCGGGGCCAGGGGGCGGTAACCGTGCTACGCCAGCTGCGCGACTGGCTGAATCTGCCCCTGCCCGGAGCCGGGGCCGAGGAAGAAGACGAGGCATAAAAAAACCCCAGGGCCGGGGAGGCCCTGGGGGGAAGGCTGGTCGCGCCGAGGGGATCGGCGCCGCGGTCATTAGGGTCTTGGGGAGGGAGGAGCAATGACCTGACCAGCCACCCTTAGAGGCAGCAAAGGGGGAAAAGTTCCCGCGCCCCCCAGGGGGGCACAGGGCGCCTAGTGCGCCTCGTCCCAGTTCGCCCCCACGCCCACATCCACCTTCAGCGGTACGCGAAGGGCCGCGGCGCCCTCCATGTGCAGACGCACCTCTGCCGCTACGGCATCCACCGTATCCTCAGGAACCTCAAAGACGAGTTCGTCGTGAACCTGCATGATCATGCGCGCAGCCTCCGGCGCCGCGAGGAGCCAACGATCCACGGCGATCATGGCCCGCTTGATGATGTCGGCCGCCGTACCCTGCATGGGTGCGTTGATGGCCGTGCGTTCCGCGGCCTGCCGGCGCTGCTGGTTCTGGACCCGAATTTCCGGCAGATAGAGGCGCCGCCCGAACAGGGTCTCCACATAGCCCTGCTCCGCCGCCAGGGCCCGGGTGCGATCCATGTAGGCCTTCACCCCCGGGTAGCGCTCAAAGTAGCGATCGATATAACCCTGCGCTTCCCCTCGTTCGAGGCCCAGCTGGCGAGCCAGGCCAAAGGCGGACATGCCATAGATCAGCCCGAAATTGATGGCCTTGGCCCGGCGACGCTGCTCCCCCGTGACGTCCTCGAGGGCGACCTCAAAAACCTCCGCCGCCGTAGCCTGGTGCACGTCCCGATCCTCGGCGAAGGCCTTACACAGGCTCGGATCCTCGGACAGGTGCGCCATGATGCGCAGCTCAATTTGCGAGTAGTCCGCCGCCAGAAGCCGATACCCAGGAGGCGCGATAAAGGCTTGGCGCACGCGCCGCCCTTCCTCCGTGCGGATGGGAATGTTCTGAAGGTTAGGCTCGGAGGAGGACAGACGCCCCGTGGCCGTCACCGCTTGGTGATAGGAGGTGTGAATACGCCTCGTCTCCGGGTTCACCTGCTGCGGCAGAGTATCCGTATAGGTGCTCTTCAGCTTCGCAAGGGTGCGGTAGCGCATGATCACCGCTGGAAGCGGATAGTCGTGGGCCAGCTCCGCCAGCACCGGCTCTGCCGTAGAGGGCGCGCCCTTCGGCGTTTTCTTCAGCACGGGCAGCTCGAGCTTGTCGTAGAGCACCGCCTGAAGCTGCTTCGTGGAGGCGAGGTTAAAGGGCCCCCCGGCAAGGTCGTGGGCCTCGGCCTCAAGGCCCGCCAAGGCCTCGGCGATCTCTGCGCTTTGTCCCCAAAGGCGCGCCGTGTCGATGAGCGCGCCGTTGCGCTCAATGCGGGACAGCACGGGAACGAGGGGCGCCTCCAAGGTTTCGTACACGGCCAGCAGGCTCGGGGTTTGGGCCAAGCGAGGCCAAAGGGCTTCATGAAGACGGAAGGTGATGTCTGCGTCCTCCGCCGCGTAGGGACCCGCCTGCTCGAGGTTCACCTGATCGAAGGTGAGTTGATCCTTTCCCTTCCCCGCCACCGTTTCAAAGGCCGTGGTGTGATAGCCCAGGAGCCGCAGGGCCAGGTCATCCATGTTATGACGCCCACCCACCGCGTCGAGCACGTAGGACTCGAGCATGGTGTCGTAAGCGATGCCCCGGAGCGTAATCCCCGCCCGCGCAAGGACGCTCGCGTCATACTTTAAGTTCTGGCCAATTTTGGGCTTCGCCGGATCTTCCAAAAGGGGCCGCAGGGCCTCAAGCACCTGGGCCTGGGACAGCTGCGTCGGGGCGCCCAGATAGCGATGGCCAAAGGGCACATAGGCGGCCTCTCCAGCGGTCACCGCAAAGGACACCCCCACGAGCTCCGCCGCCATGTAGGCAAGGCTCGTGGTTTCCGTATCAAAGGCAAAACAGGGTGCGTCCTCGAGGCGCTTAAGCCATCGCTGGAGCCCGGCTTCATCGAGGATGATTTCATAGCGCCCGGGCTCAGCCTGGGCGGGTTCCGCCGCCCCGGGGTCACGGGCTGCGCCCTCACCTTCTTCACCGGTGCTCGACGCCCGAGCGCTGGCCCCCTCATCACCCTTGCCCTGCAGGGCCCGAAGCTCGGCCTTGAACTCTAAGCGCTGGAACCAGTCCTTAAGCGCCGGGTCGTTCGGTGCAACGGGCCAGAGGTCCTCAGGCCCCTGCTCCAGAGCCACGTCGCACTTGATAGTGGCCAGGGTGCGGGAGAGGGGCAGCTGATCGAGGTGGCTCCGAAGGTTCTCTCCGATCTTCCCCGTCACCTCCTCGGCCCGAGCCATGATCTGGTCGAGGCTGCCGAATTGATTCAGCCACTTCGCGGCGGTCTTCGGGCCGACCTTAGGGATGCCTGGGATGTTATCGACGCTATCCCCCGTGAGGGCCAGTAGGTCGATGATCTGCTCCGGGTCCACGCCAAACTTTTCCCGCACCCCCGCGGGGTCCAGGGTGGTATCGGTCATGGTGTTCACCAGCGTGACCTCCGGGGTCACCAGCTGGGCAAGATCCTTGTCAGAGGTCGATATCACCACCGGGCGCCGGGGCGCAGCTAAGGTTGCCAAGGTGCCGATGACATCGTCCGCCTCCACCTCGGGGACCATGATGAGCGGGAAGCCATAGGCCCGGATCACCTCATGGAGCGGGGCAATCTGGGCACGCAGGTCCGGGTCCATGGGCGGCCGATGGGCCTTGTACTCGGGGTAAAGATCACTGCGAAAGGTTTTCCCCGGGGCGTCGAAC
Source organism: Gammaproteobacteria bacterium (assembly GCA_030828335.1). Lineage (GTDB taxonomy): Bacteria > Pseudomonadota > Gammaproteobacteria > Pseudomonadales > Azotimanducaceae > Salivita. The sequence continues at coordinate 7,383 of JAURCQ010000039.1, forward strand.
ACCACGGCAAAGGGGCTTTCGGGATAGCTCTGGCGCAGGCGGCGGAGCATGTTCACCACGCCCCGAATCGCCCCCGTGGGCTGCCCATCGCTAGTGGTTAGGGGCGGTAGGGCATGGAAGGCTCTAAAGAGATAGGACGAGCCATCCACTAACACCAATGGATGTTGTGCGTCGCTCATTGGTGTCACCATAGTCGCCATGGCCCAGACGGGCGTGATCGGGAGGCCCCATGCCACGGGCCCAAAGACCGGGAAAGAGGATTCGCCGAGGGCTCCAGGGCATCCTGGGCCTTGCGTTGATCCTGCAGGCGCCCCTGCTTCGGAGCGAAGAGGCCACCTCACCCCAGCTTCGGGGACAGGATATCACCGTGGTTCAGGGGACGGACCGAACGGTCTACGAATTTCGCCAGAACGGCGAGCTGCGGGCGATTCGGGTGGTGCCCACGGTGGGGAAGCCCTACACGCTCGTGCCTGCGGACCCAACGGACGGCTACGGCAATCTAGAGCGGGCGGACCGCTGGCTCCCCCAGTGGATTCTCCTGGAGTTTTAGCCGCTGCCCCTAAGGGCCCGCGAGCAGCGTAGTCGGGCAGCTCAGCAAGGCATCGGTACCCGATTGATGCCACTGCCACTGGCAGGCCACCCAAAGATATTGGAACCGCGACACATCGCTATGCGCGGAGCGCGGCGTCCCTTGCCGCCCTTCGCGATCGATGGGGACTTCAAAGTAGCGCCCCCGACGGTAGCCGAACTCAATGCGCCCAGGCCCCTGATCGTCCTCGCGAACGCAGCTCCATGCATCGAGGTCCATGATCTGGCACGCTTCCCTCGGAAAGTGCACCAGCTGATCGCCGATCTCGGCGACAATATGGTCGTCGATCAAACGGTAGACCACCGGCGGACGAAGGCGGAGCCGGGGCGCATCGCCCACCCGCGCTTCCACCGCGAAGCGATCTTCCAAGGCGTAACGCACGCGTTTATCCGTCGCACCGGGCATAAAAACGGATGCGATAACGGCGCTGGTCCCCCCAAGCGCAAGGAGTAAGACGAGGGTTCTAGTGAAGCTCATTAGCGTCTACTCACCAAACTAATTGGAAAAAGTGTACTGTCGGCGCGATTGGAATGCAAAATTTCCTTTGTTTTTTCAACGAGTTAGTGTCAATAAATTGACCATTAGGCAATTTAAAGTGGACTTGTCAAAATTGTCAGAGATCGTCCAGGCTTGGGATCGGGGACCGCTTGTCGATGCCCAGGCGATCACCCTTGGCATCGAAAACCGCAACGCCTTCGTCACCCTTGCCGGGCCGCCCCCCAAACGCTGGGTGCTCACCCTGCGCGATGCCCCGCCGGCGGAAGACGCCCTTCGCTTGATGATGGCGCTCGCCAACGGGGGCTTGCCCGTACCCCTGCCCGAACCCGGACGTGACGGCCTAACGGTTCAGCCCATTCGCGATGACCTCGCGATGCTCATCCCGGTGTTCCCCGGAACCCATCTTACGCAGCCCGATAGCAATGCCCTCTACACCCTAGGCCGGACCCTGGGCGAGGCCCATCGCCTCGCGCGTGATCTTCCCGGACGGCCCCACCCCCGAAACCTCCCTTGGATGACCGCCATTGCGGAAACGGTTAAGGGCGAGGCCCGATCGGTGCTCGACTACGCCCTTGCCTTGCAGGCCTCCTGGGCCCTCGGCGCGGCCCTACCCCAGGGCTTGGTGCACGGGGATTTGTTTCGCGACAACGTGCTTTTTCAGGACGGGCAGGTCTCGGGGCTCATCGACTTCGACCACACCGCGCGCGGGCCCCTGCTTTTTGATCTCGCCGTGGTGGCGCTGGATTGGGCTTATCTCGCTGACGGAGGGGAGGCCGAGCTGGCCGCCCTGGCCAGCGGCTATGAAGCCGAGCGGCCCCTTGAGGTCGGGGAACGGGAGGCCTGGGGGAGGGCTCTGGAGCTTGCGAGCTTGCGCTTTGCTCTCGCGCGAATCGCGGCACCGAAGAAGGACCCGGCGCCCATCATTGCTTGGCTGGCTCGCTGGGCCGACGCCCCGCCGCCCTGGCCGGGGAAGGGCTAGCCTTCGCCGGCGCGGCGCGCGAGGGTTTTAATCGCCAGTTCCACCTGCCCCGGACTTTGGGGCATGCGCAGCAGCCCAAGGTAATCGCCCTGAGGGTTAAAGATGATCACATTCCCCGTGTGATCGATGGTGTAGTCCCCGTCCTCCGTCGGCACCTTCGCAAAGGCGACGCTCACCTGCGCCCCCAGGGTTTCGATGGTGTCCACCGCCCCCGTCACGCCGCGGAAGGACCCGTCAAAGTGGCTGACGTATTCCTGAAGGCGCTCGGGCGTGTCCCGCTCCGGATCGACGCTGACCAATAAGCCGCGAAAATCTGGAGCGCCCTCGGCCTCAAGGCGACGCCGCCCCTCTGCCAGGACGGAAAGCGCCACGGGGCAGATGTCGGGGCAGGAGGTAAAACCGAAATAGGCGAGGGTCCAGCCCCCCGCAAGGTCCGCTTCCGTGAAGGGCTGGCCGTCATCCCCTACCAGGGCGAAGGGCGCCACCTGCCGGGGTTGGGGCAGCAGCACAATGCCCTTCTCCCGAAGCTCCGCGTCGGACAGCACGGGCTCCCGGAACATGTTGTTCGTAAACAGCCCGAGCATGAGCGCCATGAACGCAAAGCAGCCAAGAAGCGTATTGCGAATGCCAGAGCTCATGCTCCAAACCCCCATTGCGTCGGCAGGGCCCCGGCCACGAACTGGGGCAAAAGGTAGTGATCCACCAGCAGCGCTACAAACAGCAGCATCAAATAGAGGATGGAGTAGCGGAAGGTTTCCATTGCCGCCCGGGGATGGCGATCGAGCAACAGCACCACGGACCAGTACAGGAACCCGAGGCCGAGGGCGATGGCCGCCGCAAGATAGAGCCAGCCGCTCATGCCAATGGCGAAGGGCAGAAGGGTCGTCGCGATCATGATCAGGGTGTAAAAGAAAATGTGCCACTTTGTGTACTGCTCGCCGTGAGTCACGGGGAGCATGGGCATGGCGATATCTTCGTATTCATCCTTTCGTGCGATGGCCAGGGGCCAGAAGTGAGGCGGCGTCCAGGCGAAAATAATCAGCACCAGCAGAAGGGCTCCGGGTTCCACCGTTCCCGTGATGGCCGCCCAGCCAAAGAGCGGGGGCGCAGCACCGAAGAGGCCCCCGATCACGATGTTCTGGGGCGTCGCCCGCTTCAGCCACAGGGTATAAATGAAGCCGTAGCCCACCCAGGACGCAAAGTTCAGCCAGGCCGTCAGGGGGTTCACGAAAGCGAATAACACCACCATACCCAGGGCGCCGGTGGCCGCGGCAAAGGCCGCGCCCTTGGCGAAGGGCACCCGTCCGGTCGCCACGGGCCGATGTTGGGTGCGGGCCATGCGCGCATCGATTTGCGCATCGGCGAGGTGGTTCACCGCCGCGGCGGAACCGGCAACGAGGGCGATCCCCAGGAGAGACCAAAGTAGCAGGCCCAGAGGTGGCAGGGTCGGCGTGGCCAGGAAGCTGCCCACGGCGGCGCTCAGGAGCATGAGCATCACCACCCGTGGCTTGCACATCTCGTAATAGTCACGCCAGGACAGGGCCAGAGGCGCGCCGGCCAGGGTACTTTGGCTCATGAAGCGCTCGCGCGGGTTGCGGTGTGGAGGCGGTAGTTTACAGCGACGGTGACCAGCAGCAAGGCAGCCCCCACGGCGTTATGGGCCGTAGCGACCACCAGGGGTAGGCCTAGCACCACATTGCCGATGCCCAGGGAGATTTGCAGCGCCAGTACGGCGCCAAGCGCCTGACCCCAGGGCCGCAGGCCAAGGGCCTCGGGAGCGCGGAGCAGGCGGAGGATCATCCAAAGCCCGAGCACCGCAACGATCAAAGCACCAAGACGATGCACGAAGTGGATCGCCACTCGCCCTTCTCCGTAGAGGGCCCCGCCCAGATAGTTCGGGCCCACTTCCTGCGTGAAATCAAAGCCGTGGGCGAAGTCCGCCTCGGGAACCCAGGCCCCCTGGCAGGTGGGGAAGTCCGGGCAGGCCAGGGCCGCATAGTTCGAGCTCACCCAACCGCCCAGGGCAATCTGGGCAATCACCACCGCCAGCAAGGCAAGGGCCCAGGGGCGAAGGGCCTGCGCCGCCCCCTGAAAGGCCACCGGTGCCGGCAGCCAGCGCCACCCCAGGCGCAGGGTGAGAAGCCAAAGGAGCGTTAAGGTGGTAAAGCCGCCAAGCAGGTGCGCCGTCACCACCTGAGGCCAGAGCTTCAGAGTGACGGTCCAAGCCCCAAAGGCGCCCTGCAGCATCACCATCCCAAGCAGCGCGAGGGGGAGCTTTAGGGGCTGCCCGGGACCCCGGTTTTTGAGGGCCAATGCAAGGATGCCCAGGATGAGGAGCCCAAGGCTGCCCGCAAAGTAGCGGTGGATCATCTCGGGCCAGGCTTTCTCGGCCTCGAAGGGCGCGTCGGGATAGAGGCGCTCCGCCTCCGCGATATCCTCCGCCGCCTGGGGAACCCCCAAAAAGCCGTAGCAGCCGGGCCAATCCGGGCACCCAAGGCCCGCGTCCTCAAGGCGGGTCCAGGCCCCCAGAATCACCACCACTGCCGCAAAACCCACGGCGAAGGCCGCCAGCGTGAAGCCCGGACGTCGTTGCTGTTCCATAAATCGCCTCTTAGCCGATATTCGAAAGGCGGAGCAAGCGGCGCAGATCGCCTAGCAGGGGAGGCCCAATCTGGTCCCAGCTATGCAACATCACCACGTTACCCAGCGGATCGATCACCAACAGCCCGTGTTCCGGTAAGCCCGTTTCAAAGGAAGGATCGTTGCCTCCGGCAAGGCGCCGCCCGGTCACCGCCAGGGAAAGCAGTTCGGCAGGGGCATCGAGAAGCTCCATGCGGGGGAAGGCCTCGCTCAGGGCCGCGCGGGTAGCGCGATTGAAGCCCGGGGGGAGCGCGGCGACGCGAGCGATGCGGTCGTTGTCCCGCCCGAGAAGGAGATGAAGCTGGCGGAGCAGGTTCACCTGTTCAAGGCAGGCATCGTCACAATCGCTATCCATCACCAGCACGAGGCGCCATAGGCGAGGGCCTTCCACGGATGCGGGCACGCCGCCATCGGTCAGGGAAAGCTCGCCAAAATCCCCGGGAGGAGAAAGCAGCGCCCCGGAGTTGGTCTGTGCGCCGGAGATGCGGTCCCCCGCGCCGTAGTACATCACGATGGCTGCGAAGAGCGGCATCATGCCCAGAATCACCAGGGCAACGAGAAAGGCCCGATTCCGGTTCCGTCGCTTGGTGTCGATCAGCGTAGGGGCCGCGTTGTCAGAGTTTGCCATCATCAACCGTGCTCTCGCTGTGGGGTGCGTTCAAGGGACGCAAAAATCCATCCAAGGATGAGGACCAGGGCAAGCCCCAGCCACTGCAACCGATAGCCCCGGTGCTGGGCCGCACTCATGGGCGGCGTAAGGCCCTGGTAACGCTCGACGCCCTCCACTTCCGGGGAGGCCACCAGGAGCGCCTCGCGGAGGGTCACCTCCGGCCCAAAGGCCGCGGCAAGCTCCGGCCAACGAAGGGCCTGAACGCGCCGGGGCCACTGGGCGCTTTGCGCCTCGTCCCCCAGCACCGGGCGGGCCGGCGGGGCCGCCCGCAAATGACCACTCACCGCCACCGGCCCGGAAGGTAAGCTCAGCGCCGGCAATTCGCTGCGCTGCGCCGGGGCCGGGCGAAAGCCCAGATCCACTAGCACCCAAGTGCTATCCCCTAGAGCCAGGGGCACATAAAGGCCATAGCCGGCTCGCCCCCCAGCCGTTTGGTTATCCAGCCAAAGGGCGCGCTGGGGTTGCCAGCGACCTTGGGTGAAGGTCGGCGCAAGCGCCCAGACCTCCGCCGGTCGGGTTAACCAGCCTTCCAGGCGCTGCGCGGGCTGCGCGCCCTGGGCCGCCAAGCGGGCTTCAAGCACCGCCTTCTCCGCCGCGCGGCGATCCTGCCACGCCGCCAAGGACAGCACCAGCGGCAAGAACACCGCGACGAAGATCGTCAGGCCCCGCCTTGGACGAAATCTCATGGCCTTGGTTCCCGAGCGCCGCGCCCGGGCTGCGCTATACTGCGCGCCTCGGGCCTTTGCGGAGTTGGCGATGGCCAACCCCACCGCTTACGCAGGATCTCCTATGCCGACCCCGCTCCTAAAAGTTTTGATCC
>JAURCQ010000003.1 GCA_030828335.1 Gammaproteobacteria bacterium
TGCCTCCAGGCGCTCATTGATGCCTCCCAGGCAACGGTGAACGGGGAGGTGCGCCTCGAGCTCTACAAGGGCCAGGTGCGGATTCTCGGTCGCCGCAGCGAGACCGATAGCCTCTACGATGAAGCGGTGGTCACCTTTGAGGACGACGCCGGCGCCTATGATCAGAAAGATGCGGCGGGCTTCATTCGCCTGAACAGCCTCCGCCTACGCACGCGCGCCGCGCGCTACGGCGCCAAGTAAGCCTGTCCTTTCCCCGCGGGGCGTCCTAGGGCGCTTCGTTGCCGTCCTCCGCCGCGGCAAAGCGGCCCTTAAATTCGCATAAATCGAACAGCACGCAGGCCCCGCAGCGGGGCTTGCGTGCGGTGCAGACGTAGCGTCCGTGCAGAATCAAGAGGTGGTGCGCATCCTTTAGGTAGGCCTTGGGGATGTGCTTTAGCAAGCCGTCTTCCACGGCCCGCACGGTTTTTCCCTTGGCTAGGGGGATGCGGTTGGCCAGGCGAAAAATGTGCGTATCCACGGCGAGGGTGGGTTCCCCGAAGGCCGTGTTGAGTACCACGTTCGCGGTTTTCCGACCTACCCCGGGGAGGGCCTCCAAGGCCTTGCGGTCCCGCGGCACCTCGCCCCCGTAGTCCCGCAATAGAATCTCGCAGGTCGCCACCACATTCTTGGCCTTACTGTTAAAGAGTCCAATGTGGCGAATGTGGCGGCTGACCCCTTCGATGCCGAGCTTCGCCAGGGCGGCCGGGTCCGGGGCTTCCGCGAAGAGCGTTCGCGTGCCCTTGTTCACACTTACGTCCGTGGCCTGCGCCGACAAAATCACGGCGATCAGCAGTTGGAAGGGCGTGTCGTAGATCAGCTCCGTGGTCGGTTCGGGAATGGCTTCCTGGAGCCGAGCAAAAATGGCTTCGCGCTTCGCTTTGTTCATTTAACCGGTCCTGTCACTCGAACCCGTCGGGCGGTGACCTGCTCCGCAAGGGCATCCTGGGAAGGGGGAGGGCCTACCGCCTTGCCGGCGCCAAAACTCGCCAGGAGGGCGACGCTCAGGAGGGCGCCGGCGCTGCTCTGGAGGACAGGCAGCAGGGGCGGCGCGCTGCTTTCCCAGAGCGGCCCAAGGGGCAAGCCGGCGCCGAGCGTGCCCGCACCTAAGCTTTCGCGCAGCGCGGCGATGACGCCCCAAGCCATGAGCCAGAGGAGGCTGGCCCGGCCGAGCATCGGCGGCCTGTCTTCCTGCGCGAGCGCCAGGAGGCTTGCGCCAAGGGCCCCCAGCAGGGGCAGAGCCGGCGGCGGGGGAAAAACCCCCAAGGCTTCAGCGCCGAGCCGGGCGAGGCCCCCAGCGGCGGTGCCTAGGGTCAGAAGAGCGATCCCCGGGGCCAGGCCTGGCCCCAGGCGGCGGTGCAGCGGCGCCAGGGTCCCAAGCAGGAGTCCCAGCAGCAGGCTGAGCACCACGGCGTCGAGGACCCGGGCGCTGCCCAGCAGCATGGGGGGCAGCCAAAACAGGGTGGAAGGCACGGGGCGTCGCAGCATCAGGGGTTGGCCTCGCAGCGGGCAAAGAGCGCTGCGCGCTGATCCCGAAACAGCGCGCGGGCTCGGCCCTGCGCCCCCCGCAGGGCGCGGGCGGTGATCGTCGCTCCGGTCCAGCCATCGAGGTCGCTAAGCGGCTGCCGGGGGCGGAGATAGCGCCCGCCGTAGCGGGGGGTTTCTTCGTGTTCTAGCACGCGATGGACCTCGCGTTCCGGGTTGCCCTCAAAGCGCGAGAGCAGCCTAAAGGGGCCGCCCCAACCTTTACCCTCCGTGGTGATCAGAAGTGCCGGGGTGGGGACGCAGCGCAGGGACGCAGAGCGCGCGCCCGACGCCTCAAGCGTCACCGGGATAAGGGCCTCCGTTCCCGCGAGCGCGCGAAGGGGCGCATGGTCACGCCAGGCCGCCCAGGCTGCACGGGGGGCGGCGGTGATTTGGCCGAGGCCCTCCAGCGCAAGGGTGCTACCGAGGAGTAAGAGGGCGAGCAGAAGGGCAGAGGACTTAGGCATGTCCTTGGCGCCTCCCCTCTGCCAGGGCGTCTAGCGCGGGCCCCGCCCCGTTGGCGAGGAGGACGGCGAAGGCTATGCCATCGGGAAAGGGCCCCTCGCTTCGGAAAAACACCGTAAGGGCGCCGGCGAGGGCGCCCATGGCCAGGCGCCCGGGGGGGGTATGGGCGCCGCTCACCGGGTCCGTGATGATGAAAAAGGCGGCGAAGAGGGCGCTGCCGGAGAAGAGGTGGAAAAGAGGGTGGCCAGCGCTGTGGGATCCCCCGCCGTCATAGGTCAGCACGGCGGCCCCGAGGAGACCCAGGAGGAAGCCCGCGGGGGCGTGCCAGGGGATGGCGCGGCGAAGCACCAGCCCGGCGCCCCCGGCGAGGAGCGCGAGGGATAGGGCCAGGCCCGATCCCGTGCCCCAGGGTCCGGGCTGAGCCTCAACCCATTCGGAAACCGTGAGGCCCTCGCGACTGGCGAAGGCGGCCAGGGGCGTGGCACCGCTCACTCCATCCACGGAGGCGAGAGGAAAGAGCACGAGGAGCGCCGCGTAGCCCACCATGGCGGGGTTAAAGGGGTTTCGTCCTAGCCCTCCGAAGGGCGCCTTACCGAGGGCAATGGCGAGGACGCCAGCGAGGGTCGTGAGGGCGGCGCCAGCGCTGGCCGGTAAGGCAAGGGCAAGCAGCCACCCGGTGAGTAGCGCGCTACCGTCCTTGAGGCTTCCTGCGCTGCGCCGCAGAAGGGCCTCCCCGGCCAGGGCGCCGATCGGCCCCGCGAGGAGCTGTAGGCCAAGGGCTGGACCCTCCTGGGTCAGGCGCAGGATCGCGGCGGGGATCGTGGCCAGGAGCACGGCCATCATGAGCTTGGGCACGGACGCGCGGCTCACGAGGCGTCTCCGAGGGCGGTAAGGGCGGCGGTCAGCCGAGCAAGGTCGTCTTCACGCCCCTCCGCCTGGGCCTTCTCCATGGCCCGCTGTAGGGCGGCGCGCTGCGCGTCCCGCCGCGCATCGGTGCCGCCCTTGGCGGGCCGCCGAGCCTCGGCCCGTCGCTGGGCTTCTGCCCGGCGCTGACGCTTCGCTTCAAGGGCCTCGGCCTCCGCGGCCTGAAGCCGTGCCTCCCGGGCTTCATAGCGTTCCCCAGCCTGCCGCGCGTCCTCGGCGGCGCGGGCCTTCGCCTCAGTCCAGCGCAGCACCTGCCCCTGCCCCTCGCGAAAGCGCGCCGTGAGGGGGAGCGCGCTCGGGCAGTGGTCCTGGCACGCGCGGCAAGCGCCGCAGCGCGCAAGCCCGAGGGCGTCTGCCCGGGCCAGATCCCCCTGCGCCAGCGCCTCGTAGAGCTGATTCGGCCATAGCCCCTTGGGGCACACGGGCACGCAGGCGCCACAGTGAATGCAGGGCATCATGGCGCAGCGCCCCGGGGGATCAGATCAATGCAGTCCACGGGGCAGGGGGCTACACAGAGGTCGCAGCCCGTGCACCAGTTCTCCACCACGCTATGCATGCGCTGGGCCGCCCCCAGGATGGCGTCCACGGGGCAGGCTTGGATGCACTTCGTACAGCCGATGCATTCCTCTTCCCGAATCACCGCCACCAGGGGCGAAGGCGTTGGCGCGTCTAGGGGCGCCAGGGGCCGCCCGAGCACCCGGGCAAGATGATCTGCGCCCTCCTGGCCCCCCGGGGCGCAGAGCGTCGCCGGGGCCCCCTCCACCACGGCCTTGGCATAGGGGCGACAGCCGGCGTAGCCACAGTGGCCACACTGGGTTTGGGGGAGGAGGGCATGAACCTGCGCTTCCAGGGCATCCGACCCTCGGGCCGCCCGCCGCTTCTCCGCCCGCGCCAGCGCCAGAAGGCCGGCGAGGCCAAGCAGCACGAGGGTGAGGCTCATGGTGAGGCCAGTCACGCGCTCACCCCCTGGAGGGCGAGGGCGAGGATCGCCATCGCCCAAAGGCGAGGGGCAAGCGATGGCGTTGCGCTGCCCTCAAGGCGGGCAAAGAGCGCGGAAAACACCGGAAGGCTAGCGCCGAGAAGCAGGGGCAGGACGAGCAGCGTTCCCATGGGCGTGGTGGGCTCGGCGCCGGCGAAGGCCCAGAGCAGGAGCGCCGGGGAAAGCACGATCAGGAGCCGAAGGGGTGCGGCGGCCCCCAGGGGCTTGGAAAGGCTTAGGGCCAGAACTGCAGCGAGCCCCGCCAAGAGGGGCAGCATCACGGCCGCGCTCGGCTGCGTCCCCAGCCCAAGGCTGGGGAGGGCGCGTCCCCCGAGCCCCGCTAGCAGGAGCGCCAGCGCGACGGGGCGCACGAGGGCGAGGGCGTCCCGGGGGGTCGCCGGCAAGGTCAGAAGGAGGAGCAGGGCGCTCCCCTGCACCGCGAGCCAGGGGGTCTCGGCGAGGGCGGAGAGCAGGGGCTCGCTCATGGGACCTAGGAGATCTCCATGCCGGGGGTGGCGCCCCTATCGGGGCCTAGAAGAAAGATGTCTTTCCCCCCGGGGCCCGCGGCCAGCACCATGCCTTCGGACACGCCAAAGCGCATCTTCCGGGGGGCGAGGTTGGCGAGCAGCACCACAAAGCGCCCCTCAAGGTCGCTGGGTTCGTAGGCGGCGCGAATGCCCGAGAGCACCTGGCGCTGGCCCAGGGGACCAACATCCAGGGTGAGGCGCAGGAGCTTATCCGCGCCCTCCACCGTTTCCGCCTTGAGCACCTGGGCGGCGCGGAGATCCAGCGCCGCGAATTGATCAATGGTGATGAAGGCCTCGGCGCCTTCCTGCGCTGCGGCGGGGGTGGGCGCCGCCTTGGCCGCAGAAGCCTTCGCTTCCGGGGCGGGTGCGGCCTTGCTGGCCTCCACCATGGCGTCCACGGCCTTACGCTCCAGGCGCGTCTTGAGAGGCTTAAAGGGCTTGATGGGATGGTCGCCCAGCCAGCGCTGACCGTCCTCCCAGGTCAGGGGCTCAACCGCCAGGAAGGCTTCGGCAGCCTCGGCCATTTTCGGGAGCGCGGGCTTCAGGGCCGTCATCAGCACGCGGAAGAGATTGAGACCGAGGGTGCAAACGTCCTGCACGGCCTGGGCTTGGTCCGGGTCCTTGGCCAGTACCCAGGGTTTCTCCGCGTCGATGTACTGGTTGGCTCGATCCGCGAGCGCCATGATGAGGCGCACGGCCTTCGCGTATTCTCCGCTGTCAAAGGCCTCCCCGATGGGCCCAAGGGCGGCTTGGGCTTCTGCCCAGAGCGCTTCATCGGCAATCTTCGCCCCAAGGCGGCCGCCATGCTGCTTGTGAAGGAAGCCCGCGCAGCGGGAGGCAATGTTGACCACCTTGCCGACGAGGTCGGCGTTGACCCGGGCCACGAAGTCATCAAGGGATAGGTCGATGTCATCCGTGTTCGGCCCGAGCTTCGCGGCGAAGTAGTAGCGCAGGTACTCCGGATCGAGGTGTTCCCGGTAAGTGCTGGCGTTGATGAAGGTGCCCCGGCTCTTCGACATCTTGGTGCCGTCCACGGTGAGGAAGCCGTGGGTATGAATGCGGGTGGGGGTGCGGAAACCCGCGCCCTCCAGCATGGCGGGCCAGAACAGGGTGTGAAAGTTCACGATGTCCTTGCCGATGAAGTGGTGCACCTCAGCAGTGCTGTCCGCGGCCCAGATATCCTCAAAGCTCACGCCCTGGCTCCGGCCCTCGGCCACCAGCTTCTTCAGCGCAGCCATGTAGCCAATGGGGGCGTCGAGCCAAACGTAGAAATACTTGTTGTCGCTCCCAGGGATTTGGAAGCCGAAGTAGGGGGCGTCCCGGCTGATGTCCCAGGCCCGCAGGCCGGCGCCCAGCCACTCCTTAATCTTGTTGGCGACCTCGGGCTGGAGCGTGCCCTTTTGGGTCCAGCCTTCTAGGAAGGCTTGCTGCTTTCCCAGGTCGAAGAAGTAGTGTTCCGAGCTTCGGAGCTCGGGGGTCGCCTCGGAGAGGGTCGAGCGCGGGTTCTTCAGCTCCGTGGCTTCGTAGGTGGCCCCGCACTTCTCGCAGTTATCGCCGTACTGGTCCTCGGCGTCGCAGCGGGGGCAGGTGCCCTTGAGGAAGCGGTCGGCGAGGAACATGCCCTTGGCGGGATCAAAATATTGGGAGACTTCCCGGGTGAAGATCAGCCCCGCGTCGCGGCAACGCTGGAAAATCAGCTCCGCGCAGGCGCGGTTTTCGTCGCTGTGGGTCGTGTAGTAGATATCGTGGTCGACGTGAAAGGCCGCGAGGTCCTCCGCGTGGGCGGCGCGGTAGCGCTCCACGAGGGCCTCCGCCGGTTCCCCAAGCCGCTCCGCGGTGAGCATCATGGGCGTGCCATGGCTGTCGTCGGCGCAGCAGTAGATCACCCGATGCCCCTTCAGCTTCTGAAAGCGCACCCAGATATCGGTTTGGATGTGCTCCAGCAGGTGCCCAAAGTGGATATCACCACTCGCGTAGGGCAGGGCACTGGTGACAAATAGGGTACGGGGCGCGGCGGCCATGGCGCGGGCTGACTCCAAGCAGGGAACTGGCGCGAGAGCATACCTAGGGGCGAAAGCCATTGCACCCTGAGCCCCTCGCTGGCAAGGCCGCCGCGGCCTATACTGCCCCGCTTTGTGCGGCGAAGGAGCAGGTCATGGCCTTGGTGGACGAGCAACAGGTGCACGCCTGCTTGGCGGAGGTGGTCGATCCCCTCACGGAAGCGCCCCTCCTATCCCATACGACCTTAAGCGGGATCACGCCCCTCACCCTAGAGGACGGGTCTGCGGTGCGCGTGCACCTGACCTTCCCCTATCCCCTGGCGGGAGCGCTCGGCTATTGGCAGCGAACTCTCCGCGAGGCCCTGGCACCGGTGGTGGCGCCGGAGCAGCTCCAGCTCACCCTCGATTGGCGCATCGAGCCCCAGCAGCCTCAGGGCCAGCTGGCTCCGCTCCAGAGCGTCGCCAACATCATCGCCGTGGCCTCGGGAAAGGGCGGGGTTGGGAAGTCCACCACCGCCGTGAACCTGGCCCTGGCGCTGCAGGCCGAGGGCGCCCGAGTCGGCATGCTCGACGCCGATATCTATGGCCCGTCCCTGGGGCTGCTCCTTGGGGTGGACGAGGGCACGCGCCCCGAGGTGGTGAACGAGAACACCTTCGTGCCCGTCACCGCCCACGGCCTTCCCCTCATGTCCATGGCCCTGCTGACCACCGATCGCACCCCCATGGTGTGGCGCGGGCCCATGGCCAGCGGCGCGCTCCAGCAGATGCTCACGCAAACCCGCTGGCCCGCGCTGGACTACCTCATTGTGGATATGCCGCCGGGCACGGGGGATATCGCTCTGACGCTCTCGCAGCAGGTGCCCCTCGCCGGCGCCGTGGTGGTGACCACGCCTCAGGATTTGGCCCTGCTTGATGCCCGGAAGGGCATTGAGATGTTCCGCCGCGTTGAGGTCCCCGTGCTGGGGATCGTGGAAAACATGAGCATCCATATCTGCAGCGCCTGTGGGCATGGGGAGCCCATCTTTGGCAGCGGGGGCGGCCTGCGTATTGCAGAACATTACGAAGTGCCTATGCTCGGGGCCCTGCCCCTGGCGCTGGCTATTCGGGAGGATGCGGATAGCGGCTGCCCCACGGTAGTGGCGAATCCGGAAAGTCCCGAAGCGCTGGTGTATCGCGATCTGGCTCGGCGCCTCGCGGCGCGCCTCGCCTGCCGCAGCGGGGCTGCGGAAGCCCCCCTAATCACCATTCTTGACGACTAAGCCGTGCGGGAGCGCGCCCCATGAGTATCAAAGCAGACCGTTGGATCCGTCGTATGGCGGAAGAGCAGGGCATGATCGAGCCCTTCGTACCGGGCCAGGTGCGGGAAGGGGCGAGCGGCGATCGGCTCATCTCCTACGGCACCTCCAGCTACGGCTACGACGTGCGCTGCGCCGATGAGTTCAAGGTGTTCACGAATATTCACTCCGCCACCGTGGATCCGAAGAACTTCGACGCCCGAAGCTTCGTCGATGTCACGGGCCCGGTGTGCGTGATTCCGCCCAACAGCTTTGCGCTTGCGCGGACCGTGGAGTATTTCCGCATTCCTTCCAACGTGCTGGTGATTTGCGTCGGCAAATCGACCTACGCGCGCTGCGGCATCATCGTGAACGTGACGCCCCTCGAGCCCTCCTGGGAAGGGCACGTCACCCTGGAGTTCTCCAACACCACGAACCTGCCGGCGAAGATTTATGCCGGGGAGGGGGTTGCGCAGATGCTCTTCTTCGAATCCGACGAGCAATGCGACACCACCTACGGGGCCCGGGGAGGCAAGTATCAGGGCCAGCGCGGCGTCACCTTGCCGCGCACCTAGGGGGTCGGGGCGTTGCCCCGGGCCGTCAGCCAAATGGTCAGCAGGCGCCCGTCTTCCCGGTGCTCCAAGCGGAGCAGGGCCCCGTCCGCTTCCGCGAACCACAATTTCATTTTCTCGTCACTGCCGGCCTCGAATTGACGTTCGAGGACCAGCGCCCGCTCCCCGGGCTCGGCGCCCGCCTCCCCTGGGGGAAGGGCCTCGGAGTCGAGCACGCGCCAGCGCATTTCCGTGGGGTCCCCGCCGTCGGTCATGGTAAGGCTGAGTTCGGCGCCCCGGGCTGGCCAACCCGCTAGAAGGCGCTGCTTTAGGGCGAGCTGCCAACTTAGGGGGTCAAAGGTCCCCGGGGTGAGAGGGTCCTCCCGGGGCTTATCGCCGGTGCGCGTGAGGCGTCCCCGTTCCCAGTCAAAGATCAGCCGTCGCTCTCGCTGCCGTCCCAGCCCCTGCTGTCGAGTGACGTAGTAGAGAGGTCGGGGCGTCCCCGTGTCATCCAGCTCAAAGGTTGCCTGTTCCTCAACCCCCATAAATAGGGCGCCCAGGGTGGTTTCAAACTGAAAGCGGCCATCGCTGCGGCGCTCGAGGCTGCGCGTGCCGCGTGCGTGGAACGGTAAGCCTTCGTAGCTGGCCTCATAGTGATGAAGGAAGGGGGTGAGTTCGGCACTCTGCCCCGGGAGGGCGATGCTAAGAACGCACAGTAGGGCGATGCGGCGAAGGCTTAGGGCCATGGAACCAGCGCCTCCCCATCCCACCCCAGGGTCAAGGGGGGTGCGTTCCACCCACCCTCGGTGAGGTAGGCGAGGGCCTGGGGGTAGAGGGCGTGCTCAAGCTTAAGGACCCGGGCCGCGAGGCTTTCCTCCGTATCCTCCGGCGCCACGGCAAGGCGCGCCTGGGCGAGAAGGGGCCCGCCGTCGAGCTCTCGCGTCACCCAATGCACGCTTGCGCCGTGAAAGGCGTCTCCCGCGGCCAGAACCTGCCGATGGGTGTGCAGGCCCCGGTGCGCGGGCAGGAGGGAGGGGTGGATGTTCAGAAGCGGGGCCGGGCAGGCGTCGAAGAAGCTGGGGCCCAGCACACGCATAAAGCCCGCGCAGAGCACGAGGTCCGGAGCAGCGGCGCGGACGCGATGCGCCAGGGTTTCGTCAAAGGCCGCCCGCGTTGAGAAGTCTCGATAGGGCAAGCACTCCGCGGGCACTTGCCAGCGCGCCGCAAGGGCCTCTGCGCCGCAGGGCGTGCGGTCCGTGATAAGGGCCTTGAGGGTGAAGGGGGCCTGGGGCCGGGCGCTGGCTTCAAGAAGGGCTTGAAAGTTACTGCCCCGGCCCGAGGCCAGGACAAGACAGCGTAGGGGCATGGAGGGGGCTCCCGGGACGATGACGCTAGGAGGCCAGCGTGGCCCTGAACAGCGGCTGAGCGGCTAGGCGAGGGTGCCCTCACCCTCCGCCGTGATGTGGAGCGTGCCGGGCGTCGCCGCCTCTCGCCCATCGACCACGGTGCCGAGGCGCCAGCAGGGCTGGCCCGCTGCGGCCAGGGCCGCCCTGACCCCCTCCGTCGCATCGGCAGCCACCGCGAGGACAAAGCCCACGCCGCAGTTGAAGGTCTTCATCATCTCCAGGGGCGCGACGTTCCCGAGCGCCGCGAGCCAGGGGAAGGGCTCGGGCCAGGTCCAGCTCGCCAGATCCACCGCCAGGGCCAGGGGCACGGGGCTGTCCTTGGGCAACATCCGGGGAAGGTTTTCCGGGAGACCGCCGCCGGTGATGTGGGCCATGCCGTCGATGGGGTGGCCGGCCTTCAGCAGTCCGAGGAGGGTCTTGACGTAGATGGCCGTGGGCTCGAGGAGCTGGCCGAGGCGCTCCGGGGCGGCATCGAGGCATCCCGGATTGGCCTCCAGAATGCGCCGAATGAGGGAAAAGCCGTTAGAGTGGGGTCCGCTCGAGGGCAGGGCGATAAGTTCATGCCCTGGGGCGATGGCCGCCCCCGTAATCACCTTGGCTTCCTCCACAATGCCTACGCAGAACCCGGCCAGGTCGTAGTCCCCGTCGCTGTAGAAGCCGGGCATCTCCGCCGTCTCGCCGCCGGCCAGGGTACAGCCGGCCAGTTCGCAGGCCCCGGCGATGCCCTCGATGACCGTCGCGGCCTGGTCCACCTGGAGCTTGCCCGTGGCGAAGTAGTCAAGGAACAGGAAGGGTTCGCCGCCGGTGACGAGAACGTCGTTGACGCACATGGCGACCAAATCCTGGCCGACGCGGTCGTGGCGATTGTGGTCCATGGCCAAGCGAAGCTTCGTCCCGACCCCATCGGTGCCCGTGACGAGGAGGGGATTTTCATAGCCCTTCGGCAGGCGTGTGAGCGCCGCAAAGCCACCCAGGCCGGCGAGCATCTCTGGGCGCCGCGTGCGCGCAGCGGCGGGGCCGATGCGGCGGATCAGTTCGGCGCCGGCATCAATGTCGACCCCCGCGTCGCGGTAGGTGAGGCCGCCGGGGTGATCGTTCCGGGTGTTATCGCGGGCCAAGGGAATCTCCCATTCACATGAGCAAAGGCGCCGGACCCTTTACACTAGGGCTTAGCGCCGGCGCGGGGTCCGGCAAGAGGATGTCGTCATGGTAGCAGAGCGGGGTGCGGTCGCGGGGCTTCTTCGCCGTCTTTGGGGTGGGTGCGCCTCAGGACGAAGTGCGCCCGCAGCCGGGCGCTTTGGGCTCCTTCTCCTTCTCCTCCTTTCCGGGGCCAGCGTCCGGGCAGAGCTTGGGACCGCCGGCGCCCTCTTTGATGTCGTGGTGCCCGTGGTGGACCAGGGCGCGCGCACCCGTACGCTGGCGGAGCGGTCGGCCCTTGAAAGCCTGCTGAAGCGCCTTACGCCAGCGCCCGGGCTCACCCGTCGCCCCTCCATTGCCGAGGCCCTTCGAAACCCCGATCGTTTCTACCGCAGCGCAAGCTACGCCCCCGGGGGCGAGGCCAGTCCCTGGCTGCTCACGCTGCAGTTCGATCGGGAGGCGATCCTGAGCCTGCTGGCCCAGGCGGAGCTTCCGGCTTGGGTGAGCAATCGGCCACGCTACCTCCTGTGGCTCGTGGAAGAATCGGAGGACGGGCAGCGCCGGCTGCTCGACGCTGAGCATCCCCTGGCGCAGGCCGTGGTCGCGGCGGGACGGGAGCGGGCTGTGCCCCTGGCCGTGCCCCTGCTTGATCTGGCGGAGCTTCAGCAAGTGGCCCCGTGGCAAGTTTGGGGCCGCTTCTGGGGAGTGCTTAAGCCCCTGCGCAGTCGCTACGAGGCCGAGGGCGAAGTCATCCTTCGCCTGCGCGCTGAAGGGGACAGCTGGTACGTCGACTATGAGGGGGAAGGCTTACCCATGCCCTTCTCCGGCGCGCTGCGCACGGAGGCGCCTGCGGTCGCCCTTCGTGCCGTGGGGCAGGGCCTAGCCGATGCGCTCCTCGAGCGCCTCGCACTGCGCCTCACGGGGGAGGCCTCGGCCATCGCCTATTTGCGCCTTGACGGTCTTGAAGCGCTGGCCCAATACGCCGAGGCCCTCGCGGTGCTTGAGGGCCTGGCGGGGGTGACGGAGGTTTTCGTGCTTGAGGCTCAGAACGATGCCGTGCTTTTTCGCCTGGCCGTTACCGATACCCCGGAACGGGTGCTGGCGCAGCTGAACCGGGATGGGCGCTTTGAGGCCTCGCCCCCGGATCCGGCGCTGGCCTGGCAAGGGCGCTGGAAAGGATGAAGCCGCCCCAGCTGCCCCTCGCCCTCGCCCTACCGGATCACGCCACCCTGGAAACCTTCGAGCCCGGGGAAAACGCTCTGGTGCTTAGGGCGCTTGAGCGTTTTCTAAGATCCCGCGGGGAGCGGCTCTGGCTTTGGGGCCCCCCCGGGGCGGGGAAGAGCCACCTCCTCCAAGCGGCCTGCCAGCGCGTGCCCGGAAGCCAGTGGCTTCCCGGGGCATTGGTGAAGGAGGCGCCGGAGGCTCTCCTGGAGGGGCTTGAGCGGGTGCCCCTGGTGGCGATCGATGAGGTGCACCTGCTGGCCGGAGATCGGAGCGCAGAGGAAGCGCTTTTTGACCTTTGTAACCGCCTTCAGGCCGCGGGGCAGGCCCTGCTGCTGGCGGCGTCCGGTGCGCCCCTAAGCCATCGCTGGAGCCTCCCGGATCTGGCTTCTCGCCTTGCCGCGGCGAGCGTGTTCCGCCTTCAGCCCTTGGATGACGACGGGCGCGCGCTCGCGCTCCAGCGCCGGGCCCAGGCCCGGGGCCTCAGCCTCGCGGACGCTACGGCTCGCTATATCCTGCATCGCATTCCCCGGGACCCCGCCTCCCTTTTCGCCTTCCTAGATCGGCTTGATGAAGCCGCGCTTCAATCACAGCGGCGCATCACCATTCCCTTTGTCCGCGAAGCCTTGGGGTCATGAGCGGGGCGCCGGGAAAGCGCATTGTGCTCACGGGAGGGGGCTCTGCGGGCCACGTCACGCCGAACCTTGCGCTCATCGATGCGCTCACCGCCGAGGGCTGGGAGGTGCACTACGTGGGCAGTGCCGAGGGCATCGAGCGCCGCCTCGTGGATGGGAAGGTCGCGGCCTACCATGTGGTCCCCGTGGGCAAGCTCCGGCGCTATTTTTCCTGGGAGAACGCGCGGGATTTGCTCCGCGTTCTGCAGGGCCTTTGGGTGGGCTGGCGCATCGTGGGCCGCCTCCGGCCCCGGGTAATCTTCTCTAAGGGGGGCTTTGTGTCCGTGCCCGCGGTGCTTGGCGGCGCGCTCCGGGGCATTCCCGTGCTGGCCCACGAAAGCGATTTTAGTCCGGGCCTCGCGACCCGGCTGGTGGCGCCCTTCGTTACCACCGTGTGCACCACCTTTCGGGAAACGCGCGTCCCGCGAGCGCGCCAGCTCCGCTTCGTGGGCAGTCCCCTACGGCCGGCCCTTCGGGCTGGAGATCGCGCTCGGGGGTTGGCCTTTCTCGGCTTCTCGGGCGAGCGCCCCGTTCTTCTCGTGGTGGGGGGGAGCCTCGGGGCCACGGCTTTGAATGCGGCGCTGCGCGCCCGCTTAGGGCCCCTGACGGCGCGCTACGACATTGTTCACCTATGCGGCGCCGGGAAGGAGGACTCCGCCCTCGAGGGATCCGCGTATCGGCAGTTTGCCTACCTCGATGAGGCCTACGGGGATGTGCTGGCAGCGGCGGATCGGGTGGTATCCCGCGCGGGCGCCAATGGGCTATTTGAGCTGTTGGCGCTGCGCAAGATCAGCCTTCTGGTGCCCCTGGGGCGCGGCGCGAGCCGGGGCGATCAGCTGGAGAACAGCGCCTGGGCCACGGCCCAGGGCTATGCCTTGACGGTGCAAGAGGCCACGTTGGAGGGCGACGGGCTTGAGCAAGCCCTGGCCGCTTTGGACGCGAAGGCGCCGGCGCTGGCTGAGGCCCTGGCGCGCTTTGAGGTACCCGATGCGCTGGCGGAAGTAATGGCTTTGCTGAGGCCCTACGGCGTGTCATCCCGGAAGGTGCGGCTCATATAGCCCGCGAGCATCACCTTGAGCTCTTCTTGCAGTAGCTTACGCCGCGGCTCATCGGCGGCGTCCGCCGCACTTAAGAGACTGTGCCCCGTCTCGATCACCATGATCAGGCAACGGCTTCGCGCTTCTGCGGGCACCTTGGGGAAACGCTGGCGCAGGATCGCATCCAGGCTTTCCTGCAGGGCATCGCGCAACTTTTGTGCTTCCCGCTGAAGGGGGTTGTCCTTCACCTGGGCGGCCCACAAACCGAGAAAGCCAGGAAAGGTGGCGTAGAGGGCGCTCAGCCCATCAACAAGGGAGCCGATCCATTCGACGCCGATGGGGGCCCCGGCTTCCCCAAGCTGATCCCCCGCGTGGCTCTGTAAAAAGGCTCGGACGTCGGCCTCGTAGCCATCCACGAGGGCCGCCACTGCCGCGTCTCGGTTGGGGAAGAATTGGTAGAAGGACCCGATGGAGGTTTCCGCCCGTTCCGCGATGGCCTTAGTGGTGAGGCCGTCGTAGCCCACCTCTTCGAGGAGCGCGGCCGTGGCCGTGAGAAGCGCTTCCACCCGTTGTCGCCCTCGAGCTTGGGAAGGCTGGCGCCGGCGCTGTAAGGGGGGTGTGTTCATGGGACCAGTATAGCGCCGCCCACCCCCGCCCTGGCCAGGGTAGAATGCGCCGGCTTTTCGCTAGGTTTTTCGCAATAAGGATGACCCATGTTTAAGGTGAGGACCCATAATCAGATTGCCCTTGAGGGCCTCGAGCGCTTCCCCCGGGACCGCTTTGAAGTCGGCACAGAGCTCGCTGACCCCGAGGGCATTCTGCTGCGCAGCCACGTGCTGACCCCGGAAGCTGCAACGCCCCGGCTCCGCGCCGTCGCCCGAGCTGGCGCAGGGGTGAATAACCTTCCCGTGGGGGCCTTCACGGAGCAGGGCATCGTGGTTTTCAACACCCCGGGCGCCAATGCAAATTCGGTGAAAGAGATTGTGGTGGCGGGGCTGCTCCTGGCGTGCCGGGACCTCTCCGGGGCCCTAGCCTTTACCCAGGGCCTGGCCCCGGACCTGGATGAGCACGCCCTCCACGACGCCGTGGAAGGGGAAAAGAAGCGTTTTGCCGGGCGGGAGCTCGCCGGCAAAACCCTAGGCGTGGTCGGCCTGGGCGCCATCGGTGCGCGGGTGGCGGACATTGCCCTGCAACTGGGCATGTCTGTACTCGGCTACGACCCGGCTATTTCCGTGGATGCCGCCTGGCGCCTGCCCCGGGAAGTGCAGCGGCAAGAGAATTTGGCCTCGCTCCTCGCGCGCTCCGATTTTGTCACCCTGCACGTTCCGGCGCTGCCGGAAACGAAAGGGTTGATTAACCGCGAAGCCCTCGCCCAGCTCCGTCCCGGGTCCGTGCTGCTCAACTTCGCCCGGGGCCCCATCGTGGATCCGGTGGCTATCGCGGAGGCGCTTACGGCCGGGCACCTGGCTCGCTACGTGGCGGATTTTCCCGAAACCTCCCTGCTGGGCCTGCCCGGGGCCCTTCTACTGCCGCACCTGGGCGCCAGCACGGAGGAAGCGGAAACCAATTGCGCCGTCATGGCCGCCAATCAGCTGATCGACTTTCTGGAGCACGGCAACATTCGGAACAGCGTGAATTTCCCGCCCGTAGTGCTCGAGCACGCGGCAGGCACGCGGCTGGCCGTGATTAACGAAAATCGTCCCAACCGCCTGGGTCCGGCTCTGTCCGTGCTGGCGGAACATAACCTCAACGTGATCGACATGCTGAACAAAAGCCGGGATGCGGTGGCCTACAACTTGATTGACGTGGAAGGCACGGTGACGGACGCCGTGCTCGAGGCGCTCCGGCAGGTGGACGGGGTGTTGAAGGTCTACCACTTCGGCGAGGACCGGCGCTAGGGCGCGCCCGGCCTCGCCGGCCGTGACAGGGGCTAGCCTCGCTCGATACCGGTGGTGACGATGGCGTTGTAGGCCTCGTCGGTCAGATACTGGGGAAGGTAAACGCCACCGGCGGCTTCAATCTGGCGATGGAATGCGCGGAGGTGATTGCGCGATCCGCGGAGCAGATTGTCGTAAACGAGAAGGATGTCTTCGTTGTCCACCACCTCGGCCTTCAGGGTTTCGATGTCCCGAATGTCCAGCTCCTCCACCTGCGCCCCCACGTAAAGCGCATCAAGAACGGTGGCCTGACCCAGGGCGACCAGGAAGGTGTAGAGACTCTGTAGCTCTGCGTTCTCGAAGGTGCCGGGGACGTCTTCCCCAACGGGATCGACGAGGTTGTAGCGATCAAGGAGCGCCTTTACGGCGTCCGTATGGGTCTGCTCACTGTCGGCGATGTTGTTGAAAATCGGCGTGCCATGAACGTCAAAAAGGGCGCGATAGACATCCCGGGCCAGCTTTTCCTCCTCCCGCATGAGTAGTAGGCCAGCCGTTTCCGCATCGGAAAGGGTGCCGAGGGGTAGCGCCTCCAGCTGCGTGCTTAGGGTATCAGCGGTGATTTGCGTGTTCCCGTCTTCCGCAACGGTGATGATGGGGTCTGCGGGAATTACGGGTGCCTCCGTTAGGCCGCCACTTCCGCCCCCGGAGCAGGCGGCAAGCAGGAGGGTGCAGCAGAGGGTTAGGGCGTTTCGGGCAAGCATGGGGTGCTCCGTCAGGGGGTGGAGCCCCATGTTAGGGGGTTGCGTTCCTTGGGCGAGGGCTAAGTGATCGGTTGTTGATTCGGGTCAAAAACGTTCGGGATTTAGGGCCTGGAGCATTTCCCGGTCCACCACCGGAGGGGCGCCGGTGAGGGCGCTGGCAATGATCTCTCCTCCGAGAAAGGCGGTGGTGAGCCCGGAGGAGGCATGGCCCGTGGAGACCCAGAAACCGGAGCCTAGGGCCCCGAGGAGCGGGGCGCGATCCGGCGTGTTGGCGCGCAGCCCCGCGAAGTGGGCTTGGTGCGTGCCGATATTCTGGGGCCAGCCGAGGAGCGCAGTCCAAGCCTGGAGCCTCCCTTCATTGCCTTGGCGATCGGCGAGCTGCTCTGACGCCTCCATCGTGCCGTGGCGATAGCTTGAGCCCACCACCCATCCCGCACCGTCAAAGAAAGCATGGCCGCGCCCCGTCAGGAGGGGCGCTCCAGGCTTGGCCGAGCCGGCAAAGCGATCGAGCTGACCGCCGACGATGCCCGTGGGCAGGTTCAGCAGGGATTTCAGGGAGGCCCCGGCAGCGAGCACCAGCGGTGCCTCAAGCCCCCCCTCGGCTCGCGCCTTGCCCGTCGGATCGAGGAGGCGCCAGCCCTGCCCCGTGCCCTCCAGGGCGCCAAGGGCTACGCCGCCTAGGAGCGTTGCGCTCGAAGGCCATAGCGCCTCTAGCAGTTGCGGAAGGTGCGCGTGGCCGCTTTCCGCGAGGGCCAGGTAGGGGCCCTGGGCGTCCTCCCTTAGGGTGAGGCGGGGCGCAAGCATGGGGTAGCGCGCGGCGGTTTTCCCCAGGCGTTCCGGGCGCCGAAGCTCTCCGTATTGCCGCAAGGGGGCGGGCACAAAGCCGGCTTCGCCCTGGACGCGCTTCAGCGCTAAGCGGTAGGCCATCCAGAGGAAGGGGCCCCGGGGCCCCTCGTCAATGGGCAGGCGCGGGTGGAGCAGGGCCCAGGGGTTCGCCGAGGCGCCCCCGCCCGGTGCGGTCTCGGCTTCCAGCACCTGGGAGGACACGCCGTGCTCGGCGAGGGCCAGGGCGACGGCGGTGCCGGCGAGCCCTGCGCCGGCGATGGTGACCAAGGATGGCGGTGGGGCGGGGCGGCGCCCCAGTCCCTGCGCCAGCCGGGCTACCAATACTTCACGTTTCTGCGGTTCGCCCCCGGCGCTTTGCGGTCCCGGAACTTTCTGGGGTTCAAAACCGGCGTTGGCTAAGCCCTCTCGCACCGATCGGGCGACGGTGAAGGTGCCCAGGGTCGCCCCCGGTGCGCTGGCCCTGGCCAGTAGCAAGAGGAACTCGGGTTGCCAGAGCGCGGGACCGACCTTCGGGGCGAAGCCATCGAGGAACCAAGCATCCACCGCCGGGGCCTCGCGCTGGGCTAGCCAGTCTTCGAGGCCGGTCTGCGCATCCCCAAGGTAAAGGTGCAGGCGCAAGCGACCCCCCTCAAGGGGAATGAGGTGCCACCCGGCCAGCGGTTCAGGAAGCGCCGCGTCGAGGGTCTCCCCCAGGGCCGCAAGCTCGAGCGCGCCCCGGGCCCGGAGGCTGGCGAGGAAGCGCTGGCGGTCGGCGTGGTTCAGGGGCGCCTGCTCAAAGCTCACATAGCTTAGGGTCCGGAGAGCGCCGGCCCGGCGCCAGGCCTCCCAAAGGAGCAAAAAATTGAGTCCCGTGCCAAAGCCCGTTTCCCCCACCCGGTGCACCGGTGCGCCATGAGTGCCGAGGCGGGCCGGTAGATCGTTGCCGGTCAGAAACACGGTGCGGCTTTCCCCCAGGGGATCCTGGCGATTGAAGTAGATATCGCCGCTCGCCTCATCGGTGGGAATGCCGTCAGCCCAGCGGAGGGTGGGGGCAGCTAGGCCCCGGGGGTGGGGCGTCATGCGTCGCCGCGGGCCACGGGGCGTGCCGGATCTCGGATCCATTCGCTGAAGGAACCCACGTAGAGGGCCGGTAAGGCGTCAGTGCAAAGCCCAGCGGCGGCCATGGCCAGAAGGTTGTGGGCTGCGGTAACGCCAGAGCCGCAGTAGGCGATGGGCGCCTCCGGGCCTTCGAAAACCGGCGCCCAGCGGGCCCGAAGGGCCGCCGGGTCCTTGAACACCCCATCCGCGGTGAGGTTCTCGCTATGGGGGAAGCAGGCGGCTCCGGGAATGTGGCCGGCCACGGGATCAATGGGTTCCACCTCGCCTCGAAAGCGCGGCAGCGCCCGGGCGTCAATGAGGCCTGCGCCCCCGGCGTCCTGGACCCTGGCCTGCACCGTGGAGAGCGTTGCGATGGGCGCTAGGGACGGTGCCCCTTCCCAGGGGGACGCGTGCGCAGGTTTAGGGGCGGGGCCTCGTTCGAGGGCGCCGCTGGCCCCTTCCCAAGCCGGGAGGCCACCGTCTAGAACCCGGGCTTGCGGGTGCCCGAGGGCGGCAGCACTCCACCAGGCCCGGGCAGCGAAGGCGCCGCCCGCATCGTCATAGAAGACGAGCGCGCTGCCCTGAGCGATCCCCGCCGCGGCGAAGGCGTCTCGAAGCCGCGAAAGGGAGGGAAAGGGATGGCGTCCGGTACGGGTTAAGTCGATGGGACCGGAGAGATCGGCCTCAAGGTCTAGAAAGCGGGCGCCGGGCAGGCGGTGGTCAGCGTAAGCGCGGCGCCCCGCGGCGGGATCGTCCAGGCGGAAGCGACAATCAACGAAGCACAGCCCTGGGGCCCCTTCGAGGGCCTCAGAGACGGCGATGAGGGGCTCGTGGAGGGTCTGCATGGGGCGTCTCATTGCGGGAAATAGGGCCTTAGCATGGCCTCGGGCCTAGGGCGCTGGCAAGAAAAGCGGGGGGGCTCACGGTCAGGGCTCGCGGTGGCGCCGCGGGGCTGAGGGTGCCAAAATGGAGGCCGGGTCACGTGTTACTGCGCAGGAGCAAAGCGAACTATGGGACTGGACGGTTTATTGCACCTCAGCCTTTGGCAAATGGTTGTCGCAACCTTGGTGCTTACCCACATCACCATTGTTTCCGTGACGGTGTATCTGCACCGCTTTTCCGCCCACCGGGCCCTAGAGCTGAGCCCCGTGCTTCAGCACTTCTTCCGCTTCTGGCTTTGGTTGACCACGGGCATGGGGACGCGGGAGTGGACGGCCATCCACCGGAAGCACCACGCCCTCTGCGAGACGGAAGACGATCCTCACAGCCCGCAGGTGCTGGGGCTGAAGAAGGTACTGCTTGAGGGTGCCGAGCTCTATAAGTACGGCAAAACGCCCGAAACCATCGAGCGTTACGGTCGGGGCTGCCCCGACGATTGGATCGAGCGCAACGTCTATCGCCACAACACCTATGGCATCGTCCTCATGCTGTTCGCCGATCTGCTGCTCTTTGGGGTCTACGGGATCACCATCTGGGCCGTGCAAATGCTTTGGATCCCCGTGTTCGCCGCTGGCGTGATCAACGGCGTAGGCCATTACCACGGTTATCGGAACTACGAGTGCGGTGATGCCGCCACCAATATCGTGCCCTGGGGCATTTTGATCGGTGGGGAAGAGCTGCATAACAACCACCACACCTATCCGAACTCCGCGAAGCTGTCCCAGAAGTGGTACGAGTTTGATATGGGATGGTTTTGGATTCGCCTGTTTCAGCTCTTTGGTCTCGCTAAGCCGCGGAGCACGGGGCCGCAAACGGTCCGCGATCCGGCGAAGGCGGCCCTGGATTTCGACGCGGCCCGGGCCCTTGTCCACGACCGCTTCCGGGTCATGGAGCGCTTCGCCAAGCAGGTGGTCAGCCCCACGGTGGCCTCGGAAGGGGGTAGCGCCGGGAAAGCGCTTCGTCGCCTCATGGTTCGGGAAACCTCCCTCGTATCCACGGAAGAACAGGCACGCCTCGAGGCGCTGCTGGCTCAGCACCCGACGCTAAAGACCGTTTACGAGATGCGCCTCGCGCTGCAGCAGGTCTGGCAGCGCCGGGGGGAATCAAAGGAGGCCATGCTCGATGCGCTGAAGGACTGGGTCGCCCGGGCCGAAGCGTCTGGCATTGCCGCCCTTCGGGACTTCGCTGACGAGTTCAAGTCCTACGCCCTACCGCGCGCCGCCTAGGGCGCGCGGCTTCTAGCGGGCGCCCCTTGCGGGCGCCCCCATATCCTCACTACATCCGCTGAACCACGGGAATACCCAGGAGCTCGAGCCCCTGGCGCAGCGTTTCCCCGCAGCAATGCGCAAGCGCTAGGCGCTGGTCTCGGAGCCTTTCCTCCGGCGCACTGAGCACCGGGCAGTGCTCGTAGAAGGCCGTGAAGGCGGTGGCCACCTCGTAGAGGTGCGTACACAGAAGGTGGGGCAAGCCCTGTTCCCGCACCTGGGTGAGCACATCCTCCGTCCGAAGTAGGGTGAGTGCGAGGCTCCGCTCCTGCGGGGCACCCAGGCTTAGGCCAGCGCTAAGGGCCTCAGGCGCTACCTGGGCGCGGGTAAAGAGGCTCTGAATTCGGCTGTAGGCGTATTGTAGGTAGGGCGCCGTATTGCCATCGAAGCTGAGCATGGCGTCCCAGGAAAAGACGTAGTCGTTATTCCGGTGCTTGGACAAATCAGCGTACTTCACCGCGCCGATGGCAATGGCCTTGGCGATTTCCGTGCGGGCCGCCGCGTCGAGGTCCGGGTTTTTCTCAGCCACGAGCACCTCAGCCCGGCGCTCGGCTTCATCGAGCAGGTCCGCAAGCTTGACCACATCTCCGGCGCGGGTCCGGAAGGGGCGGCCATCCTCTCCGAGCATGGTGCCGAAGGGCATGTGCTCAAAGCTGCAGGGGCGAGTGATGAAGCCCGCGGCCTCTGCGACGGCAAAGACCTGCTTGAAGTGCAGCCCCTGGCGCTTATCCACCAAATACAGAGCCCGGTCGGCTTCGAGGTCGTCGCAGCGATAGCGCACGGCCGCAAGGTCCGTGGTGGCGTAAAGGTAGCCGCCATCGGATTTCTGCACGATGAGGGGCAGGGGCGCGTCATCCTTTCCCTTAAATTCCTCGAGAAAGACGCACTGGGCACCTTCGCTTTCCGTTAACAGGCCGCGGTCGCGGAGCGCGGTGATCACCCCCGCTAGGGCATCGTTGTAAGCGCTTTCGGCGCGGACGTGCTTTCGGGTGAGGGTGACCTGGAGCCGGCCGTAGAGCGCTTCGCAGTGGGAAAGGCTAACGTCTATGAAGCGCTGCCAGGCGGCCCGGCATGTGGGATCCCCCTGCTGCAGCTTCACCACCGTTTCCCGGCTGAGCGCCGCAAAGGCCGGATCTTCGTCAAAGCGGGCCTTGGCCTTCCGGTAGAACTGCTCGAGGTCGGCGAGCTCGGCCTCCGCGGCGGGGGCGCCATCCCCCGTTTCCAGCGTATTGAGATAGGCCAGCAGCATGCCGAACTGCGTGCCCCAGTCGCCGACGTGGTTCTGCCGCAGAACTTCCCAGCCCGCGTGGGCGAAGCAGCGCGCTAGGGCATCGCCGATGATCGTGCTGCGAAGGTGCCCGACGTGCATTTCCTTCGCCAAATTTGGCGAGGAGTAGTCGATGACGACCCGCCCGGCCTCGCGGCTTGGGGCCTTCGGATCAAGGACCCGCGTGGTGAAGGTGCTGAGCTGTTCTTCGAGTACCGATTCCCGGAGGCGCAGGTTGATGAAGCCCGGCCCTGCAATGCTGGCTTCGCTGACCAAGTCTTCGAGTTGGGCATGGGCGAGCACGGCCTCTGCCAGCTCCCGCGGGGGGCGCTTTAGGCGCTTAGCTGCGCCCATGGCGCCATTCATTTGGTAGTCGCCAAATTCCGGCTTCGTGCTCACGGTGAGGGCAACGGCGCTGCCCTCCGGGGCGCCGGCGGCGCGGAGCGCCGGCGCAAGGCGGGCTTCAAGCAAATCCTTCAGCACGGGGGAACCTGTTTCTGTCGCTCGGGAAGGCGCGCATCATAGCGGCGTCGGCGGCCTCCGTCAGCCGCCGGGCCAGGCGTGCCCCGGCGCGGGGGGCCCTAGCCAGGCCCCAGGGTGCGCTGCGGGCAGGCGCCGCGGGTGGTCTTTTCGATGGTCACAGGGCTGCGAGGCACATCGCGCATGCCGTCCTTGACGGTGGTTTCCACTTCTCCGATGCGGTCAATAACCGCCATGCCGTCCGTGACTTCTCCAAAGACCGTGTAGCCGGGCCGATCGTCTTCGGCGTCGAGGTGCCCGTTATCCACCAGGTTAATGAAGAACTGGGCGTCGGCGCTGTCAGGATTTCGCTGCCGCGCCATGGCCAGGGTGCCGCGGAGGTTCTTCGCGCCCCCCACCGATTCGTTGCGTACGGGGCCAAAGGGGTCGCGGTAGTTGAGCTCGGCATCGAAGCCCCCCGTTTGCACCATGAAATAGGGGATCACCCGGTGGAAGATCAGCCCTTCGTAGAAGCCGTAATCGATGTAGCTCAGAAAGTTTTCCGTGGATTCCGGCGCTTGGTCTGGCCACAGGGTGACGGTAAAGCGGCCGTAGTTGGTTTGCAGACAAGCCTGAGGATGCGCGTCATCGATCCCCGGGCGGTCCTCAGAGGCCCGGGCGCTGGCGTTGAGCAGAAGGGCGATTAGGGGCAAGAGGATGCGCATGGGGCAGCTCCGTGAGGCTAGGCAAGGAGAGTGGGCAGGGCGCTGAGCATGAACAGCACGGCCAGCACGAGCAAGAGGGCGCCGAAGGCCCGGTCGAGCCAGCTCCCGTAGCGCTCAAGGCCTCGACGCAGGGCCGGGCGCCGGATGAGGCGCACGAAGAGCAGCCAGATCGCGGCGACCTCGATCCCGAGGATGAGCACGCCCAGGAGCCGTTGTCCCAGGGGGGCCGTGGGAGGTAGGAGCTCGGTAAAGAGCGCCACCATCATGAGCAGGACCTTGGCGTTCAGCAGGTTGCTGAGGAGCCCCGCTAGGAAGGCCAGGGTCAGGCCGGCCTTGGGGGCGTCAACGGTGCTGAGGCGCAGAGCCCCTTGGCTCTGCAGCGCGTGGTAGGCGAGATAGCTGAGCCAGAGCGCGCCAAGCACGGTCATGGCAGCGAGGGCCTGAGGGTGCAGCTGGGTGAGGGCAGCCAGCCCCGTCAAGGCAAAAAGGCTGTGGGCTGAAATGCCCAGCACGATGCCGGCCACGCAGACGTCGGCCTGGCGCGGCGTCGGGCCCAGGGAAAAGCGCGTGAGCAGCACCATATCCGGGCCCGGGCTCAGCATGGCCAGGAGGACAATCAGCGCAAGGCTCAGCAGTTCAGGCATGGCGTGAAACCCAAAAAAGGGGGCCAAAAAAAACGGGCCAGCGCCGAAGCGCTGACCCGTGGGGACGCGCAGGGCGTTTACATCACGCCGTAGGCGATCATGGCGCTGGCTACCTTGTTGAAGCCGGCGATGTTAGCACCCTTGAAGTAGTCCACGTGCCCATCGGCGGCGGTGCCGTAGGTCACCATTTGCTCGTGGATGCCGGCAATGATGCCTTTCAGCCGTTCGTCCACCTCTTCTCGGGTCCACTGAAGCCGAAGGCTGTTCTGGCTCATCTCAAGACCAGATACGCCCACGCCGCCGGCGTTGGCCGCCTTGGAGGGTGCATGAAGCAACTCGCGCTTGGCCTGAATGGCGTGGATGGCCTCGGGCGTGCTGGGCATGTTCGCCCCTTCCGAAATGGCTCGGCAGCCGTTCTTGATCAAGGCTTCGGCGTCGGCGACCTCGATCTCGTTCTGCGTGGCGCAGGGGAAGGCCAGGTCGCAGGGGACATTCCAGGGGCGCTGCCCCGCGTGGAAGGTGCCGCCAAACTCCCCGACGTACTCTTCAATCCGCCCGCGTCGGTTGTTTTTCAGATCCATAATCCACTGGAGCTTCTCCTGGGTGAAGCCTTCCGGATCATGGATGAAGCCGCCGGAGTCGGAGAGAGTGACGACCTTGCCCCCGAGCTCGATGAGCTTTTCGGCGCAGAAGGTAGCCACGTTGCCGGAGCCCGACACCACGCAGATTTTCCCTTCGATGCTTTCCCCATGATGGCGAAGCATGTTGTCCATCATGTAGACCACGCCATAGCCCGTGGCTTCCGTACGGATGCGGGAGCCACCGAACTCGAGGGCCTTGCCCGTCAGTACGCCTTCGAAGCGATTCATGAGGCGCTTGTACTGACCGAACATGTAGCCCACTTCCCGAGCGCCCACGCCGATATCTCCAGCGGGCACGTCCGTGTCCGGGCCAATGTGGCGGGACAGTTCGGTCATGAAGGCCTGGCAGAAGCGCATGACTTCTGCGTCCGACTTGCCCTTCGGGTTGAAGTCCGAGCCGCCCTTACCGCCGCCCATGGGCAGACCGGTCAGGCTGTTCTTGAACACCTGCTCGAAGGCGAGGAACTTGAGGACGCTTTGCGTCACCGTGGGGTGGAAGCGAATGCCGCCCTTGTAGGGGCCGATGGCGTTGTTCTGCTGAACCCGGAAGCCTCGGTTGACGCGAATATTGCCGTTGTCGTCTTCCCATACCACCCGGAAGGTGACGATGCGGTCCGGTTCGGTCATCCGCTCGAGGATCATGAGGTCCTTATAGACCTGCTTGTCGGCGATATAGGGAATGATGTCCATCGCCACTTCGTGAACGGCTTGGTGGAACTCCGGCTCGCCGGGGTTGCGGCGCCGGACCCCCTCCATGAATTGCTCTAGATCGTCTGCTTGATGCGACATCGCCCCTCTCCCTTTGTGTTGGCACTACCAAACAATGATAGACATTAACATCAAAGCGCAGCCGGCCGGCGAGTGCAACTCGCCCTAGGCGCCAGCGAGGGTGTCGCGGTAACGGGTCACGGCGCCGTGGAAGCCAAAGAGAAGGGCGTCGGCGACGAGGGCGTGGCCGATGGAAACCTCGAGTAGTCCCGGGAGCGTGCGCAGGGGAATAAGGTTGTCGAGATCCAGGTCGTGGCCGGCGTTCACCCCGAGGCCCAGGCCCTGGGCGGTTTCTGCGGCTGCGCGGAAGGT
This sequence comes from Gammaproteobacteria bacterium, assembly GCA_030828335.1. Taxonomy (GTDB): domain Bacteria; phylum Pseudomonadota; class Gammaproteobacteria; order Pseudomonadales; family Azotimanducaceae; genus Salivita. Next base: position 25,337 of record JAURCQ010000003.1, read on the forward strand.
CGCGAGGCTCGCCTCCGTGGCGGCCCCCCAGCGGCGCCCATCCGCCTTGAAGGCTTCGGCAAAGGGTTCGGTGTAGAGCTCGATACGATCGGCGCCTGTTTCCCGCACCCGGGCGATGGCCTCGGGGTTCGGGTCCATGAACAGGCTGACCCGGGCCCCGAGGGCCTTAACGCGGGCGACCAGGGGTTTCAGGGTGGCGAGATCGTCGTCGGTCATGGCCCAGCCGTGGTCTGAGGTGAGCTGGCTGTCCCCGTCGGGGACCAGGGTCACCTGGGCCGGACGGGCCGCCTCTACGAGGGCCTCGAGGCCCGGATAGCCGCTGTCCCGCGGGGCGGCGAGGGGGTTGCCTTCAATGTTGAATTCGGCGTCCGGGTAGCTGTCCCGAAGCCAGGCAGCAAGGCGGGGAACATCGTCTATCCGGATATGTCGCTGATCGGGCCGGGGGTGCACCGTGAGCCCGGAAGCTCCGGCCTCCATGGCCAGGCGCGCAAAGTCCAGGAGCTCCGGGCGGGCAGAGGCCCCCCGAGCGTTTCGGAGCAGGGCGATCTTATTCAAATTCACCGATAGGGCGATCATGGGTCGCGGTCCTCCGGGGCCTTCAGGTAGCCCTTGCGTCCAAGGTAAATCAGCATCAGCGCCGTGTAGAGCACGGTCAGCCCGATACCGCCAAAGAGCTTGTAGCTGACCCAGAAAGCTTCACTGAAGTTGTAGGCCACCACCAAGTTCAGCACCGCCGATAGGGTAAAGGCTCCGGCCCAATACCAGCTGAGCGTTCGCCATACCGCTTCCGGGAGGGGCAGCTGGCCCCCAAGAAGCCGAGAAAGCATCGATTTCTGACCGTAAAGATTTCCGCCGATGAGGATCAGGGCGAAGGCCCCGTTGATGAGCGTGGGCTTCCACATGATGAAGATCGGATCTTGCAGGTAGACCGTCAGCCCTCCGAACCCGAAAACAAAACCGCTTTGGGCCTGCATTTGAATCCCCAGCCTACCGGCCAGCAGTCGATAGAGCACGGCGGCGACGAGCTGCGCGCCCATGAGGATCCAGGTGGCCGTAATCAAATCGCTAAACTGGAAGGCGAGGAAGAAGGCGGCGACGGGTCCGAATTCAAGCAGGCTTTTCATGGGGGACCCATTTTCCTTGAGGGGGGCGGTGTTCGGTCGCCATAATAGTCGATCGGCCGAGGCCTTGCCTCCGGTCAGCCCTGTTTTGAGGCGAAGGCTTATGGCGCAATTCTTTTCCGTTCATCCTGAGAACCCTCAGCTCCGGCTGATTAAGCAGGCGGTGGACATCATTGCTCGCGGTGGGGTGGTGGCTTATCCCACGGATTCGGCCTATGCCCTGGCCTGTCGCCTGGAAAATAAAGACGGCTTGGAGCGCATTGTGCGTATCCGGGACATGGACCGGGATCACAACTTCACCCTGGTCTGCCCCGATCTCTCCGTGCTCGCCACCTATGCTCGCGTGGACAACACCGTGTTTCGCGCCCTGAAGGCCCACACGCCTGGCCCCTTCACCTTTATCCTGCCGGCGACCCGGGAAGTCCCCAAGCGGCTTATGCATCCTAAGCGGCGCACCATTGGGCTGCGCGTGCCTTCCAATCCCATCGCCCAGGCCCTGTTAGCGGAGCTGGGCGAGCCCCTCATGTCCTGCAGCCTGGTGCTTCCGGGACAGTCCGGGCCTGAGACCGACCCCTGGAATATCCGGGAGCTCCTAGAGCACGCCGTTGATCTCGTCATTGACGGCGGCTTTTGCGGCCTAGAGCCAAGCACCGTGGTCGATTTCACCGGCGTTGAGCCGGTCCTCCTGCGGCAAGGGCTCGGGGATGCGTCGGCCATCGTAGAGGGTCCGTAGGGCCCTTCGCCTTTGCTATCATGGAGCCACTGGGCGCCGCCTGCGTCCGTATCACATAAGGGGTTTTACCTTTGGCCACGGGGGATTGGGATCGTCGCGTGCTTTCCGGCATGCGGCCGACGGGACGCTTACACCTTGGGCACTACCATGGAGTGCTGAAGAACTGGGTGCGTCTCCAGCACGAGTACGAGTGCTTCTTCTTCGTCGCTGATTGGCATGCCCTCACCACGCACTACGACAACCCCTACGATATTGAGCAGAACGCCTGGGATACGGTGATCGACTGGCTGGCCGCTGGGGTTAATCCGGGTTCCGCCACGATCTTTATTCAATCTCGGGTGCCGGAACACGCTGAGCTGCACCTTCTTCTGTCCATGATTACGCCCCTGGGCTGGCTTGAGCGGGTGCCGAGCTACAAGGATCAGCAGACCAAGCTTCGAGAGAAGGACCTCGCCACCTATGGCTTCCTTGGCTACCCGCTGCTTCAGGCCGCGGACATCCTGATTTACCGGGCCGGGCACGTGCCCGTGGGGGCCGATCAGGTCGCCCACGTGGAGCTCACGCGGGAAGTGGCGCGCCGCTTTAACTTTATCTACGGCCGGGAGCCGGGCTTCGAAGAGGCGGCGGAAGCTGCGGTCAAGAAGATGAGCAAGAAGGCCCAGCGGCTTTACAACGATCTGCGCAAGGCCTACCTGGAGCGGGGGGATGAGGAATCTCTCGAGCGCGCCCGCGCGCTGCTGGGGGAGCAGCAGAACCTCTCCATTGGTGATCGGGAGCGGCTCTTTGGGTACCTCGAAGGTGGCGGCAAGCTGATCCTTCCGGAGCCCGACGCCCTGCTCACGGAAACACCTAAGGTGCCTGGCCTCGACGGCGAGAAGATGTCGAAAAGCTATGGCAACACCATCAGCCTCCGTGAGGCGCCGGAGGAGGTGGAGCAGAAGATCCGCACCATGAAAACCGATCCGGCGCGGGTGCGGCGGAACGATCCCGGCGATCCTGCGAACTGCCCGGTTTGGGGCCTTCACGAGCTTTACTCTGACGACAGCACGAAGCGCTGGGTGGTCGAGGGCTGCAAGCGCGCGGGCATTGGCTGCTTGGACTGCAAAAAGCCCCTCATCGATGCCATTTGGAGCGAACAAAGTGGCATGCGCGATCGAGCTCGGCGCTATGAGGAGCAGCCTGAATTGGTCAAGGCCATCATTAATGAAGGGGTGGAGCACGCCCGGGACGTGGCCCGGGATACGCTCGAAGAGGTCCGGGCCGTCATGGGATTGACCCACCGGTGAGCGAAGGGGAGGGCGGAAAGCGCCTCGAAACGCTCCGCGCGGCGGGGCAGGCGCAGGGGGAGTTTCCCTTTGCCATTGTCGAAGGGAAGACCGTCACCGAGCTTCCCAAGGACCTCTACATTCCCCCGGATGCCCTGGAGGTGTTCCTTGAGGCCTTCGAGGGCCCCCTCGATTTATTGCTTTATCTGATTCGCCGGCAAAATCTCGATATTCTCGAGATTCGCGTGGCGGAGCTTACGCAGCAGTACATGCAGTACGTGGAGCTCATGCACGCCATGCAATTCGAGCTGGCGGCGGAGTACCTCGTGATGGCCGCCATGCTGGCGGAGATTAAATCCCGCATGCTCCTGCCTCGGCCCCAGCTCGACGAGACGGAGGAGGGGGAAGATCCCCGCGCTGAGCTGATTCGCCGGCTCCAGGAATATGAGCGCTTTAAGCAGGCCGCGGAGGATATTGACGGGTTGCCGCGGGTGGATCGGGACGTATTCCCGGGAAGTGCCACCCCGCCCCCCATCGATCGGCAGCAGCCCCTTCCCGACGTCGAGCTTAAAGATCTCCTGCTGGCCTTTTCCGAAGTCCTGCGCCGGGCAGATATGTTTCAAAACCACAAGATCAGCTTTGAGGCCCTCTCTACTCGGGAACGCATGGGGGATGTGCTAAAGGCCCTCTCAGGGGGAACGAACTTCGTGCCCTTTCAGGCCCTCTTTTCTGCGGAGGAGGGGCGTCTGGGGGTGGTGGTGACCTTCCTGGCCATCATGGAGCTGATCAAAGAATCGCTGATCGAAATTGTGCAAAGCGAGCCCTTTGCCCCCATCCACGTTCGGGCTCGGGCCCACGGAAGCTAGGAGGCTGCCATCGTGACGATGCCAAGCGCGCTGCTAGAAAATATTGTGGAGGGGGCCCTGCTGGCTGCAGGGGAGCCCCTTTCCCTGGACCGCCTGATGAACCTCTTTCAGATTGATGACGCGGTGGAGAAGAGCCAGGTTCGGGAGGCCCTGTCGGCCCTCGAAACCCGCTACGAGCCTACGGGACTCATGCTCAAGGAGGTCGCCTCGGGCTGGCGCATTCAGGTGCGGGAGGAGCTGGCGCCCTGGGTGAGCCGCCTCTGGGATGAGCGCCCGGCGCGCTATACCCGGGCGCTTCTGGAAACGCTTGCGCTCATCGCTTATCAGCAGCCCCTTACCCGGAGCGATATCGAACATGTTCGAGGGGTGGCGGTGTCCTCGAACATCGTGAAGACCCTCCTTGAGCGGGACTGGATTCGCATCGTCGGACATCGCGATGTGCCTGGTCGTCCGGCGCTCTATGGCACCACCCGAACCTTCCTCGATTACTTCAACCTGAAGAGTCTCGACGCCTTGCCGCCCCTGGCGGAAATCCGAGACCTCGAGCAGTTGTCTAAGTCCCTCGGGCTGCCCCTGGAGGACAGCGATGGGGAAGCGGCCCCCGAAGCCGTTGCGCTGGAGGCCGTGCTGGGAATTGAGGATCCGGGCGCCTTCGAGCGAGAGGCGGACACCGCCGCCGAAGACACCGCCGCCGAAGACACCGCTGAGGAGGCCCCCCGCACATGAGCGATTTAGGGTCGGAAAAGCTGCAAAAGGTCCTCGCCCGCGCTGGGCTCGGATCCCGCCGGGAGCTGGAAACCTGGATTGCGGAGGGTCGGGTCCGGGTGAACGGTGAGCAAGCCGAGCTTGGGCGCCGGGTGGGCTCCCGGGATCGCATCGAGGTGGACGGCAAGCAGATTGGCCGAGCTGATGATCAGGCGCCCGCCATTCGCGTGTTGCTCTACAACAAGCCCGTGGGGGAGCTGTGCACCCGCAAGGATCCGGAGGGTCGCCCCACCTGTTTTGACCGCCTCCCTCGCTTAAAGAGTGGGCGCTGGGTGGCCGTGGGCCGCCTTGATTACAACACCAGTGGCCTCCTGCTGTTCACCACCGATGGCGCCCTAGCCCACGGCCTGATGCACCCCTCCCAGGAGATCGACCGGGAGTACGCGGTGCGGGTCCACGGTGATGTGGATGAGCTGGTGCTTGAGCGGCTTCGGAAGGGCGTCCTGCTCGAGGATGGGGAAGCCCGCTTCTCTGACGTTCAGTATTACGGCGGAGAGGGGACGAACCGCTGGTACCACGTGACCCTCATGGAAGGTCGCAATCGGGAAGTGCGACGTCTGTGGGAATCTCAGGGCCTGGAGGTGAGCCGGCTAAAGCGCGTCCGCTTTGGGCCCCTGGTCTTGCCGTCGACGGTGCTGGCGGGTCGCTGGATGGAGCTGTTCCCCCAGGAGATCGAAGCCCTCTACCGCATGCTCAAGCTGCCGATCCCCGCCATCGAGGGGAAGCGCGGGCGCATCGGCAAGTCGAAGGTTTTCGTGCCCTATCCGGGCCTGGTTTAGGTCCCGGCCTAGCCCTTAACTTAAGCCAAGCAGGGTCCGGGCATCGAGGGCTGCGCCATTGAGCGCGAAGTCCTGGGCGGCGCCAAAGCACCACAGGTAGGCGGGCAGGAGGTCCTCCGGGGTCGGCAGGCTCATGGGGTCCTCCCCGGGGAAGGCCTGAGCCCGCATGTTGGTACGCGTGCCCCCGGGATTCATCGACGCAAAGCGCACCTTAGAAAGATTCTCCCCCTCATCGGCGAAAAGCTGCATCACCGCTTCCGTGCCAGCCTTGCTGACGGCGTAGGCGCCCCAGTAAGCCCGGGGCTTGCGCCCCACGCCAGAGCTCGTGAACAGCACCAGGGGATCCGTGCCTTCTTCCAGCACCGGCAGGAAGGCCTGGGTTAGGAGAAAGGCGCTTTCAAGGTTCACGGTCATGACCCGGGAGAACGCAGCGGGGTCGTAGTGGCTCAGAGGAAGGCGGGGCCCGAGCAGGCTGGCGTTGTGCAAAAGCCCATCGAGGCGCCCGAACTGATGGCCAATGGCGTGGGCGAGCTGCTGGGCATGGTCCGCGCGAAAGCCTTCGAGATCCGTAGGCTGAAGGACCGGCTCGGGATGGCCGGCGCCTTTGATTTCATCAAAGAGACTTTCTAGCCGGTCGAGGTTGCGGGCCAGGGCGATGACCGTTGCGCCGTGGGCGGCGAAGCCCTTCGCCAGCGCGCGACCGATGCCCTCCGTGGCGCCGGTAATGGCGATGATTCGGCCGGCCAGAAGGTCCGGAGCGGGGGTGAAGGTCTTCAGCGTTGGGTTCACGGGCAATTACCGGGTGAAGTGCATGAGGTAGTTCACGTCGGCTCGGGCGTTCAGCCAGGCCTTGCGACGGATTGGGTCGTAGTGGAGTCCGGCGATGCCCTGGAGGCGCAGCCCCGCCTTCCGGCCGAGGCCGGCGAGTTCCGAGGGGCGCAGGAACTTCTCGTATTCGTGGGTGCCCCGGGGCAGCAGGTTCAGAACGTACTCCGCCCCCACCACCCCGAAGAGCCAGGACTTCAGGGATCGGTTCAGGGTGGATAAAAACAATTGGCCGCCAGGCTTGAGGCGCTTTGCGCAGGCGGCGACCACCGCGCCCGGATCGGGGACGTGCTCCAGCATTTCCAAGCAGGTGATGACGTCGAAAGGCCCTTCCTCATCTCCGAGCCCTTCCACCGTGCTGTGGAGATAGCGAATCTCAAGGCCCCCATCGAGGGCGTGCAAGCGGGCGACGGTGAGGGGGCCCTCCGCGGCGTCCACCCCCGTGACCTTGGCGCCGTAGCGCGCCATGGCCTCGGAGACCAGACCGCCGCCGCAGCCTACGTCGAGAAGGCGAGCACCGGCGAGGGGTGCGCGGTCGGCGATCCACTGGCAGCGGAGGGGGTTCAGGTCGTGGAGGGGGCGGAAGTCCCCCTCCGGGTCCCACCAGCGGTGGGCCATGGCTTCGAATTTCGCTACTTCCTGAGGGTCGATGTTGTCCTGGGCCATCAGGCGGCTCCCATGCGGTGTTTCCAGCGCTCGGCGCGGCGAAGGAGGTCCGCCTCATCGAGGGTGGTAAGCGTTCCGTCCTTCAGGACGGGTTTGCCAGCAATCCAGCAGTGGCGCACGGCGCTATCGTTCAGACTGTAAGCCAGTTGTGCCTCGGGATGATAAACCGGTTGGGCTTCGAGGCCCGCTAGGCTGATGGAGACCAAGTCGGCGTCGAAGCCCGGCGCAAGCTGGCCCCGGCGCTCATCCATGCCCAGCGCTTCCGCGCCGCCCCGGGTGGCCATGCGCAGGGCCTGGTGTGCGGGAAGGGCGGTGGCATCGCCGGCCACGGCCTTGGCGAGGAGGGCGGCGACCTGGAGCTCCCGGAGCATGGAAAGGGCGTTATTCGAGGCCGCGCCGTCCGTACCCAGGGCGACCCGAAGGCCTGCTTTCAGGAAGCGCGCCACGGGAGCAAAACCGCTCGCCAGCTTCAGGTTCGATTGGGGGCAGTGCACCACGGAGACGTTATAGCGCTGGAGTCGCTCAAGGTCACCGTCGCTAACCTGGGTGAGGTGCACGGCCTGAAGCCGGGGGGAGAGCAGTCCATAGCGCTCCAGGCTGGCCGTGGGCCGTTCGCCGTGGGCCTTCATGGCCTCCTCGACCTCGGCGGCGGTTTCCTGCAGGTGGATCTGCACAGGCACATCCAGCTCCTCGGCCAGGGTGGCAATGCGAATCATGTGCTCCGGCGCGAGGGCATAGGTGGAGTGGGGCCCAAAGGCCACCTGAATCTGCTCGCTGTCCCGGAATTCGTCCCGCAGCGCCAGGGTTTTCCGCAGCCCTTCCTCCGCGCCGCTGGCCCAGGCCGTGGGGAATTGAATAAGCGGGCAGCACAGCTGGGCGCGTAGACCCGTCTTAAGCGCCACGGAGGCGGCCACCTCGGGAAAGAAGTACATGTCGCTGAAGGTGGTGGTGCCGCCCCGAAGCATCTCCGCGGCGGCGAGAGCGGTGCCATCGGCAACGAACTCCGGATCCACGAAGCGTCCTTCTAGGGGCCAGATCCGCTCTTCGAGCCAGGGGCCCAGGGCCATGTCGTCGGCGAAGCCCCGAAAGAGGCTCATGGCGGCGTGGCCATGGGCATTGATAAAGCCCGGGAGCAGGGCTTGCTTGGGCAGGGCCTGGCGCGTGGCCTGGGGCCAGCGGGCCGCCAGGGCATCCGCCGGGCCCACGGCGGCAATGCGATCGCCAGCGAGCGCCACCGCCCACCCTCCCTGGCAGAAGGGCCCCTCATCGGTCATGGGGAGCACCCACTCGGGGCAGAGCACGGTGGTTACGGGGGTGGAGGTCCCTTCCGGGCCGGTCATGGCGTGTTTCCTTTTTCGCGGCGCCGAAGTATAGCTCAAAGTGCCGTTTCTTCGCCCGCCAGGACAAGCACTTAGGCAACGTGTCGGGGGCTGCTTGGGGGGCGCTTATGGTATGCTTCGGGCTGGCTTTGGGCCGCTCCCGGGAGGGGCCCGTGGGGTCTTCAAGAAATCCTAAGCGAGTATTGAATGTCAGAGCTTGGCAAGGAAGTTTTACCCGTCAATATCGAGGATGAGCTGCGCCAGTCCTACCTCGACTACGCCATGAGTGTCATTGTCGGTCGGGCCCTGCCCGATGTCCGCGACGGACTGAAACCGGTGCACCGTCGGGTGCTGTTCGCCATGAGCGAACTGAACAACACCTACAACCGCCCCTACATGAAATCGGCGCGGGTGGTGGGTGAGGTCATCGGTAAATATCACCCCCACGGGGATTCCGCGGTGTACGACACCATCGTGCGCATGGCCCAGGATTTCTCCATGCGCTACCTGCTGGTGGACGGGCAGGGGAACTTCGGCTCCGTGGACGGCGATCCCCCGGCGGCCATGCGCTACACCGAAGTGCGCATGTCGAAGATGGCCGAGCCGCTCCTCGCCGATCTCGACAAGGAAACGGTGGATTTCGTCGCCAACTACGACGAAACGCTCCACATGCCCTCCGTGCTACCCACTCGGGTGCCGCACCTCTTGGTGAACGGCTCCTCCGGCATTGCTGTCGGCATGGCGACGAACATTCCGCCGCACAATTTGACGGAAGTGGTGAACGCCTGCATTGCGCTCATCGACGACGACAGCCTGTCCATCGACGATCTCATGAACATCGTCCCGGGCCCCGATTTCCCCACTGGCGCCCAGATCAACGGCCGTGCGGGCATTGTGCAGGCCTATCGTACCGGGCGGGGCCGCATCTACGTGCGGGCCCGGGCCGAGGTCCTCGTCGATGAGAAGACGAATCGGGAAACGATCCTTATTACCGAGCTGCCCTACATGCTGAATAAGGCTCGGCTCATCGAGAAGATCGCTGAGCTCGTGAAGGAAAAGCGCATCGAGGGGATCAGCGAGCTCCGGGACGAATCGGACAAGGACGGCCTTCGGGTGGTCATCGAGCTTCGCCGGGGGGAGTCCGGGGAGGTGGTGCTCAACAACCTCTATGCCCAAACCCAGCTGCAGTCGGTTTTTGGGATCAACTGCGTGGCCCTCGTCGATGGGCAGCCGAAGATTCTAAATCTGAAGGAAATGCTCGAGGCCTTCCTGCGCCATCGCCGGGAGGTGGTTACCCGTCGCACCATTTACCTGCTTCGCAAAGCGCGGGAGCGGGGTCATATTTTGGAAGGGCAGGCCGTGGCCCTGTCGAACATCGACGAGGTCATCGCGCTGATCAAAGCGTCTCCCACGCCCGCAGAAGCCCGAGAAGCCCTTTGCGGCCGGGGCTGGGCCTCGGACACCGTGGGCCGCTTGCTCTCTCGCACCGGCGCCGAGGCGTGCCGCCCCGATGATCTCGAGCCTCAATATGGATTCCACGATGGCCAGTACTGGCTGTCGCCGCAGCAGGCTCAGGCCATTCTCGATCTGCGCTTGAACCGCCTGACCAGCATGGAGCAGGACAAGCTCATTGAGGAGTACGAAGGGCTCCTGGAAGAGATTGCGGGCTACCTGGAAATCCTTCGGGATCGCGCCCGCCTCCTCGCCGTTATTCGGGAAGAGCTCGTGGCGATCCTCGAGCAGTATGGCGACGAGCGGCGCACGGAAATCCGCGGCAGTTTCGAGGATCTCACCTACGAAGATCTCATCGAAGAAGAAGACATGGTGGTCACGGTCTCGAACCGGGGCTACGCGAAGGCTCAGCCGCTTACGAGCTATGAAGCTCAGCGACGAGGCGGTCGTGGTAAGGCGGCGACGTCTGTGAACGAAGAGGATTTCGTTGAGCACCTCTTGGTGGCGAACTCCCACGACACGATTTTGTGCTTTACCAACCGGGGCAAGGTGTACTGGCTGAAGGTGTACCAGTTCCCTCAGGGCTCCCGGACGTCCCGGGGCCGCCCGGTGGTGAACATTCTTCCCCTGGCGGAGAACGAGCGCATCACGACGCTCCTCCCGGTAAAGGAGAACGAAGACCAGGGGTTCATCTTCATGGCCACGGCCAATGGCACGGTGAAGAAAACGCCCATCGATCAGTTCTCCCGGCCTCGTTCCGTGGGTCTCATCGCCATCGACCTTGAAGAGGACAACCCTCTCGTGCGCGCGGTTTATACCGATGGCACTCGGGACGTCATGCTTCTGACCTCCTCAGGCAAGGCCGTGCGGTTCAAGGAATCGGACGTGCGGGCCATGGGCCGGACGGCCCGGGGCGTGCGCGGGGCGAAGCTCGGCAGCGGCCATCGCATCATCGCCTGCATCGTGCCCGATCCGGGCACCATGATTCTCACGGCCAGCGCGCACGGCTACGGGAAGCGTTCCGAGGTCGAAGACTTCCCCCTCCGGGGCCGGGGCGGGCAGGGCGTCATCGCCATGCAAACCACCGAGCGCAACGGCGATATGGTCGGTGCCGTGCAGGTGGGCGAGGGCGACGAAATCATGCTGATTTCTAATCAGGGCACGCTGGTGCGGACGCGGGTGGGGGAGATCTCCGTGCTCGGTCGCAATACGCAGGGGGTTCGCCTGATCAATCTTCGCGACGGCGAGCAGCTCGTGGGCCTTGAGCGCATCGTCGAAACGGAAGAGGACGAATCTGATAACCAAGAGGAATCAAACGAGTGAACCGCGCCTTTAACTTTTCCGCTGGCCCTGCCGCGCTGCCCACCGCTGTGCTCGAGCGAGCGCAGCAAGAACTCCTGGATTTCCAGGGGACGGGCATGTCCATCATGGAGGTCAGTCACCGCGGGTCCACCTTCCTGGCCGTGGCCGAAGCGGCGGAGACGCGACTGCGATCCCTGCTTGGGGTCTCAGATGAGTACGCCGTGCTCTTTCTTCAGGGCGGGGCCACCATGCAGTTCTCTGCGGTCCCCCTGAATCTTTCCGCCCCGGGGCAGACCGTGGCGTACGTGAACACCGGGGCCTGGTCCAAGAAAGCCATTAAGGAGGCGGGGCGCTACGCCAACGTCGTGGTTTCGGCGAGCAGCGAGGGGGAGAATTTCACCACGATCCCCGAGCGCGCCAGCTGGAACGTGCCCGCCGATGCGGCCTATCTGCACGTCTGCACCAACGAAACCATCGGCGGCGTGGAATTCCCTGAGGCTCCCGATGCCGGGGGCGTGCCCCTGGTGGGGGATTTCTCCTCCACCATCCTGTCCCGGCCCATCGATGTGAACGCCTGGGACGTGATTTACGCCGGGGCTCAGAAGAACGTCGGGCCCGCGGGGCTGACGCTGGTGATCGTGAAGCGTGAGCTCCTGGACCGTGCCCGCAGTGATATTCCGGCCCTGCTGGCCTGGAAGGGTTTCGCGGATGAAGACTCCATTCTCAATACGCCGCCGACTTTCTCTTGGTACCTCGCCGGGCTTGTCTTTGAGTGGATCGAGCAGGAAGGGGGCCTTGCGGTAATGGCCGAGCGCAACGCGCGCAAGGCGAAGACCCTCTATGCGGCCATCGACGCCTCGGATTTCTACACCGCGCCGGTGGACAAGGCCTACCGGTCCTGGATGAACGTCCCGTTCACCTTGCCCGATCCCAGCCTCGACAAGCCCTTCCTAGCCGGCGCCGAAGGCGCTGGGCTGATGAACCTCAAGGGGCACCGGAGCGTGGGCGGCATGCGCGCTAGCCTGTACAACGCCGTGGGCCAGGATGCGGTGGATGCGCTGGTGGCCTACATGGCCGACTTCGAAGCGAGCCATGGCTAGGGACGAGGGCGCTCAGGAGGCGGACGCCCTCGCGGCCCTTCGCGCGGAGATCGACCGTCTCGATAGGGAGCTCCTTGAGCGCTTCAACGCCCGGGCCCGGGCCGCGGAGGCCGTGGCTGAGGTGAAGCGCCGCTTCGCCGTTCCAGGCACCAAGGACGCGCTGGCTTTTTACCGCCCCGAGCGGGAAGCAGCGGTGCTGGCGCGGCTTCGCGCGGCGAACCCTGGCCCCCTCTCGGACGACGTGATTGCGAGCATTTTCCGGGAAGTGATGTCTGCCTGCCTCGCCTTAGAAGGGCCCCAGCGGGTGGCCTATCTGGGGCCGGAGGGGACCTTCACGGAGCAGGCCGCGGAGCGGCACTTCGGCGCCTTCGCAGACTTCCGCCCCGCGCCCTCGATCACAGAGGTGTTCCGCGCGGTGGAAGCGGGGCAAGCGGACTTCGGTGTGGTCCCCGTGGAAAACTCTACGGAAGGGGTGGTGAATCAGTCCCTTGATGCGCTGCTCGCGACGCCCCTCACGATTGTGGGCGAGCTCGAGCTCCCTATTCACCAGCACTTTTTGCTTCATCCCGAGGCCACCCTCGAGGGGCTCACGGCGGTGTGGTCCCATCCCCAATCCCTGGCCCAGTGCCGGGGTTGGCTTGATCGGCATTGGCCCCAGCTCATCCGCGTGCCCGCTGCCAGCAACGGCGAGGCGGCGGCGCAGGCGGCGAAGAACCCGCAGCTGGCCGCCCTCGCGGGCGATCCCGCACAGAAACGCTATGGCCTTCGAGCCGAAGCGCGCTGCGTGGAGGATGCCCCGGACAACTGCACGCGCTTCTTCGTGCTGGGCCGTCATGCCGTGGCGCCCTCCGGGGATGACCGCACCTCGCTGGTCGTGACCACAAAGAACGCGCCCGGGGCCCTTCTGCGCGTCCTCGAGCCCTTCAGCGCTGCGGGGGTGAACCTGCTTCGCGTGGAGTCCCGGCCAGCACGGCTGGGGCAATGGACCTACGCGTTTTTTGTCGATTTAGAGGGGCACCGCGAAGATGATGGGGTGAAGGGGGCCCTGGGCGCCCTCGCGGGGCTCGCTCTGGAGCTGCGCGTGCTGGGCTCCTACCCCCGGCCTCAGCGCTAGTCGCAACAACGATCAGTCCCTTTCCACGGGTACCACAAGGACGGCACACAGCATGGCAGCACAGGCACTCGACGCCCTTCTTCAGCAGGCTCGCCCGGAAATTCGGGCCATGCATCCCTACGAGCCCGGGAAACCGGTGGAGGCCCTCGAGCGGGAGCTCGGCATCCGGGAAGCGATTAAGCTGGCCAGCAACGAGAACCCCCGCGGCCCCGGAGCGAGCGTACGCGAGGCCCTCGCCCGCGCAGCCTCCGACCTATCTCGCTACCCCGACGGCAGTGCCCACGCCTTCCGGGAAAAGCTCGCGGCGCAGCAGGGGCTTCACCCCGATCAGATTCTCCTTGGCAATGGCTCGAATGACGTGCTCGAACTCATTGCTCGAGTGTTTCTGGCCCCGGGAACGAAGGGGGTAATCGATCAGCACGCCTTTGTGGTCTACCCCCTCGCCATTGCCGGGGCCGGGGGCGCGGTTTGCGCTGTGCCTTCAAAGGATTACGGCCACGACCTTCCGGCCATGGCCGCTGCTGTGGATGACGCCACGCGCCTCGTGTTCATCGCCAATCCCAACAGCCCCACGGGGACCGTGGCCACCCTCGCAGAGATTGAAAGCTTGCTTCAGGCGGTGCCGTCCAAGGCTCTCGTGGTGGTGGATGAGGCCTACTGCGAATACCAGCATCCTTCGGCCGCGGGGACGGCCCTGTCCCTGTTGCCCCGCTATCCGAACCTGGTGGTGACCCGAACCTTCTCGAAGATCTACGGCCTGGCGGCGCTTCGCCTCGGTTACGCCGTGGCCGCACCGGAGATCGTTGGTCTGCTTAATCGCCTCCGCCAGCCCTTCAACGTGAATAGCCTGGCGATGGCTGGGGGGCTCGCGGCTCTCGATGATCACGACTACGTGGATGAGAGTCGCCGCCTCAATGCGGAAGGGCTCCAGGCCCTGGAAGGGGCGATGACCGAGCGGGCCATCCCCTTCATTCCCAGTGCCGGAAACTTTCTAACCATTGAAGTGGGCGCGGCAAAGGCCTACTACGATGCGCTGCTGCAGGAGGGCGTGATTGTGCGCCCCGTGGCGGGCTATGGCCTTACTCAGCACCTGCGGGTGAGCGTGGGGTTGCCGGAGGAGATGGCCCGCTTCCTCGCAAGCTTCGATCGCGTTCGCGCGCAGCTGGCGGCCTAGGGTTTGCGCCGCGTTACCATCCTTGGTACGGGGCTTATTGGCGGCTCCATGGCCCGCGGGCTCCGGGCCGCGGGCGGGTGGACGTTGCACGGGGTGGATACGGCGGCGCCGGCCCGCGCAGCGGCGGAGGGCTCCGGAGTCTTCCATTCGTTGACCATGCCGGAAGTCCTTGGGCCGGAGGATGTGATCGTCCTCGCCATGCCCACGGCGGCGGCCGCGGCGGTGCTGCCCACCCTCGCCCCGGCCCTGGCGGCGGGGGCCACGGTAACGGACGTGGCCAGCGTTAAGGGGCCCCTCGCCGAGGCCCTGGAAGCCCTACCCCCGGCGCTTCAGCGCCGGGTGGTGCTGGGGCACCCCATTGCGGGGTCTGAGCGCAGCGGCATGGGGGCGAGCAATGGCGCCCTCTTTCAGGGACGGCGCGTGGTGCTGACGCCGCTCGGGGACACGGCCCCGGAAGCGCTGGAGAAGGTCGAGCAGATCTGGAGTGCCCTGGGCGCCGAGATTGAAACCCTGTCCGTGGAGGCGCACGACGCGGTGCTGGCCCGGACCAGCCATTTACCTCACCTGCTGGCCTTTGCCCTGGTGGACGCCCTCGGCGCCGATCCCCAGCGGGAAGCCATTTTTCGCCTCGTGGCCGGGGGCTTTCGGGATTTCACCCGCATCGCGGGCTCCGATCCCACCATGTGGTCGCAGATTTTCACCACTAATGGGCCCGCGCTCCTGGAGGCCTTGGATCGCTTTGAGGCGACCCTCCAGACCTTCCGCGGGGCCATTGCGGCGGAGGATGGGGCAGCGCTTTTCGAGGCCATTGCCCGGGCCCGTGCCACCCGCGATGCCGCCCTAGCGGAAAGCTTTGGAGACGCCCATGACGCCCCCTAAGGCACCGGTGATCACGGTTGATGGGCCCAGCGGCGCCGGGAAGGGCACGCTGTGCGAAGCGCTGGCGACGCGCCTTGGCTGGCATTTTCTCGATTCCGGCGCCCTTTATCGGGTGCTGGCCCTGGATGGGCAGCAGGCCGGGGTGGCGCTGGATGATGCGGAAACGCTGGCGGCCCGCGCCCGGTCCCTGGCCCTGCGCTTTGCCCCCGGCGGTGGGGTATGGCTCGGGGATCAGGACGTCTCCCTGGCCATTCGCACCGATGCGGCGGGGCAGGCGGCGTCCCAGGTGGCAGCCTTGCCGCCGGTGCGGGAGGCGCTGTTGGCGCGGCAACGAGATTTTGCCCAGGCGCCGGGCCTGGTGGCCGATGGGCGGGACATGGGGACGGTGGTCTTTCCCGAGGCGCCGCTCAAGATCTTTCTCTCCGCCAGCGCCCCGGCACGCGCCGAACGACGCTATAAGCAGTTGAAAGAAAAGGGCTTAGATGCTAATCTCCGCGCCCTTTTGGATAGCATCCAGGCCCGGGATGAGCGCGATCAAGCGCGTTCTGCTTCCCCGCTGCGCCCGGCGGACGACGCGCTGGTGATTGATTCCACCGCGCTCGCCATCGACGACGTCTTCGGCGCCGTCTGGCGCGCCGCCCTTCAGCGGGGCCTCTGCGCCGAAGGCTAAATCCAAGGAAATAGGCCGGCCCCTGCCGGCGTGTGGGCCTAGCCCGCCGTGACCGATCCCAGCCGAGTCACGGGCTAGGCAATTTGAGCAGACAGCACCAGGCTGGTGGTGCTGAGGGCGCAAGCCCGAGTCAACGAGGTTGTTACCTAATGAGCGAAAGCTTCGCGGAACTATTTGAGGAAAGCCTAAAGGCCGTCGAGATGGAGCCCGGTGCCATTGTCACGGGGACCATTGTCGACATCGATGAAGATTGGGTGACGGTCCACGCGGGCCTGAAGTCCGAGGGCGTGATTCCCCGGTCCCAGTTTGTCGACGAGAAAGGAAACTTCGAACTGTCCATCGGCGACCAGGTTAAGGTGGCCATGGAAGCCGTGGACGATGGCTTTGGGGAAACCCGCCTGTCCCGGGAGAAGGCCCGTCGCGCCGAAGTCTGGATGGTGCTGGAAGAGGCCTTCGAAGGGGCTAAGAAGATTCCTGGCTTCCTCCAGGGCAAGGTTAAGGGCGGTTTCACCGTCGACATCGACGGCATCCGGGCCTTCCTCCCCGGCTCCCTGGTGGACATGCGCCCCGTGCGCGAAGTGGCCCACCTCGAGGGCAAGGAACTCGAATTCAAGGTCATCAAGCTCGATCAGCGCCGCAACAACGTGGTGGTGTCGCGCCGCGCTGTGCTCGAGGAAGAGAACTCCGTCGAGCGGGAAGCGCTGCTGACCTCCCTCGCCGAGGGCATGGACCTCAAGGGTATCGTCAAGAACCTCACGGATTACGGCGCCTTCGTGGATCTCGGCGGTGTCGACGGTCTGCTCCACATCACCGATATGGCGTGGCGTCGCATCAAGCACCCGAGCGAAATCGTCAATGTGGGCGACGAAATCCGCGTGCGCGTGCTCAAGTTCGACCGGGAGCGTCAGCGCGTGTCCCTGGGCCTCAAGCAGCTTGGGGAAGATCCCTGGGTGGAGATCAAGGCGCGTTACCCGGAAAACCACGTCGTCGAAGGGAAGGTCACGAACCTCACGGATTACGGCTGCTTTGTGGAAATCGAAGAGGGCGTGGAAGGCCTCGTGCACGTCTCCGAGATGGATTGGACCAACAAGAACATCCATCCCTCCAAGGTTGTGCAGGTGGGCGATGATGTGAAGGTGATGATCCTCGACATCGACGAAGATCGCCGCCGCATCTCCCTCGGCATCAAGCAGACCCAGATGAACCCTTGGGAGCAGTTCTCCGCCAGCTTCGGCAAGGGCGACAAGATCACCGGCACGATCAAGTCCATCACGGACTTCGGGATCTTCATCGGCCTCGACGGCGGCATCGACGGGCTGGTGCACCTCTCCGACATCTCCTGGAACGACACTGGCGAGCAAGCTGTGCGCGACTACCAGAAGGGTCAGGAGGTCACCACCGTGGTGCTGGCCATCGATCCCGAGCGGGAGCGTATCTCCCTGGGTATCAAGCAGCTTGAGGACGATCCCTTCAACGACTACGTGGCCGTCAATGACCGCGGCTCCATCGTCACCGGTACGGTGGTGGAAGTCACGGAGAAGGACGCCATCATCAAGCTCGCCGAGGAAGTGGAAGGGGTGCTTCGCGCCTCCGAGCTGTCCCAGGAGCGGGTGGAAGATGCCCGGACCGTCCTCAAGGCCGGGGAAGAGGTTGAGGTGAAGATCACCGCCGTCGACCGGAAGAACCGCACCTTGAACCTGTCCGTGAAGGCGAAGGACATCGAGGACGAGCGGGAAGCCATGCGGGAGCACAAGGAGCGCGAGCAGGAAAGCTCCTCCGCAACCACGATTGGCGATCTGATCCGCGAGAAAATGGATCAGCAGGGCAGCTAAGGCCCGGCTACGGCGCCACGCGTCCGCCCGGGCGCGTGGCTTCGCCGTTGAGCGTCCCGGAAGCCTATGCTAGTTTCCCTAAGCGATTGATTTTCGTAATGATGAGTGGGTCCGGGGATCCCCGGTCCACTATTGGGGTGAGGGGCATGACCAAATCGGAGTTGATCGAGCGCATCGTGGCGCGGCAAAGCCAGCTGTCCAGCAAGGACGTGGAGCTCGCCGTGAAAACCATGATCGAGCAGATGGCGCAAACCCTAGCGCAGGGTGAGCGGATCGAAATCCGAGGGTTTGGCAGCTTCTCCCTTCACTACCGCGCCCCGCGGGTGGGCCGCAATCCGAAGACCGGGGAAGCGGTGGGCCTGAGCGGTAAGCACGTGCCGCACTTCAAGCCCGGCAAGGAACTCCGCGATCGGGTCAACGCAAGCCTTCTTACCCACCCCGAGCCGGCAGCGGAGGCCTAATGCTCCGGGCCCTTTCGGTCCTCACCTATGGGGGCGTGGCCCTTCTTCTCTTGCTTTTAGGTGTGCTTCTGGGGATGGATAACTCGGAGGACGTTTCCCTGACGGTCCTCACCTGGGTCAGTCCTCCCGCACCGCTGTTTCTCTGGCTTTGCCTGGTTTTTTTAGCGGGCTTGCTCCTTGGCTATGCCGTAGCTGGCGTGGGAACCCTTCGTGCGCGCCTCGCCCTTCGTAAGCTCGCGCGCAGCCTTCCTGGGGATCGCGCGCCGTCCTAAGTTCGAGAACCTCGTAAGCCTAGGCCTACGTCTCTTTCCGTGGCTTCTTACCTCCTTCCTGGCTGCTGTCGCGCCTTCTCCGGCGCACCCCTGGGAAATCCTAGCGATCCGCCCCTCGGGGCGTCTTTCGAGGATAAGGAGCACTCTTATGCATACAGCACACCCTGCGGGCCCCGCGCTCGCGCGAGCCCTATTGCTGGGCATGCTTGCCCTTCCCCTGGCCCTGCCTGCACAGGCAGCAGAGCCGGCGCCCGTAGCGGCGGTGGAGAAGGTGGATATCAATACGGCGAATGAGGCGGCCCTGGCCGCGGCGCTGAAGGGCGTGGGCCTGCGTAAGGCCGCCGCCATCATCGAATACCGAGATCAACACGGGGGTTTTCGCACCATCGATGAACTCGCCAATGTTCGGGGTATTGGTCTTAATACTGTCGACCAAAACATTGAACGTTTAACCCTTAGCCAGCCCTAGCGTACTCATCCTAAGGCAGCGTACTCAACCGGGGTCTTTCGGGCCCCGGCATTTTACATTCCCTTAGGGAGCGGTTTCTTTGTCTTTTAATGTTGGTAAGAAGGGCGCGGAAGTGAGGGGGCTTTTTCTCCTTATTGGGTTCCCTATTTAAAATGGGGTGTTAAAAAGTGCTCATTACTAGATTTATTAGCGCCGGGGTATTTGCAATTTACAAGTGTTGGAGTATAAATACGCCCAGTCTAACCAAGTGGGGGTAATTGCGTGACCAGCCTTGTCCAACTTCAGAAGAAGCAGGAAGAACTCGAGCGTTTACAGCGTGATATCGAGCGCATGAAGGCCAGTGAAGAAGTTCAGAAGGAAATGGCCTTTATTGAGGATTTGAATCAGCTTCTTGCAAAGTACAATAAGACCCTCGCAGATTTGGCGCCCATGGTGCCGGCGAAGGCTAGCGCTGCCGCACCAGCCGCGGGCCGCCGTCAGCGCAAGCTTAAGGTCTACGTGAATCCCACCACGGGAGAGAAGATCGAAACCCGGGGCGGTAATCACAAGGTGCTCAAAGCCTGGAAAGCAGAGCATGGTAATGATGTTGTGGAAGGCTGGCTGCAATAGGCAGGAAGGCTTTCTGGGATCCTTGAGGTCCCAAATAAAGAACCCGGCCCTCAGCGCCGGGTTTTTTATGCCCTGGGCCTAACGGATTATAAATGCGGCAGGTGCTGGGGTAAGTAATATAAAAGCTACTGTTTGTTTGAAGAACAGTTACGGAGAGGGAAGTCCCTCAATGGAGTGGGGCGGGGGGCGATGCCCTAGGGTAGGCTTGGCGCGTTCTCAGAAACTCGGAAAGCGCCATGGCTCTGAAGTCCCCCACCCCCTATCACACCCTTGGGTCCCTCGCCTCCCTGGGCGATGTGCAGTTGAATTACGTGCTCGAGGGTGATCCCCACAAACCCCTGCTTGCGCTTATCCCCATGGCGCGCCACAACCTCACCATGTGGGAGCGGCTCATGCCCGATCTGCTCAGCGAGTTTCGCGTGCTGCGCTTTGATATTCGGGGCATGGGGCGGAGCACCGGGGGGGCTCCGGAAGGCTATTGCTTCGAGCAATACGCCGATGACCTCGCCGGGCTTTTGACGCACTGCGAGCTCGGCTCGGCGATCGTGATGGGGGTGGCCTACGGCGCACGGACCGCTGCGGCCTTTGCCCTTCGCCATCCCGGGCGCCTTGCCGGGCTTGCGCTGTTTGATGTCTCCCTGACCCCGCCCGTGGATCAAAAGCGCCAGGGCGTACTCGGGGAGGCGGCTCGAGCGGCCCTCGCGGCGGCGGGGCAAAGCCCGGCGCCGGCGGAGCGCTACTGGCGCTTCTACGAGGATCGGGAGAGTGCCGATGCCATGCACCGGGCCCACGAGGGGGCTCCCGATCTCACCGAGCCCTTAGGGGCGGTGCAGGCGCCAACGCTTATCGCCTGCGGCGCCTACGACGAGAATTTAAAGGAGGCACGGCGCATTGCGGCCTGGGTGCCTCCGGCGCGTTTCCATCTCATGCCCATGACTGGGCACGGCTCCCCCGGCTACCGGCCCGCCTACGTGGCGGCTCTGCTGGCCGCGCACTTCGGGCGACCTGCACCGGATCTTCCTTAGGGGCCTCTATGGGAGCGGTAGCGGTTAGGCCTAGTTCCACCAGGCCCGATCGCTGTGGGACCGAAGGTCCAGCTCGAAGGTCCAGGTGGAGCGGGGCTGGCGCGCCAGCTGAAGGTAGGTTTCGGCTACGGCCTCGGGGCTGATGAGGCCTCCCGCCTCTCCGCCCTTGGCTGCCCGAAGGGCGGCGAAGCGTTCCGGTCCGAGCATCTTCCCGAGCGTGTCCGGCGCATCCACGGCCCCATCCACCACCACGTGGGCCACGTGAACGCCCTCGGCCGCATATTCGGCGCTGAGGCTCTGGCACAGCAGGCGCCGCGCGCCCATGGCGGCCGCGTGAGCGTGCTGGCCCGGATTGCCGCGTAGTGCCGCCGTGGAGGCGGTGACTAAAAGATTGCCCCGCCCGCGGGCGGCCATGGCGGGCAGGACGGCGTGGGCCGTGCGATAGAGGGACAGGGTGGCCATGCGCCACACGCG
>JAURCQ010000395.1 GCA_030828335.1 Gammaproteobacteria bacterium
GCTTATACCGCCGCCGCAAGGTCCAACGCTTCCGTCACTTCGCGCTTCAGGAACTTGCCGTTCGCATTTCGGGGTAGGGATTCCCGCTGCACCCACAGGTAGCGGGGCACCTTGTGCTTAGCGATGCGGGTCAGGAGGTCTGCCCGGAGGGCATCGGTATCCACCTCGGACCCGGGCTTCAGGACAATGACCGAACCGACTTCCTCGCCGAGCCGATCGTCCGGCACGCCAAAAACAATGCATTCGGCGATGCCGTCCACCTCGTAGATGGCCGATTCCACCTCGGCGCAGTACACGTTCTCACCGCCCCGGATCACCATGTCCTTCTTGCGATCGACGATATACACGAAGCCGTCCTCATCCACCCGCGCGACGTCCCCGGTGCGGAGGAAGCCGTCGACAATCGTTTCCGCCGTCGCGTCCTCCCGATTGAGGTAGCCGCGAATCACCGGCGCTCCGCGCACCGTAAGTTCGCCCACCTGCCCCGGCGGCAGGGGATTGCCTT
>JAURCQ010000396.1 GCA_030828335.1 Gammaproteobacteria bacterium
TGGATGTGATGTAAGGAAACACACCTTTATAAGGGTATGCAGGTATCAAATCCTGTCATCCACACCTTGCCCCTGTAGCACAACGGTAGTGCATCTCACTTGTAATGAGAAGGTTGCTGGTTCAAATCCAGTCATGGGCTCCACGGGGCGTAGCTCAGTTTGGTAGAGCGCATGACTCTTAATCATGTGGTCGTGGGTTCGAGCCCCACAGTGGGAGTAAGCATGGATGTGATTCAACAAGTTCGTGCCTCTGTAGCTCAGTTGGGAGAGCGTCAGACTGAAGATCTGAAGGTCCCCGGTTCGATCCCGGGTGGAGGCATAAGGATAGCTCAAGTTGAGGCTCGCGTAGCTCAGTCGGTAGAGCACGTCCTTGGTAAGGACGAGGTCCCCGGTTCAATTCCGGGCATAGGCTCCAGTTTTTGTTTTTTTATTCTTTTTATTTGGTTTTGGCATAGAGGACTCTCCGATGGCTAAAGAGAAATTTGAACGTAATAAACCGCATGTA
>JAURCQ010000397.1 GCA_030828335.1 Gammaproteobacteria bacterium
ACTCGAATCGCATGTCAAGGAGGCGACTACACGCGCCTACTCGATGGCCAGCTACCCCGAGGAAAAGGACATCATCCTGCTCAACGTGCGCATCGCCACGCCACCGCCTGACAAGCAGGGCAAGGTGCCGCCCGGCGTCATGTCATCGTACATTTTCAGCCTGAAGCCCGGAGACAAGGCCGTGATCTCGGGGCCCTATGGTGAATTCTTCGCCAAGGAAACTGATAACGAGATGGTCTTCATCGGCGGCGGCGCCGGCATGGCACCAATGCGCGCGCACATCTTTGATCAGCTCATACGTCGGCACAGCAAGCGCAAGATGTCGTTCTGGTACGGCGCGCGGAGCCTCAAGGAGATGTTCTACGCTGAGGAATTTGACGAACTGGACGAGAAGAACGACAACTTTGTCTGGCACCTCGCCCTTTCCGAGCCGTTGCCCGAAGATAACTGGGATGGTCTGACCGGGTTCATTCACCAGGTGCTGTATGACGAGTACCTGTCGA
>JAURCQ010000398.1 GCA_030828335.1 Gammaproteobacteria bacterium
GTTTACAGTTTCATCAGACATGATTCACTCCACCCCGGCTGATTACAGTGGCGGCGCCTTGAATACGCCAAAACCACCCACTCAAAAAATGAAGGGAATGGTAAAGAGTTTGCACGTCAGATACAAGCCGAAACACCGGTGTGGGTGAGTTTTTTGTGAACAAAAGTGATCCAAAACAAGGTCTTATTCACAAGCACAAAAAAACCCGAAGCAGCGGCCTCGGGTTCTTCGTAAAAAAGCGCTTAACGCTTGGAGAACTGTGGACGCTTACGCGCCTTACGCAGACCGACTTTCTTACGCTCCACTTCGCGAGCGTCTCGGGTAACGTAACCCGCTTTGCGCAGAGCCCCACGAAGAGTCTCATCGTACTCCATCAGAGCACGGGTGATACCATGTCGAATCGCACCAGCTTGACCAAAGCTACCACCGCCCGCCACGGTAACGTTGACATTGAATCGATCGACCATCTCAACCAATTCAAGAGGCTGCCGAACAATCATTC
>JAURCQ010000399.1 GCA_030828335.1 Gammaproteobacteria bacterium
GGTCCAGTTGTGGAAGTACTCGTGCGCGACGACGCCCTCGATGGCGGCGTAGTCGGCGTCCGTGGCGGTGGTGGGCGTCGCCAACACCAAGCGGCTGTTGAAAATATTCAGGCTCTTGTTCTCCATGGCGCCCATGTTGAAGTCGTCCACGGCGACGATGTTAAACAAATCCAGGTCGTACTCCAACCCGAAAACCTCCTCGTCCCAACGCATGCTCTTCACGAGCGACTCCATCGCGAAGTCGGCTTTGTCGAGGTTGTGCGCCTCGACGTAGATTCTGAGTGCGACGTCGCGGCCGGACATCGTCGTGAACGTGTCCTCCACGACGCCCAGGTCGCCCGCGACGAGCGCGAACAGATACGAGGGCTTCACGAACGGGTCGTTCCACACCGTGAAGTGCCTTTTGTCGTTTCCGGGGACCGCGCCGCTCTCCACTAAGTTGCCGTTGGAAAGAAGCACGGGGTACTTCTTCTTGTCCGCTTCGATGCGCGTGGTGAAGA
>JAURCQ010000400.1 GCA_030828335.1 Gammaproteobacteria bacterium
TGGTGGTGGAGGCGCTGGAGATGGAGGTACTAGTTTCAATAATGGAACACCATCGTTTATTTCAAATCCTGGAATTACCTCTGTCACATCTGCTGGAGGTGGATATGGAATGCAAATCGGTGGTGCTCCAGGCGGAGGAGGCGGACCTGGCGGTTCTGGTGGTGGCGGTAATATTTTTAGCGTTGGAGGAGGTTCTGGAACTACAGGACAAGGAAATGATGGAGGTAGTGCAGCATCAAATAATTTAGATGCTGGAGGTGGCGGTGGAGCTGGTGCAGTAGGTGGAAACGCCTCATCTGGAGTTGGTGGAAACGGAGGAAATGGCTCTGCTTCTTCAATTACTAGCAGTTCTGTAACTCGTGCAGGTGGTGGTGGAGGTGGTTCTGAACAAGCTGGTGGTGGGGGTGCTGGTGGTTTAAGAGTTTCTGCTACAACATATACTCCAGTTATTACTGCTGCTTGTGGAGTTTCTGCTTTATCTGTAAGTGCTTCAACATATC
>JAURCQ010000040.1 GCA_030828335.1 Gammaproteobacteria bacterium
TTGGGCTTGGCAAACGGATCGGAAAGCATCGCGCCTTCATGGGAACGCTGATCACCGTGGGTTGCGTCTCCGCGGCGAACTTCTTCCTGGAATACGGGGATTACAACGCCTTCTTCGCCCTCTTCATCCTGAAGGGCTTTTGCTTCGGCGGCTTGCAGTTCCTCCCGGCCGCGATGCTGGCCGACGTGGTGGACGTGGACAGCATGCGTTCCGGTGGCAAGCGGGCCGGCACCTACTTCGCGCTCATGGGCATGACCACAAAGATCGCCATTGCCCTGGGCACGGGGGTGTCTCTGAACGTGGTGGGACTGCTGGGCTTCGACGCCGCCGGCGGCGTGGAAGCCTCCACGGAGGCGGGGGTACTGGCCCTGCGCATCGTCTACACCATGGGGCCCGTGGTCTTCTTCGGCTCTGCCCTGGGGCTGATTTGGAACTATCCCCTCACCCCGGCCCGGCACGCCCGGCTGCGGGAACGGCTGGCTCGGCGCGAAGCCCGGCGAGCTGCAACCCCCGCTTAAGCGGGGGCGAAGGCCAGGAGCGTCGCCGCGCCGTCCTCCGTGGGGACGAAGCGCGGCGCCAGGGCCATGCCAAGGGACAGGGTCCGCCCTTCCGTCTCCAGTAGAAAAGTGCTCATGCGCACCCCTTCCTCCAAGGTCGCCACCGCGAGGGTTTGGGGCGCGAAGCCCGCAAAGGGGGGCGCCGTGGGACGCGGGCAGTGGGTCCAGGTGGTCAAGGTGGCCCGGCCCGACACGGGCTTCCAGCTGAGGGCCGCGCTCAGGCAATGGGGACAGCGCGGCCGGGGATAGAACACCCAGGCCTCGCAGGCGTCGCACTGCTGGAGCACCACCCGCCCTTTTCCCAGCGCCGCCCAGAAGGGCGCGCTGGTCGGCGTCATCTTCGGCGCCAGGGGCGCCAGTACGATCTCGGTCATTACGCCCCCTCCAAAATCAGCGCAACCTGTTCGCTCATCACGCCCCCCGTGCCCGTCGCCAGGGCCCGATTGACGTCCCGCACCTGCCGGGGCCCGGCCCGACCCATGATTTGCCGCGCCGCTTCGATGGGTTGGAGAAGGCCCCCGGCGAGGCCCGGCTGCCCCACCCCGAGCTGGCCCCCGTGGGTGTTCACGGGGAAATCACCGTCGAAGGCCAAATTCCGCTCCGCCAAAAAGGCCGCCCCAGCGCCCTTCGGGCAGAAGCCCGCGTCCTCCAGGGTGAGCAGCACGGTGATGGTGTAGCAGTCGTAGAGGGCGAGGAGATCCATGGCCGCCGGCGTCGTACCCGCCCGGGCAAAGGCCGTGGCCGCGGCCGCCGCCACGGGCGTGACCGCGAGATCCTCCGCAAAGGTGGGGGTCTTGATGGTGAGCGATTCCCCATAGCCGGTGATCTGCACCGGGCGGTGAGGGCTCTTCCTAGCCTTCTCCGGAGAGGCCAGCACCACCGCCGCTCCGCCCGCGCAGGGCATGACAATTTCAAGGAGACGCAGGGGCTCGGCGATCATGGGCGAAGCCAGCACGTCATCGATGGACACGGGCTTTTCATAGAACGAAGCCAGCGGATTCAATGCCGCACTGGCCCGCTGCTGCGCGGTGATTTGAGCTCGGGCCCCTTCGCAGGATCCAAAGCGCGCCTCGTAGTGGGTCGCAATCATGGCGTAGCCCGCATTTTGCGCAACGTTGCCAAAGGGCACCTCAAACTCTGCTTGCGGCGAGCCCCAGGCGTTAGAGGTAGACCCCAGCCACCGGGCCTCCGGGGGCGGACGATCCCGCGGATCGGGGTTGGTCGGAATGGGCAGGCCCGGCAGGGCGCAGAGCACGACGTCGCAGAGCCCCAGCTCGATGGCCGCCGCCGCGCGCCAGAGCATGCCGGTCCCCGTGGCACCGCCAAGATCGACGAACTCCGCAAACTTCACGGGCTGGCCCAGGTACTCCACCACGGTGGCGGGGACGAACATGTTCGCTTCCCGAAGCGTGCCGCAGACCAGGCCGTCCACATCCTCAAGCGCCAGCCCCGCATCCTCCAGGGCCTCCGCGGCCAGATCCATCCACTGCTCCAGCATGAAGCGCCGGGTCCCCTCATAGCGCCGCACCGTGGGCCATTCCGCATAGCCGACGATAGCGCCCTTCCGCTGCGTTCCCATCTTCCTCTCCCCCCAAAAATGCTGTCCCATTATGCAGAAATTGCCCATGCGGGGCCTTTTGCCGTCAGCAGCCTTTTGCCGTTAAATGAAGCCCTGCGCGCTGCGCATCCCTAAGCCAAGGAGCCCCCCATGTCCTTTCTGTCCTTCCTCGTGCTGCTCGCCATCGCCTACCTGCTGTGGCGGATCACCGATCAGCTTCCGGACATCATCTTCCGCCTGAGTGAAATTCAGCGCGACGTCGCTGAACTGCGCCGCCAGGAGCAGGACGACTGAGCCGGGAAGCAGCCCCAACGCCGGAGGCTGCCCTCCGCGCTGATCGCGCTGCCGCCCGGGCCGCGGGGGATCCCAACGCCGAGCTGTGCTGGTTGGCCACCGTCGGGGTCGGCGACGCACCGGTGGCCGTGCGCACCCTGGTGCTCCGGGACCTCGACGGTAGCTGGGGCCTATTTTTTAGCGACCAGTCTCCCAAGGGCCAGGCCCTCGCTAAGGATAACCGGCTGGCCCTTGCCCTCTGGTTTCCGAGCCTCCAGCGCCAGTGGCGCCTCTGGGGCACGGCGACGCCCCTCGCCGACGCCGTGCTCGACACCCACTGGCCGCGGAAACCCCGCCCGGCAAAGCTGTCTGATCATGTGCAAACGCGCCTGGGTCAAAGCACGCCGGTCACCGCCGCGCACCTCGCGGAGACCCAAGCGGGGGTGGCTGAAAAATGGGCTGGGGTGGCCGATGGCGATCTGCCGAGGCCTGCGCATGCCAGCGGGGTTCGCCTAGCCCTGACGGGGCTCGAGCAACTGACCCTGCACCGGGACCGGGCCCACGAGCGCATCGCCTATCACCGCAGCGCCGAAGGCTGGACGGAGACGCCCCTCGTTCCCTAAGCGCCTTTCAGCTCGGCCTTGGGCGCCGGGCGAATCCCCACGAGGCGTTCAAAGCAGGTGCGCACGGCGGTCTCGCAGAAGGCGGTCATGAAGGGCGTTTCCGCCTCTTCGGAACGGATGGCCGCATAAAGTACGGGCCACACCCCGTCTTCCCCCAGCGATAGCGCCATCACCAAACCCCGCTCCACGTATTCCGCCAGGGCCCAGTTGGGCAGGCAGGCCACGCCGCGGCCGCTGGCCACGAGCTGCACAATCATGGGGGTGAGCTCCGCCGTGCGGCGCCGCTCCGGCGCCACCCCGGCGGGGTTAAAGAAGCGCGTATAGATATCGAGGCGATCGAGATCCACGGGGTAGGTAATCAGGGCGTAGGCCGCCACCGCCTCCGGTGTCAGGGGCACTTCCCGGGTCAGGAGATGACCAGGCTTCACGGCGAGCACCGCCTCATAGCGGAACAGGGGCACGTAGGTGATCCCTTCCTGGGCCACGGGATCGGAGGTGATGACGAGGTCCAGGTCTCCCCGGAGCAACGCCGGTAGGGGATTGAAGCCAAAGGCCGTAGACAGATCGAGCTCGATATCGGGCCAGCGGTCCCGGTAGGCCTCGATGGCGGGCAACAACCAGTCGAAGCAGCTATGGCAATCGAGTGCCATGAACAGGCGTCCCGTCGCGCCCCCGGCAAGGCGAGCGAGATCCCGTTCCGCCGACGCCAGCTCCGGCAGGACCCGGTCCGCCGCCGCCAACAACCGGGCCCCCGCGGGGGTAAAGCGCACGGGCCGGCTTTTGCGTTCGAAAAGCGCCGTGCCGAGGCGTTCCTCCAGGGCCTTCAGCTGGTGGGACAGGGCGGACTGGGTGAGGTTCACCCGCTCCGCGGCATCTACCAGGCTCCCCGCATCACGTAGGGCGACTAGGGTCGCAAGATGACGAAGTTCCAAGCGGCTCATATGAGGGCACCTCATGGACGGCAGGGGATCACTATACGTTTTTTAATAGTTTGAAACGATGCAGAACGCTCTCAAGGCCTTTACACTTCAGCCACTTGGCGTTGCCGCCGGGAACCCCACGCCCGCTAAAGCTCGACGCTTTACGGGCCCCGTGAACGCGAAACGAGCTGGCCATGACCCAAACCATGGACGACGCCCCCGGGGCGAGGGCCCTCCCGCCCCCCGAGCGCCCCCTGCGTATTGCCCTTTTGGGCTACCGGAGCGCGCCCCACAGCGGCGGCCAAGGCATTTATCTCGCCTCCCTATCCCGCGCCCTGCGAAACCTCGGCCACGGCGTGGACGTCATCTCCGGCCCGCCCTACCCGGAGCTGGACGAGGGCATTCGGCTCATCAAGATACCCAGCCTCGATCTCTTTGCAGCGCCGAATCACGTCACGGCCCTGCGGTGGAAGCACTTTCGCTCTGCCCCCGATCTCTTCGAATACTTCAGCATGCTCACCGGCGGCTTCCCCGAACCCTATACCTTCGGCCAGCGCCTAAAAGCGCACTTCCTTGCCCATGGCAATCCCTACGACGTGGTCCACGACAACCAGACCCTCGCGCCCGGCGTGCTCGCGCTCCAGCGCTGGGGCGTGCCCCTGGTGACCACGATTCACCACCCCATTCAGCGGGACCTTGCCCTGGCCCTCGCTCAGCAAACCGATTGGAAGGGAAGGCTCCTGACCCGACGCTGGCACCATTTCCTGCGCATGCAGGAGCGGGTGGTCCCCCAGCTGAAGCATCTGGTGACCGTTTCCGCGGCGTCCCGGGACGCCATCGCCGAGGCCTTCCGCATCCCTGCAGCGCGGATCAAGGTGGTGCACAACGGTGTGGACAGCACCCGCTGGGCACCGCTCCCGGAAGTTCCCCGGGCCCCCAACACGCTCCTCACCGTGGCCAGCGCGGACCAGCCCCTAAAGGGGCTCACCGTGCTCCTCGAGGCCCTGGCCACGCTCCGGAAACGCCATCCCACGGTGACGCTCCGGGTGATCGGCAAGCTCAACCCCGACGGCCCCACGGGGGCACGGCTCCAGGCCCTGGGGCTGGGCGAGGCCGTCACCTTTGAAGCGGGCCTCTCCGAGGCAGCGCTGCGCCAGCGCTACGCCGAGGCCACCCTCGCCGTGGTGCCCTCCCTCTACGAAGGGTTCGGCTTCCCCGCGGCGGAGGCCATGGCCTGCGGCACGCCCCTGGTCTCGAGCACCGGCGGGGCCCTGGGGGAAGTGGTGGGCGATGCGGGGCTCACCGTGCCCCCGGGGGATAGCGCTGCCCTGGCCAACGCCATTGATCAGCTCCTGACCGCGCCCGAGCTCCGCCTAGGCCTGGGGGCCCGGGGCCGGAGCCGCGCCCTGGAGCAGTTCTCCTGGGAGCGCGCCGGAACCACCATGGTCCAGCACTACCAGGAGGCGCGCTCACCATGAGCATGGACACCATCGACTTCTCCCGCCTGCCCCTGGCGGGGCAGCGAGTGCTGGACGTCGGCTGCGGGGAAGGGCGCCACTGCCTCTCCGCCGCCTACCAGGGCGCGGCCCAGGTGGTGGGAATAGACCTTGCAGAAAAGGATCTGGCCACGGCCCGGCAGCGCCAGCACGACTTTGAAAGCGGCCACGGCGCCCTGCCCCCCCTTACCTTCCTGAAAGGAAGCGCGCTCGATCTTCCCTTTGAAGACGGCAGCTTTGATGGGGTCCTCTGCTCCGAAGTGCTCGAGCACATTTTTCCCTATGAGGCGGCGATCGCGGAGATCGTCCGCGTCGTCCGCCCCGGTGGCTGGGTCGCCCTTAGCGTCCCCCGGGCCTGGCCGGAGAAAATTTGCTGGGCCCTCTCCGACGCCTATCACGAGGCCGAGGGGGGCCATATCCGGATCTTTGAGGAACCGGTGCTTCAGCGAGCCGCGGAGTCCGCGGGCCTGCGCTTCGAGGACCGCTACGGCGCCCATGCGCTTCACGTACCCTACTGGTGGCTGCGCTGCCTCTTTGGCGGGGACGACGCCGCTACGGAAGCCTGGCCCGTGCGCCTCTGGCACCGGCTTTTGCTGTGGGATCTCCTAGAAGCCCCGCCCCTGACCCGAACGCTGGAGCGTTGGCTGAATCCCGTGTTCGGAAAAAGCGTGATTTACCACTTCCGCCGGCCCGCGCCATGAGCCGCGTGCTGCTAACCCAGGGGCAATTTCCCGAAGCGCTCCTCCGCCCTACGGTGAACTACATCGCCCGGTGCCAGCTCAGCAGCGGCGCCATTCCCTGGTTCCCCGAGGGCAAGATCGACCCCTGGGATCACCTCGAAAGCGCCATGGGCCTCGCCATCGGGGGCGCTTTTGAAGAGGCCCGGGCGGCCTTTGCCTGGCTTGCGGCCACGCAACGGGCCGACGGCAGCTGGCCCGCCACCTTCGCCAGCGACGGCACCCCCACCACGCCCCGGGCGGAGAGCAACTTCGTGGCCTACGGCGCCACGGCGCTCTACCACTATTTCCTGTGCGCGAAGGATCTCCCCACGGTGGAACGCTTCTGGCCCATGGTGCGGCGAGCCCTCGCCTGGGTCCTCGCACTGCAAAGCCCGGAGGGAGACATCGCCTGGGCCCGGGACGAGGCGGGGGCGATCTGCGATGACGCCCTGGTCACGGGCTGCGCCTCCATCTTTAAAAGCCTCGAGTGCGCCGAGGCTCTGGCGACCTTAGTCGGCGACGACCCCGCGCCCTATGGGGCCGCGCGAAAGCGCTTGGGCGTTGCCCTCCGGGAACACCCGGAGCGTTTCGACCGCACCTGGGAGAGTAAGGCGCGCTTCTCCATGGACTGGTTCTACCCCGTGCTCACGGGCGTGCTGACGCCGGAAGCAGGAAAAGCCCGGCTTGCCGCGCGCTGGCACGAATTTGTGGAACCGGGACTGGGCTGTCGCTGCGTCGCCGATCAGCCCTGGGTGACCCTCGCGGAAACCTGCGAACTGACCCTGGCCCTCCTGGCCACGGGGCAGCGTCAGCGCGCGGCGGAGCTATTCAGCGGCCTCCATGACTGGCGCACCGCCGACGGGGCCTACTGGACGGGCTATCAATTTGTGGAGAAGGTGCTCTGGCCCGAGGAGCAGCCCACCTGGACCGCCGGAGCCATTCTGCTGGCTGCCGACGCCCTTACGGAAAGCACCGGCGCCGCGCGCCTCCTCACCGGCGCCTTTCAGGCCCCGGCGCTAGACGCCCCCCGCTTCCGGAGCATGCCCAGGGTCTCAAAGAGCCCCAGGACCTCAAAGTCGCCGCTCTCCTGAGCCTGGCACCAGAGCTCATAGGGGGGCCGACCCCCATCGGCAGGGTTGGGGAAAATATCGTGAATGAGCAAAATGCCGCCGGGGGCCAGCTTGGGCACCCAGCCGGCGTAATCGGCTTGCGCCGCCGCTCGGCTGTGACCGCCGTCGATAAAGAGGAGCCCCAGGGGCGTGGCCCAGGCCCGCGCTGCCGCCGCTGAGGGCGCGACGATGGGCACCACCGTGTCCTCGAGGGCCGCCCCCCGAAGGGTGCGGCGAAAGGCCCCGAAGGTATCCACCCCCTGCCCGTCCGCCGAGGCCAGCTCCGGATCAAAATAGCCTTCCCCGGGCTGATGCTCCTCCGACCCCGCGTGGTGATCCACGGCGAAGAGCACCCGACCGCTGCGCTGGCAAGCAGCGCCCAGATAAATCGTCGACTTTCCGCAGTAGCTACCAATCTCTAGGCAGGGCAGCGCCGGCGGGGCCAGGCTAACGGCGCGATAGAGCTCCGCGCCCTCGGATGCGGG
Source organism: Gammaproteobacteria bacterium (assembly GCA_030828335.1). GTDB lineage: Bacteria > Pseudomonadota > Gammaproteobacteria > Pseudomonadales > Azotimanducaceae > Salivita. The sequence continues at coordinate 7,741 of JAURCQ010000040.1, forward strand.
CATAAAGCCCTTCACGGATTCCGGATCAAGGGGTAGGGGATGCATAAGGACCTGCCACGAAGGACCCTAGCGGGCTAGGCCAAAAAAGACCGCCGCAAAGGTGAAGGGGAAAGCCAGGGCCACGTAGGCCAGCACGGAGAGGATTTCATCCTGGCGAGGGTCCCCCGTGGGGCGCAGGCGCGAGCCCAGGAGGAGCCAACCGCTCCCCCCAAGCACCACCGCCAGCACAAGCCCCAGCAGGAGCGCCATCACGGCCGACGCCCCCTAACCGAGCTGCAGCATGTTGCGCTGCTTCGCCCCGGTGAGGTCCGTGATCTGGGACCAAGCCGCGGCGACATCTTCCGCCTTGGCCTCGGGCCCAAGGTTGGCACCGGTGTTCTCCACGATGGCCGCCACGGAGAAGTTCCCTCCGGCGGCCTGCACCACCACGCCGTTCGGGGCGTCGTCGCTGCACAGGAAGGTCACCGCCGGGGTGATGAGCTCGGGGCCAAGGTTTTTGCCGGCTTCCTCGGGGATGAGGTTTTCCGTCATGCGCGTCAGCGCCACCGGGGCAATGGCGTTGGTGTGGATGTTGTTCTTCGCCCCCTCAATTTTCAGGGTGTTCATGAAGCCCACGAGGCCCAGCTTGGCGGCGCCGTAGTTGGTCTGCCCAAAGTTACCGAAGAGGCCGGAGGGGGACGTGGTCATGACAATCCGGCCGAAGTTCTGCTCCTTCATGATGGGCCACACGGCCTTCGTGACCATCATGGCGCCCATGAGGTGCACGTCCACCACGGCCTGGAAGTCTTCGACGGTGACCTTCGTGAAGGTCTTATCCCGCAGGATGCCGGCATTGTTGATGAGGATGTCCACCCGGCCCCAGGCCTTCATGGCATCGTCCACCATGGACTGGGCACCGGCGGGATCGGACACGCTGCCGCCGTTGGCAATGGCTTCCCCGCCCGCGGCCTTGATTTCCGCCACCACGGCTTCCGCCGCAGCAGAGGAACCGCCGGTGCCGTCCATCGCGCCACCGAGATCGTTCACCACCACCTTGGCGCCCCGGGCAGCGAGATCGATGGCGTGGCAGCGGCCAAGGCCACCCCCCGCACCGGTAACGATGGCAACACGACCGTCGAAGGAAATGCTCATAGTGCTTGACTCCTAGCTGGGCAGCGGGGGCTGCCGGGAAAAATTAGGCCACGTCCGTGTACTGGGCGGGGCGTTCCTCAAAGACCGATTTTACCGCTTCAAGCTGATTGGGGCTGCCGATGAGTCCGCCCTGGAGGCTGGCTTCGAGGGCCAGGCCATGAGCCGGCTCCGCGTGCCAGCTCTCTTCCAACAGCTTCTTGCCGGCGCGAATGGCATCCGGGCTCTTGCCCGCGATTTCCCGCCCCAGGGCCAGGGCCTCGGCCCGGGGATCCTCGGCCACCCGGGTGACGAGCCCGAGCTCCGCTGCTTCCTTCCCGGACAGCACGCGGCCCGTGAAGGTGAGCTCCTTCAAGACATCTAGGCGGATCAGATCGCGCACCGTTTGCGTGAGACCCATGTCCGGGACCAGGCCCCATTTAATTTCCATCACCGACAGCTTGGCGTCGGGCGCCGCGATGCGGATATCGGCGCCCAGGGCCACCTGAAGCCCCCCGCCGAAGGCCACGCCGTGCAGGGCGCAGATTACCGGGACCGGGCAGCGCTTCCAGACCATACCCGGGCGCTGCGCGTGATTTTCCGGCAGCTCGGCGCTGGTGGCCGCGCCCACCGTCGCTTCCGCACCAGGCTTCCGTTCCCGATCGCCCATACCCTTGAAGCTGGAGAAATCGAGGCCGGCACAGAAGCCGCGGCCTTCCCCGGATAGCACCACCACGCGCACGCCGGGCAGGGTCGCCACCTTCTCCCCCGCTTCCGTGATCGCCGCGAACATCTCCGGAGACAGGGCGTTGTACTTATCCGCCCGATTCAGACGCACGTCGGCAACGCCGTCTTCCACCGTAATCGTGACCAGTTCCGTCATCGTCATCCCTCCCACAAAAACCCGTGAAGTCCGTGCCTAGCCCTCGCCCTGGTGGGCTGCCAGCTGGCGCTGAAAATCTGCCATATCGAAGTAGTCCCGCCAGCAGGCGATCTTGCCGTCCACCACCTCGAAGGCCCCCATGACCGGCAATTCGAGCCAGCCCTTGGCCAGCTTGAAGCGGTCGAGGCGCTCGTTTAAGACCACCCCCGGGGCGACCTCTGCTTGGTAGGTGATCTGCCAGTCCATCTCCGACGCAAAGCCCAGGTAGCCGCGGATGACGGCCTCGATCGCCGGGCGCCCGGACACCGGGGGCCCGGGCATGTTGTGGTACACCGCATCGTCCGTGAAGGCGCCGACGATGGCGTCGATGTCCATGGTATTGAAGGCCTCCATGAAGGCGGTCACTACGGCGTTGGCTTCGCTCATGGCGCTTCTCCCAGGGCCCAGGCCGCCAGCAGCGCCGGAGCGCTGGGCGCCACCGTGATGCGGGCGCGATCGGCGGGCCGCACATAACCTTCGCCTTCCGCGTGATTGAGAAAGGCGAGCAGGTGATCAAAATATCCTTCGGCGTTAATCATGCCACAGGGTTTGGCGTGGATGCCCAGCTGGGCCCAGGTGAGCACCTCGAAGAGCTCATCCAAGGTGCCAAAGCCCCCGGGCAGCACAGCCACAGCATCGGCAAGGTCCAGCATGCGCGCTTTGCGTTCGTGCATATCCGCTACCACCTCAAGGCGGGACGCCCCGCCATCGATGGAGAGCCCGCTGTGCGCCTGTTCCCGCTCCACCAGATCCTCGGGGATCACCCCCACCACGGCGCCGCCGGCGTCTAGGGCGGCATCCGCCACCCGACGCATCATGCCCTGCCCGCCCCCGCCATAAACCAGGGTGACGCCGGCCGCTGCCAGCCCTGCCCCAAGGGCATCGGCGGCCGCGCCGTAGGCGGGGGAGGCGCCGAGGCGAAAGCCGCAGTACACGGCGACGCTTTTGATGCTCATCGGGCCACCCCCGCAGCGCGGAGCGCCGCAATCGCCTCGGTACTGAGTCCGGCTTCGGCCAGCACCGCTTCCGTATCGGCGCCCAGGAGCGGCGCCGGCGCCAAGCGCAGCGGCGCCCCATCCCGTACCGGGGGCCGGGGCTGGCGCATGGGACCGGCTACCGGGTGCTCATGGGGCACCAGGCTCTCCGACGCCTGCACCTGGGGATCGTCGGGCACGGCGGATCGCGGCAGGGCGGGGGCGCAGGGGATGTCGTACTCATCGAGCGCCGCCATGGCCCCTTCCGTGGTGAAGTCCGAAAAATCCACTCCCGCGCCCACGATGGCGCAGAGGTGCCCATCGGCGGTGCGGGAAATCCCGAAGGTGTCCGCGAGCTCGGGATGGGCCTCGGCCTCCGGGCTCAGGAAGGTGTGGTTCCAGAATAGGTCGGACCAGTTGAAGTAGAGCGCCGCGTCGAGCATGGAGAGGGACAGGCGTCGCCCGCCCTTCCCCTGAGCTCGGGCAAAGAGCGCCGCGCTTAAGGCCTGGGCCGCGGTGAGGGCCGTCACCTTGTCACACACGAGGGTGCGCATCAGGCTCGGCTCCGCTCCCCCCTGCGCCTCCGCAAGGCCCGATACCGCTTGAATCACGGGATCGTAAACGCGGCGCTTGGTGTAGGGGCCCTCCGGGCCAAAGCCGGAAATGGACAGGTAAATCACCTCCGGTCGCACGGCCTTGATGGCCTCATAGTCGAGGCCCAGGCGGGCCGCGGCGCCCGGACGGAAGTTCTCCACAAAAACATCGCACTGAGCTGCGAGGGCCAGCAGCGCGTCCCGTCCCCGAGGGTCCTTCAGGTCGAGGGCAATACTCTTTTTGTTTCGATTCACCGTGGCGAACATGGCCGTGAGCCCCCGGTGCTGGGCGCCGAGGGCGCGGGTCATGTCCCCGCCCGCGAGGCTTTCCACCTTCCAGACCTCCGCGCCCTGATCGGCCATGAGCCCCGTGGCCAGGGGGCCGGAGATGACGGCAGACAGATCGAGAATACGAACGCCCTCGAGGAGGGGCGGCAGGGTGTCAGTCACGGACGGCTCCTTTTAGCGGGAACGAAGGGCCCGCAGCGCAAGCCTTAGGGCCGGATGATCGCCCCCTTCCCCACCCTGCTCAAGGGCCTGCTCCAAGGTCTCACGGAGCGCCTCCCGCCCCCCGGGGCCAAGATCGCAGGGAAGAAAATCCGAGGCTTCACCGCCCCGATGGCCCGCGGGCTTACGGAGGGGGGGCGCCGCCAGGGCTTCAGCGAGGGTCTCCCGCTGGGGGTGCGCGGCGGGCAGGGCGGCGAGGATCGCGGTCAAAGCCGGGCGACTGAACACCTCCGGCGCTTCGCAGCGGGCTTGATAGGCGGACCAGCTGGGGGCCGGTATGCCTCCCGAACCCAGCGCCGCGCGAAGGGCATAGCAGCCGTGGCCGCTGGCCAAATACTTCGCTTCAAAGGGCGACAGGGGCGAGGCGGTATCCGGAGGCACGGTGGTGAGCGTGCTGCCTACGCCGAGGTCCTCCAGCACAACCTGCCACTCTTCGAGATAAAGGCGCCAGTTGCTCCGGACCTCGAGGTCCCCGCCCAGGCCCAGCAGCCAGGGAAAGGCGGGATGGGCGGGCCAGCGGCGCTTGTAATGACGCGCCTTGGGCCAGGGGTTGGGATAGGGCAGATAGTGGGCTTTAAGGCGCCAGCCTGCCGCCATGGCGCAGCGCCAAAAGTCCCCTAGCTCCGCCCGAAGGAGGCGGGCGTTCCCGGGGAGGTCTGCGCGGTGCCGGCCAAGGCGGTCCGCGGACTTATCCACCCCCACTACCCACGCCTCGGGATGGCGCTCCGCGAGGTTTCGGGTGCTTTCCCCGGTGCCGCAGCCCGAGTCAAGAATTAGAGCCCCGGGGCTTAGGCCCAGGTCGCGCTGCAAAGCCTCAAAGGCCGCCTGGGTGTGGGCCGCCACGGGGGCCGTGGGCAGGCGGAGCAGATGGCGCTGCAGGCGATCGAGGAGCCCGCCGTGGGGCGTCTCCTGAGCGCTTTCGATGGGTTTAGCCGCGGTAAACAAAGCCGATCCCCTCGCCTTGGGGAGACGAGCCTAGCATGGCCCCAAAAAAAAGCGGGGCGCCGCGATGCGAGCGCCCCGCAGAGGGGAGGAGGGAAAGAACTTACTTGGCAGCGATGGCGTCCGTGCTCATGCCTTCGGCAAGCGCAAAGCGGCCTTCAGAGGTCCGGACGTTGCTCAGCTTGCGGCCGTTGGGGGCCGTTTCGCAGTACACCCGCACGTCCGCGCGGGCATCGCCCTGCCACGCCGTGCCGTTGATGAAGTAGGTGTTGCCTTCATCGGACTTAGAGATGAAGTAATCGCGCTTCGCCACGAGGCCAGGGAGCGCTTCTGCGGCGGCGCCAAAGCATGCCGCATAACCCCGGGATTCCGCCGGAGAGCTCAGGCGGGCTTCCGCGGAGAGGGCGCTGGTGAGAAGAGCTGCCGAAACTAGGGTCGTTACCGCTTTCATGATGTGACTCCAAAAGGGTTCAGGGGTGTGGGGGAGGTGGGGCCCTGAACTCGTTACCTAAGGTAACAACATGAGGCTTGCATGGGAACCTAAGTAACGTAGAATGGGGTTCTCATATTTATGC
>JAURCQ010000041.1 GCA_030828335.1 Gammaproteobacteria bacterium
ACCCCCGTGGATCTGGACCATCAAAGCTGGCTGGGAACGACCCGGGAGGCCATCGGCCGAGAAAAGGCTGGGGTGTTCCGAGCAGGGCGCCCGGTCATCATTGCGGATCCAGACCCTCCCGCATCCGTGCTCGAGCGGGTGGCCCACCTGGGCTGTCCCAGTGCGCGCTTCGGTCTGGACTTTGGCCTGCGGCCCCGGGCCAACGGACAGGAAGCCTTCATCACGGGCTTTGAGCAGCACCTCGCGTGGCCCCTTAAAGCGCCTTTGCCCGTGGCGCCGCCGAGCTTCCTGGGTGCCCTTCAAGCCTGGGCGGCCCTAGGCTATCCCTTAACGGGAGCGGTGCTTGATGGAGCTCTGGCCATGGCGCCGCCGCCGGGCCGTCAGCAGTGGCGCGCCCATGAGGGACAGATGCTGCTCCTCGATGTCGCTCACAATCCTCATGCCGCAGCCTTTCTGGCGGAGCGCCTCGAGACGCCCCTCGATCTTGCGGTGTTCGGTTGCTACGCCGACAAGGATGCGGAGGGTATGTTTAGAGCCTTGGCGCCCAGGGTGCGGCGCTGGCTCTTCGTACCCACCCCGGGGCCCCGGGGGCAGGCGGGGGAGACCCTTGCTGCGCGGCTCGCCCCCCTTTGTGAGGCTGCGGGGCAACCCTTTGAGGTGCTGCCCTCCCTGAGCGCTGAGGCGTTGCAGGGGGCGCTGGCCGCGTCCCCCACTCAGGGGCTGAAGCGCGTAGGTTTTCTAGGCTCCTTTTCCGTGGCATCCCTAGCCGAGACCGCGCTTCTGCCCAACAGGTCAGGGGACCGAAGCTAATGCGTAGGCCCTCGCTGGTGCTCGTGGGCGTTCTGGCCCTCGCCGCGGGTGCGCCCTTGCTTTTTGATGCGCCCGCGGCGCCCCTCACCCCCTTGCCACCCTTGCCCAGCAACGATCTGACCGAAGTGATGAGTGGCTGGCCCGAAGTGGTGGAGGGGTCTGCTCGATGGGCGCGGCTTAGCCGCCTTGGGCAAGAGGGGCAGGCCCCGCTTCGCGGGCTGCCTCGCCATCTTCCGGTGCCGGAAGGGGTTCTCGCGACAGTTGAGGGGGCCGGGGAAGAGGCTGGCCTAGGCGGAGGGCCCTTCTCCCTAGTGCTGGATCGCTTTGCTGAGCTTGAGCCCGCAATGGCCGCGCGGGACAGGCTTCAGGAGGCAGGGCTGACGGTGTATGTCCTGCCCGTTTTCCCCGGGGAGGGCGAGGGGGATGCGCTAGGCTATGATCTCGCGCTCGGACCCCGCTTGCAGGGGGGCGTTCTGTGGGCTCAGCGGGAAACGCTGAGGGCACGCTTTGGTTACGATGGCACCCTGGTCTACTTTCACGCGGTCAAACCCGGGAGCAGCCCATGATTTCACCGGTGGACGCAGGGCTTCTCCTAGCCCTTGGCCTGACCACGCTTGTGGGGGTGCTGCGGGGGGCCGTTAAGGAAGGGCTAACCCTTTTGCTTTGGGCCCTGGCGCTGCTTTTCGCCGTGGGGCTGGGTCAGGACCTCTCCCGTTGGCTACCCGTGGCCCTGGGAGAAGGGCTCCTCCGAGATCGCTTCGCCTTCTTCCTGGCCTTTGCCCTAGCGCTGGCCCTGGGCACCCTGGCGCAGCGCGTGTTGTTCCTTGGGGCTCTAGACGTCGATCTTGGATTCCTGGGCCATCTGCTTGGCGGCGCCTTTGGCGCCCTTCGCGGCGGGCTCTTTCTGCTCGTGCTCGCGGGGGTCCTTGAGCCCTTGCTCGGGGCCGATTCCTGGTGGGGAGTAGGGCGCCTGAGCGCGCCCCTTGGGGAAGGCTTTTTCCTCCTGACTCGGGCGCTGGAAGGTCTTCTTGTTATGCTCGGCTGGCGTTAGAACGAGGGGTAGGTTATGTGCGGCATTGTGGGTATTCACGGCACCGGACCGGTCAACCAGCCGCTTTACGACGCGCTGACGGTCCTTCAGCACCGGGGCCAGGACGCCGCGGGCATTGTCACTAGCGACGGCGGGCGCCTGTCCATGCGGAAGGCCAATGGCCTGGTGCGGGACGTTTTCCAGCAGGTGCACATGGAGCGCTTGCAAGGCCATCACGGCATCGGCCACGTGCGTTATCCCACCGCGGGGTCCTCCAGCGTGGCGGAAGCCCAGCCCATGTACGTGAACTCCCCTTATGGCATTGCCCTGGCCCATAACGGCAATCTCACCAACGCGGAGGCGCTGAAGGAGGCCATGTTCCGCGCCGACCTGCGGCACATTAATACGGAGTCGGATTCGGAGATCCTCCTTAACGTCTTTGCCCACGAGCTTGCGGGCCGGGCCCGCGCCGCGGCGAAGGGCCCGGAGGACATCTTCGACGCCGTTCGTGCGGTGCACGAGCGTTGCCGAGGGGCGTATGCGGTGGTGCTTCTGATCATGGGTCGGGGCCTTCTGGCTTTTCGCGATCCCTACGGCATTCGCCCCCTGGTCTTCGGGCACCGGGACACGCCGGCGGGGCGGGAAACCATGGTGGCGTCGGAAAGCGTGGCCCTGGACGTGCTCGACTTCTCCCTAGTCCGGGATATTGCTCCTGGGGAAGCGCTCTTCGTGGACCTTGAAGGCACGGTGCATACGCTGCAGTGCGCTCCGACCCCTCAATGCCGGCCCTGCATTTTTGAGCACGTCTATCTGGCTCGCCCGGACTCCATTATGGACGACGTCTCCGTCTATAAGGCCCGGCTGCGCATGGGCGAGCGGCTCGCCCAGCGCATCCTCGAAGCCTTTCCGAACGGGGAGCACGATATTGACGTGGTCATTCCCATCCCGGAAACGAGCCGCACGGCGGCCTTGCCCCTGGCCTATGAGCTGGACGTGAAGTTTCGGGAAGGCTTTACCAAGAATCGCTACATCGGCCGGACCTTCATCATGCCCGGGCAGCAGCAGCGGCGGAAATCGGTGCGGCAGAAGCTGAACGCCATCGACCTCGAATTCCAGGGGAAGACCGTGCTCCTCGTGGATGATTCCATCGTGCGCGGCACCACTTCGCAGCAGATTGTAGAAATGGCTCGGGAGGCGGGGGCGAAGAAGGTCTACCTCGCGTCGGCGGCGCCGCCGGTGCGCTATCCCAATGTCTACGGCATCGATATGCCGGCCCCGGAAGAGTTCGTCGCCCACGGCCGCACGGAGGAGGAGATCTGCCAGCAGATTGGGGCCGATCGCCTGTTCTACCAGCGCCTGGATGACCTGATTGCCTGTGCGAAGGAAGGGAACCCGGAAATTGAAGCCTTCGAGTGCTCGGTCTTCGATGGGCACTACGTCACGGGGGACGTGGATGCGAGCTACCTGTCGGCGATTTCTGTCCATCGCTCCGATGCGGCCAAGGCCGAGCGAGGAGATGGGCCCATGCGTCGCCTTGATCTGCCCGAGCATAGCTAGCCATGGCCGTGAAGACCCCCTGCGTGGGCCTGTGCTCCACCACCTACGGCGATCTGGTTTGCCGGGGCTGTAAGCGTTTCTCCCACGAGATCGTGAATTGGAATCGCTACGGGGATGAAGAGAAGCGGGCGGTCTGGGCGCGTTTAGTGGCCCTTCGGGATCAGGTGGTGCTTTCCCTGGTGTCCGTGGAGGACGAAGTCCTACTTGACGCACAGCGGCAGAAGCACCGGATTCCCGATGATTCGGGGGGTACGGCGGCCTCCCGGGCCTATGGTCTGCTGCGCCGAGGGGCGCGGCATATCCGTAGCCTTGGCGCCTACGGTCTTGCCCCGACGCCGGAGGCGGCGCTTTGGAGCGCAGCGGAGCTTCGCGATGAAATCGATCGGCGCTTTTTGGCCCTTTCCGAGGCCCACTATGAACGCTACCTGCTAGGAGAGGGACGGATTTATGGCTGACGCCGAGCTGCTCGCCCCGGTGCACGCTTTCCTGGGCACCCGGACCCCTGCCGCGTGGTGTGAGGCGGCCGCGGAAGATTTGTCGACGCTGCTGAATGATCACGCCAATTGCGAGAAGAAAGCGGCCTCGACGGCGCTGGCGCTCATGTTTCGCTATGACCGGGACGGGCCCCTCGCGGATGCCATGAGCCGCATCGCCCGGGAGGAGCTCCGCCACTTCGAGCAGGTCGCGGCGCTCATGCGTCGCCTTGAGATTGCCCATCGCCCGGTGAGCGCCAGTCGCTATGCCCAGGGTCTCCGCGCGTTGGTTCGGAGCGCTGAACCGGACCGGCTGCTCGATCTTTTGGTGTGCGGCGCTTTCGTCGAGGCCCGTTCCTGTGAGCGCTTCCATGCGCTTCAGCCCCACCTGCCGGACCCTTTGGCCAAGTTCTACGGGCGCCTTCTTGCGTCCGAGGCCCGGCACTTCGAAGCCTACCTACGCCTAGCGGAGGATCGCTTCAGCAAGGACGCCGTGGACGCCCGCTGCACGCACTTTCGGAAGGAAGAGGCGCAGCTGATCGAAGGCGAGGATCCTGAGCTTCGATTCCACAGCGGCTTACCGGCGTTCGCCTAGGGGGCGAAGACGTCGCCGCTTAGGCGCCTGCCGTGTCGGCGAGCTCGGCCGCCAAAAGGGTGTTTTCTAGGAGCGAGGCGACGGTCATAAGCCCTACGCCGCCGGGCACGGGGGTGATATAGGCCGCCCGGGCCCGGGCAGCGTCGAATTCCACGTCGCCCACAACCTTGCCGCTGCCCAGGCGGTTGATCCCCACATCGATGACGATAGCCCCGGGCTTGATCCAAGCCCCCTGCACCAGCCCCGGTCGCCCCGCAGCCGCAATGACCAGGTCGGCGCGCTGTACGTGCGCGGCGAGATCCTCCGTAAACTTATGGGTGCTGGTGACGGTGCAGCCCGCGAGCAGCAGTTCCAGAGCCATGGGCCGACCGACGTGGTTGGAGGCGCCCACGATCACCGCGTGCTGACCCCGGAGGGGCCGTCCCGTGTGGCTCAGGAGGGTCATGATCCCCTTAGGGGTGCAGGGGCGCAGGGCCGGGCGACGCTGCGCCAGGCGCCCAAGATTATGAGGATGGAAGCCGTCCACATCCTTCTCTGGGGCGATGCGATCGATGATGGCGTCGTCGTCGAAGTGGGGGGGCAGGGGGCTCTGCACGAGGATGCCGTGCACCGTAGGATCAGCGTTTAGGGCGTCCAATTGTGCGAGCACCGCTTCCGGGGCCGTGGCGGCCTCGTAGCGGTGAACCTGGGATAGGATGCCCACGGCATCGCAGGCCCGGTGCTTGTTGCGTACGTAGATCTCGGAGGCGGGGTCGTCGCCAACCAGCACTACCGCGAGCCCTGGGGCAGATCGTCCCTGGCGCAGGCGCGCATCCACGCCTGCCTTTACCGTTCCCCTGACGATCTCCGCAATGGCCCGACCATCGAGGATCTGCCCCAGGGGGTCTTCGCCCGCCGTGCTGTTCAAATTGCCTTCGCCTTTGCCGAGGGGTGATAGGAGATTCTCGCATGGTGCCGGGGGGGCGCCTAGGGCTGGGGGCGTAAGAGCCGGCCTTGCGTTGACGCCTAAAGAGGGGGGGCGTACCATCGCGCCTCCTGAAAAGGGGCGTCTCCAACGACGCAGCCAGCGGTTGGATGCGGCGCAACGTTGGGGAAAGCGTCGAACCCAAAGCGCCCGTAGCTCAACTGGATAGAGCATCGGCCTTCTAAGCCGAGGGTTGCAGGTTCGAGCCCTGCCGGGCGTGCCAACGCTGGGGCAGCAGGAAGGAAAGGGCGTAGCACCATCGCGTTATGGTGGGCGTAGCTCAGTTGGTAGAGCTCCGGATTGTGATTCCGGCGGTCGTGGGTTCGAGCCCCATCGTCCACCCCATTTCCCTCCTTTCCTGATTCCCTCCGCGAAGGCGCCCTAGAAGTCATGAGCGGCACGCTCCCCGCGGGCGTCCATCGGTTTAAACCAGCCATAACGAGACCAGTATGCAGGTAACGATCGAGACCACCGAGGCGCTCGAGCGCAAGATGACGGTGCAGCTTCCCGCGGAGGACTTCCAGCAGGAGGTTCAAAAGCGTCTTCAAGATACGGCCCGCCGTGCGCGCCTGCCGGGCTTCCGTCCTGGGCGGGTCCCGCTGAAGGAAATCCAGCGCCGCTTCGGCCCTGGGGTTCGCCAGGAGGTCGCCGGCGAGCTGATGCAGCGCACGGTGTTCCAGGCGATGGCGGAGCAATCCCTGCGTCCTGCGGGGCAGCCGAGTCTCGAGTGGGTCTCGGAAAAGGACGACAGCCAGTTCACCTACGCGGCGACCTTTGAGGTCTTCCCGGAAGTTGCCCTCGGAGACCTTTCCGGGGCCACGGTGGAATCGCCGGAAGCTGAGGTGACGGAAGCGGACATCGACACCATGATCGAGCGCCTTCAAGAGCAGCGGAAGGCCTTTGTGGTGGAAGAGGGCCGGGCTGCCGAGAATGGGGACGAGGTCACCGTTGATTTTACCGGTTACCTTGGCGAAGAGGCCTTCGAGGGCGGCGCAGCAGAAGATGCCAAAATTGTGCTTGGCAGCGGCCGCATGATTCCCGGCTTCGAAGAAGGGCTTGTGGGCCTCAAGGCCGGGGAGGAGAAGCGCCTTGAAGTGACCTTCCCCGAGGACTACGGGAACGAGGCCCTGAAGGGGCAGGCAGCGGTCTTTGAAATTAAGGCGAAGGCCATAGCCAAGGCCGAGATGCCTGAACTCGACGAGGCCTTCTTTACACAGTTTGGCGTGGAAGACGGGGAGCTCAGCTCCTTCCGGGCGGAAGTGAAGTCGAACATGGAGCGTGAGCTTCGTAATGCCGTCCGTACGCGCGTGAAGAATCAAGTTATGGATGCGCTGGCCGATACCCATGAAGTCGACCTGCCGAAGGCCATGGTGCACGAAGAAATCCATCGCATGCAGCACGACATGGCCCGCCAGTTTGGGGGGCAGGGCATGGATCCGCATCAGTTGCCTGGGGAGCTCTTTCGGAGCCAGGCGGAGCGTCGCGTTAAGCTCGGCCTGCTGATGTCCCACGTGGTGGATGAGCAAGCGATGACCGCCGATGACGCGCGGGTGGAGGCCATGCTTGACGACATCGCAGCGCCCTACGATGAGCCAGAGCAGGTGAAGAGCTGGTACCATGGCAACGACGAGCAGATGAGCCAGCTGCGCAATGCGGCCATCGAAGAGCAAGTCATTGATTGGCTTCTCGAGAAGATGACCGTGAGCACCGTCGCCATGTCCTATGAGGACGCGCTAGCGGCAGCTCAGCAGCAGGGGAAGGGCTCGGATGACGACGACGCAGCCGAGGACGGCAGCGCCGAAAGCTAAGATTCACCGGGAAGAAGCGAGACTGTGATGAGCGATCACCACGAGATCCAAAGCCTGGGCCTTGTGCCCATGGTGGTAGAGCAGACCGCTCGGGGAGAGCGCGGTTACGATATCTATTCGCGCCTTCTCAAAGATCGCATCATTTTTGCTGTGGGGCCCGTGGATGACCACATGGCGAACCTCATCGTCGCTCAGATGCTGTTCCTGGAGTCAGAGAATCCAGACAAGGACGTGCATCTGTACATCAATTCCCCTGGGGGATCGGTGACGGCGGGGCTCGCGATCTACGACACCATGCAGTTCATCCGTTGTGATGTGCTCACCATGTGCGTGGGCCATGCGGCAAGCATGGGGGCGTTGCTGCTGGCGGCCGGGGCACCGGGTAAGCGTTTTGCGCTCCCCAACGCGCGGATCATGATCCACCAGCCCTCCGGGGGTTCCCAGGGGGTGGCCTCGGACATCGAGATTCAGGCCCGGGAGATCCTCCGCATGCGGACTCAGCTCAACGAAATTCTGGCCAGTCACACGGGGCAGAGCATCGAGCAGATCGCCAAGGATACGGACCGGGACCGCTGGATGACTCCGGATGAGGCCGCCACCTATGGCCTCATCGACGCGGTGCAGCGGCCTCGGAAGCCCGGCGCGGCAGAGAGCGACGCGGCCTAGGACTTAGCGGCCTAGGACATAGCGGCCTGGGCTTGCAATATGGGCCTGCAGAACGCATGGTATTTTAAGAATTGATGACGGCCGAGGGTCTGGCATGAGTGACGAGCAAAACGGAAAGGGCGACGACGGCGGCAAGCTGCTGTACTGCTCGTTTTGCGGGAAAAGCCAGCATGAGGTTCGCAAGCTCATCGCGGGCCCGTCCGTGTTCATTTGCGATGAGTGCGTTGAGCTCTGCAATGACATCATCCGCGAGGAGGTGCAGGAGAGCGAGGAGAAATCCGAGCAAAGCAGACTGCCGAAACCGGATGAAATTAAGGCCATTCTCGATGAGTACGTCATCGGCCAGGATAGCGCCAAGCGCGTGCTGTCGGTGGCGGTCTACAACCATTACAAGCGCCTGAATTACAAGGGCAAGAAGGACGACGTCGAGCTCTCGAAGTCCAACATCCTTCTCATCGGTCCCACGGGCAGCGGCAAAACGCTGCTCGCGGAAACCCTGGCCCGCCTTCTCGATGTGCCCTTCACCATCGCCGATGCCACCACGCTTACGGAAGCGGGGTACGTCGGGGAAGACGTCGAGAACATCATTCAGAAGCTGCTTCAGAAGTGCGACTACGACGTAGACAAGGCCCAGGTGGGGATTGTCTATATCGATGAGATCGACAAGATTTCGCGCAAATCGGATAACCCCTCCATTACCCGGGATGTTTCCGGGGAAGGGGTACAGCAAGCCCTGCTCAAGCTGATTGAGGGCACGGTGGCCTCCGTGCCGCCCCAGGGCGGTCGGAAGCACCCGCAGCAGGAATTTCTGCAGGTCGACACTAAGAACATCCTCTTCATTTGCGGTGGGGCGTTTGCGGGTCTGGATAAAGTCATCCAGGAACGCTCCGACAAGAGCGGCATTGGCTTTAACGCCGTGGTGAAGGGGGAGTCCGATGCTAAGTCCATTGGGCAGCTGCTCCGGCAGATCGAGCCTGAGGATCTGATCAAGTACGGTCTCATCCCCGAGTTCGTGGGGCGTCTGCCCTTGATCGCCACCCTAGGCGAGCTCGATTCCGACGCCCTGGTGCGTATCCTCACGGAGCCGAAGAACAGCCTGACGAAGCAGTACGGCAAGCTCTTTGAGATGGACGGGGTCGAAGTGGACTTCCGGGAGGATGCGCTGCGAGCCGTAGCGAAGCGGGCCATGGAGCGTAAAACCGGTGCCCGGGGCCTTCGCTCCATCCTTGAGAATGTGCTTCTCGATATTATGTATCGCCTCCCTTCCGAGGCGGGCGTCAGCAAAATTGTGATCGACGAATCGGTGATTCAGGGCGAATCGGAGCCCATGATGATTTACGAGAACGTCGAGCAGGCACGGGCGGTACCGGAGGATCACTAAGCCTCCTCGAAGTTTCCTGTAGGGTGAGGGGTGGCGCGCCATAAGCCCCCACGGCGAAGTGGTGGAGCCCCTCTCCCGTAGAACGCCTAACCCCCCGGAAAAGGACCTCCCATGGCCAGTGATGTGGCAAGCGAGCTCACCGAGCTTCCCATTCTTCCCCTCCGCGATATGGTGGTCTTTCCGCAGGGGGTTCACCCGCTCTTTGTGGGGACGGCGCGATCCATAAAGGCCCTCGAAGCGGCCATGGACGACGACAAAAAAGTCCTACTGGTGGCCAAGCGAGACGCCGAGGTCGAGGATCCCGGCTTCGATGATTTGTTTGCTATCGGCACCATTTCTACCATTCTCCAGCTCCTCAAGCTGCCCGATGGCACGGTCAAGGTGCTCATCGAAGGGGGGCAGCGGGGCGCAATCCGTACGCTCGCTAGCGATGGCCCGTTTCTGACGGCCTCCGTGGAGCCCCTTGCCGAACCGAAGCGCAGCGGTCGGGAAGCGGAAGGCCTGGTGCGGTCCATCATGGGGCCCTTCGAAAGCTACGTGCAGGCGTCCAAAAAGGTCCCGCAGGAAGTGCTGACCTCCGTCTCCGCCATCGAAGATCCGGCAAGGCTTGTGGACACCATCGCGAGCCAGCTCAGCCTTAAGCTTGACGACAAGCAAGCGATCCTCGAGGCCGTGGAGTTGGAAACCCGCTTAGAGCGCCTCCTCGGCCTGCTTGAGGGAGAGATGGATGTCTTTGAGCTTGAAAAGCGCATTCGCGGGCGCGTCAAAAAGCAAATGGAGAAAAGCCAGCGCGAGTACTACCTGAATGAGCAGATGAAGGCTATTCAGAAGGAGCTTGGCGAGCTTGAAGAAGGGGCCCCGAGTGAGGTGGACGCCCTGGCGGAGCGCATTGAAAGCTCAGGCATGACCGAGGAGGCAAAGGGCAAGGCCAAGAGCGAATTGGCGAAGCTCAAGAGCATGTCCCCCATGTCCGCCGAGGCCACGGTGGTTCGCGCCTACCTTGACTGGATCCTTTCCGTGCCCTGGACTGCCAAGAGCAAATTGCGCCGGGATCTCACCGCGGCGGAAAAGGTGCTCGACGCCGACCACTACGGCCTAGAGGAGGTGAAAACCCGCATCCTCGAGTTCCTTGCGGTGCAGCAGCGGGTTAAGAAGCTCAAGGGGCCGGTGCTGTGCTTGGTGGGGCCGCCGGGTGTCGGGAAGACCTCCCTCGGAGAATCCATCGCCAAAGCGACGAATCGTAAGTTCGTGCGCATGGCCCTTGGGGGCGTGCGGGACGAAGCCGAGATTCGGGGACACCGTCGCACCTATATCGGCTCTTTGCCGGGAAAGGTGCTGCAGAAAATGGCGAAAACGGAGGTGCGAAACCCGCTCTTCCTGCTGGATGAAATCGACAAGATGGGCATGGACATGCGCGGGGACCCGGCGTCGGCCCTCCTGGAGGTGCTCGACCCGGAGCAAAATCACACCTTCAACGATCACTACCTTGAGGTCGACTATGACCTCTCGGAAGTCCTCTTTATCTGCACCTCGAACAGCATGAACATTCCCGCGCCCCTGCTGGACCGTATGGAAGTGATCCGCATTCCGGGCTACACGGAAGATGAAAAGCTGGCCATTGCCAAGCGCTACCTACTGCCCAAGCAGCGTAAGAATGCGGGGCTGAAGGCCCACGAGCTCGAGGTCGACGACGACACGCTCCGGCTGATGATCCGCTACTACACCCGAGAAGCGGGGGTGCGGGAACTCGAGCGGCAGCTCGCCAAGCTATGCCGCAAGGTCGTGCGGGAGCGTCTGGGCAAGGACAGCAAAGCGCCGGGGGTTGCCGTTAACGAAAACCTCCTTGAGGACTACAACGGGGTGCCGAAGTACGACTACGGCCGTGCCGAAGAGGCAGACCAAATTGGTACGGTGACAGGCCTTGCCTGGACCCAGGTGGGGGGTGAGCTGCTCAACATCGAAGCGGCGATCATGCCCGGGAAAGGCCGACAGGTGCGCACGGGGTCGCTCGGCGATGTCATGCAGGAGTCGATTCAGGCGGCGCTCACCGTGGTTCGCAGTCGTTCCGCAGTGTTGGGTCTTGCGAAAGATTTCCATGAAAAGAACGATATCCACATCCACGTACCTGAGGGGGCGACGCCGAAGGATGGGCCAAGTGCCGGGATCGGGATGTGCACCGCTCTGATTTCCGCCTTCACGGGGATTCCTGTGCGCGCGGACGTGGCCATGACCGGGGAGATCACCCTGCGGGGCCAGGTGTTGCCTATTGGCGGCCTGAAGGAGAAGCTCCTGGCCGCCCATCGCGGAGGTATCAAGGTGGTCTTGATACCTGAGCGTAATGCCAGGGACCTCAAGGAGATCCCCGACAATATTAAGGGCGATCTCGATATTCGGCCCGTGAAATGGATCGATGAGGTGCTGGAAATCGCCCTGACGCGCATGCCCGAGCCGCGCCTCGAAACCGAGGAGGAGGGGAGCGCGGAGGCGGTGACTGAGGGTGCGGAGGGTGATAAGGCCGTGCGCATCTCCACCCATTAGCGTAGGGTAGGCGCTTCGCCTTCCGCGAAATTGACACCATTTTAAAAGCGTTGGTATAAAGCGCGGTCGGCGGAAAAAATAGAACAATATCCGTCTTTAGCTAACTAACCTCAAAGGGGCTGTTGTGAATAAAGCTGAACTCGTTGAAAAGGTCGCCGAAGCGGCTGACATCTCTAAGTCCGCTGCGGCGCGGGCCGTCGATGGTATGCTTGACGCCATCACGGAGAGCCTGAAGGCCTCGGAGCAGGTTTCCCTCGTGGGTTTCGGTACCTTTGCCGTCAAGGAGCGGGCTGCTCGCGAAGGCCGTAATCCGCAAACCGGTGCGACGATTCAAATTGCCGCTGCTCGGGTGCCGGGTTTCAAGGCAGGTAAGGCGCTGAAAGACGCGCTCAAGTAAGGCTTCTCGGGCTTCGGCTCGAAAACCCCGGAAAAGGCGCAGGACTGCGCCTTTTCTTGTTTTAGGCGGCGTTTAATTCGGAAGGGAGCGAAGCAAGGCATGTTGCAAACCATGCGGGAGCACGCCCGAGGAGTGTTTGGGTGGCTGATTATCGGGTCGATCATTGCGGTGCTTGCGGTGTTCGGCTTTGGCGCCCTGAACTTCTTTGTGGTGAGCGAGCCGGCGGTGGCGACCGTTGGCGAGGGTCGGGTCACGCAGTCCGAGTACGCCGCCGAGCTTGACCGCCAGCGTCAGCAGCTTGCTGCCAGCTTCGGGGAGCGCTTCGACCCTGCCTTGGTGGAGCAGCTTGGCATTCCTGAGCGGGTGCTCGAGTCCCTGATAAACCGTGAGCTCCTCAACGCCGCCGCCGTAGACGCGGGCCTCGCCGCCCCCGGCGGGGAGCTCGATCAGATCATCACGAGCATGCCGCAGTTCCAGGGCGATCTTGGTTTTGACGAGGACCGCTTCCGCTTCACCCTTCAAAGCATTGGCATGACCCCCGCGACCTTTCGCAGTGCCATGGGCGCTGACCTCTCCGTGGATCAGCTGACCAGCGGGGTTGCGGACTCAAGCTTTATCACGGAAGCGGAGCTTCGGGCGCTTGCCACCGTGCTCCTCCAGAATCGCGACATTGCTTGGCTACGCCTCGCGCCCAGCGAATTTGAGGCCGACGTCCTGCTCAGCGACGAGGCCCTTCAGGCGTTCTTTGAAGCCCGCAGAAGCGCCTATCGCGCCCCTACCCGAGTGCGGGTGGAGGCCCTTCGCCTTGATCGCTTCGATTTTGAGGCGGAGCAAGACCTTTCTGAAGAGGCGGTGCTCGCGGCTTACGAGCGCGAGAAGGCCGCCTTCGAGGGGCAAGAGCAGCGGGAAGCCGCCCATATTCTTCTGGCGGAGACGGACGATCGGGACCTGGACGCGGCACGGGCCTTGGCTGAAACGCTTATGGCACGCCTTGAGGCCGGAGAGGACTTTGCTGCGCTGGCCGAGGAATTTTCCGATGACCCGGGCTCCGCGAGCGATGGGGGCAGGTTGGGCGCTGCGGCCCGGGGCACCTTCGTAGGA
>JAURCQ010000042.1 GCA_030828335.1 Gammaproteobacteria bacterium
ACTACTGCGTATATTGTCTGGTAATCAGATAGATACTTTGTGTAAGTCAACAGTATGTGGCCTTTGGAGACACAAAAGTGCAGCTGATAAGCGATAAATTAGTGGTCGACAGTGGGCATCTTGACCCCACCTTCCCGCAGGTCTATCCCTCGTTGTCGGGTTTTCAGTTGGATAACCCGGCCTCTTGGACCCGGGGGCAGCCCTTCGATTTTTTCAAGCAGATGCGTGAGCAGGCGCCCGTCATGTGGTCGCGCCCCATGCCCAAGAAACCCGTATCGGGATTTTGGTCGGTGACCCGCTATGAGGACATCAAGCAGGTCGACGTCGACTGGAAGAACTTTTCCTCGGCGAAGGGCATTGCCCTGGGCTTCCCGGTAGATGCCCCCCTGCCCGAAGGGGCGCTGAAGGTCAGCATGTTCATCGCCCAGGATCCGCCGGTGCACGACGTGCAGCGGAAAACCGTCGCCGGGGTGGTCGCGCCGTCGAACCTCGCCAAGATGGAAGGGCTCATTCGCAGCCGCACCGCTGCCGTGCTCGATAGCCTGCCGGAGAACACCCCCTTCGATTGGGTCGATACGGTATCCATTGAGCTCACCACCATGATGCTCGCCAGCCTCTTCGACTTCCCCTTCGAGCAGCGCCGGAAGCTCACCCGCTGGTCCGATGTGGTTACCGCCGTTCCGGGCCGGGGCATCATCAATTCCGTCGAGGAGCGCCGAGATGAGCTCCTGGAGTGCCTGTCCGCCTTCACCGCCCTTTGGGAGCAGCGCAAGCGCGAGCCCGGGGACGACCTCGTCTCCATGCTGGCCCACGGCGAAGAAACCAAAGACATGCAGCCCATGGAGTTCCTGGGCAACCTCATGCTCCTGATTGTGGGCGGCAATGACACCACCCGAAACACCATGACGGGGAGCGTCTACGGCCTTAACCAGTTCCCGGAGCAGTTCGCCAAGCTCAAGGCTGATCCGAGTCTTATTCCGAACATGGTGGCGGAGATCATCCGCTGGCAGACGCCCCTGTCCTATATGCGCCGCACGGCCAACGCCGACTGCGAGCTCGGGGGCAAGCAGATCAAAAAGAACGACCAGATTCTCATGTGGTACGTCTCCGGGAATCGGGATCCGTCGGTCTTCGAAAACCCCGACGCCATCGATATCACCCGTCCCAACGCCCGGTCCCACCTGTCCTTTGGCTTTGGGCTTCACCGCTGCATGGGCAACCGGCTGGCCGAGCTCCAGCTCCGCATCCTTTGGGAAGAGCTTCTCGCCCGCTTCGAGACCATCGAAGTGCTCGAAGAGCCGGAGCGTGCCTACTCGTCCTTCGTGAAGGGCTACACCCGCATGCCCGTACGCGTACGCCGCCGCTAAGCCTTGGCGGCCGGCGCTCAAGCAAGCTCCGAGGGCCCCACGCGGGCCCTCGTTCATTGTGAGGGCCTAAGCTTTCGCTGGCCCGGCGCCGAGGCGCCCACGCTTCAGCACTTGAACCTGACCCTGCACGCTGGGGAAGCGGTGCTGCTGCGGGGAGAAAGCGGTCAGGGGAAGAGCACCTTCCTAAGCCTCCTCGCCGGCATCCTCGCCCCCTCCAGCGGGTCCCTCACCGTAGCGGGGCACGACTTCCATGCCTTAGGCCAGCGCCAGCGAGATCGCGTCCGAGGGGCCGACATCGGCGTCATCTTTCAACAGTTCAACTTACTTCCCTTTCTATCTATCCTCGATAACTTATTGTTACCGATACGCTTCTCGACCGAGCGTCAGGCGCGCCTCCACGCCCTCGGGGCTTCCCCAGAAAAGGCCGCGGAGGCCCTCCTCAGCGCCCTGGGGCTTTCCCTTAGGGCCCTCGGGAATCGCTCCGTGGGGGCCCTGTCCGTCGGGCAGCAGCAGCGCGTGGCGGCGGCCCGCGCCCTTCTTGGCGGCCCTCGCCTGATCCTCGCCGATGAACCCACCTCGGCCCTGGATCCGAAGAATCGCGACGCCTTCCTTCGAGCCCTCAAGGACGCCCAAACCGCGCGCGGGGCAGCCCTGCTATGCGTTAGCCACGACCCCGCCCTTGAACCGTTCTTCGATCGCACGGTGACGCTGGCCGCGCTCCAGGGAGACACGCCATGAGTGCCCTGCTCCGCCTGGCTGGGGCGAGCCTCCTGGCTCGGCGCCGCACCACGGGGCTCATGCTCCTGGCCCTCACCCTCTCCTGCGCCCTGCTCTTTGGGGTAGAGAAGCTTCGAAGCGAGCTCCGCACCAGCGCCTATGCTGCCGTTGGCGCCGTGGATCTCATCGTCGGGGCCCGCACCGCCCCGGAGCAGCTGCTCCTGGCTACGGTCTTTCACTACGGCGCGCTTTCTACCCCCGTCCCCCGCGCGGTGGAGACGGAGCTCGCGGCCCACCCCGCCGTGCGCTTCGCCATCCCCCTAAGTCTTGGGGACAGCGTCGCTGGCCTCCCCGTGGTGGGGACCATTCCCGCCTACTTTGCGCACCTTGGCACCCCCTCCAAGGGTCCCCTCGCCTTTCAGGCCGGAGGCCCCTTCGCCAGCGAGGAAGAGGCTGTGCTTGGCGCAGAGGCGGCCCGGCGCCTGGGCAAGGGCCTTGGAGACGCCCTGACCCTGAGCCATGGGCTTGGAGCCCAGTCCTTCCTCGAGCATGGAGATCATCCCCTCCGGGTGGTCGGGATTCTTGCCCCCACGGGGACGCCGCTGGATCAGCGGATCCTCGTCAGCCTTGAGGCCCTTCATGCCGCCCACGAGGGGCTTGGCGTTGGCGGCGAGGAAGGCGAAGACAACATCAGCGCCCTGCTCCTGGGCCTGTCCCCCCGGGCCGCCGCCCTTGGTCTGGCAGCCCAGCTTAATCGCAGCCAGGATCCCCCCCTCACGGCAGCGCTCCCGGCCCTGACGCTGGCGGGGCTCCTGCGCTGGCTCGGGGCCGGAGAGGCGGTGCTGCAGGTGCTGTCAGCCTTCGTCGTGGCGGTAGCCCTCGCCGGCATGCTGGCCATGATGCTTGCAAGCCTTGAGCAGCGGCGCCGGGAAATGGCCGTTCTTCGGGCCCTTGGGGCGGGCTTTCCCACCCTCCTTTTCCTCCTCCTGGCGGAAGCACTCATCCTGACCGGGGCGGCCCTCGCCCTCGGCCTGGGGCTGGTTCATGGCGGCCTTGCGCTGGCTGCGCCGGCGCTGCAAAGCGCCACGGGGCTCACCCTTCAGGGCCTAGGCCCCACCGCGGGGGAAGGCTTGCTCGCCCTCGGCGCCCTCGCCCTCGCGGCCCTGGCGGGGCTTCTACCCGCTTGGCTTGCCGCCCGCCGCGCCCTCATGGACGGCCTCAGCCCCCAAAGCTAACGCTGCGCGCTTCCCCAAAGCCTTGCCTGGGGCTTGCCTTCGCCTCTATTATGAAGCGACTACTACATAAAAGGAGCCTGCTGCCATGACCCGCTTTGACGCCCTCCTCGCCCTGCTCCTCGCCCCCCTCCTCGTATACACGGCGCTGGTGGTGCAGGCCCACGGCCTTGGCCTCCTCCCCCTGTTCTTTCAGGCCATGGCCGAGCAAAGCTGGCAGGGGCAGTTCAACTTCGACTTCCTGACCTTTCTTGTGCTCTCCGCCACCTGGAGCGCCTGGCGCTTCGGCTACGGCGTCAAGGGGTGGGCCCTGGCGGTACTCGCCTTCTTCGGCGGCATGCCCTATCTGGCCACCACCCTGCTGCTCCTGCGCCGCCGCCACGGTGCCGACTGGGCCGCCATTCTCCTTCCCCCCAAGGGCGCCTGAACCTTTTCCAAGGGCAAAAAAAACGGCGCCCGAAGGCGCCGTTGGTAGACTTAGCGCGAAGGCGCTTAGAGGTCGAAGCGGTCCAGGCGCATCACCTTGGTCCAGGCTTTGATGAAGTCCTCCACAAACTTGCCTTCTCCGTCCCGGGCGGCATACACCTCAGCAATGGCCCGAAGCTCGGCGTGGGAGCCAAAGAGCAGATCCACGGGGGTAGCGCTCCACTTCACCTCACCGGTGGTGCGATCGACGCCTTCGTAGAGGCCTTCCCCGGCGGGCTTCCACGCCGTCTCCATGGACAGGAGATTGCTGAAGAAGTCGGGAGAGAGCGTACCCACCCGGTCCGTCAGCAGACCATGCTCGATACCCGCGGTGTTTGCCCCAAGGGCCCGAAGGCCACCCACAAGGGCCGTCATCTCCGGCACGGTCAGCTGGAGCAGGTTAGCGCGGTCGATGAGCGCTTGGGTCGGTGCCATCCACTCGCTTTCGCCATAGAAGTTCCGGAAAGCATCGGACTTCGGCTCCAGCGCCGCGAAGGATTCCACATCCGTCTGCTCAGCGGTGGCGTCGGTGCGCCCCGGGGCGAAGGGCACGGATACGCTGTGGCCGGCTGCTGCTGCGGCTTGCTCGATGGCGGCAGCGCCCCCAAGGACGATAACGTCGGCGAGGGACACCTGGGTGCCGCCAGCCTTATTGAAGCGAGTCTGCACCCCTGCAAGCACCGACAACACCTTGTCGAGCTCCGCCGGAGAGTTGACCGCCCAATCCTTCTGCGGCGCCAGGCGAACACGGGCCCCGTTGGCGCCACCGCGCATGTCCGAGCCGCGGAAGCTGGCCGCCGAACCCCAGGCAGCACGAACGAGCTCGGGCACGGACAGCCCCGTGGCCAGAATCTCACCCTTGAGGTCTTCCGCCTCGTCAGCGGTGATGAGGGGGCCGGTGACCGGCGGCAGCGGGTCCTGCCACAGCAGGGTTTCGCTGGGCACGTCGCTGCCTACGTAGCGAGCCTGGGGCCCCATGTCCCGGTGCGTGAGCTTGAACCAGGCCTTGGCGAAGGCCAGCTCGAACTGCTCCGGGTTCTCGAGGAAGCGGCGGGAGATCTTCTCGTAGGCCGGATCCGCTTTCAGCGCAAGGTCGGTGGTGAACATGATCGGCGCGTGGCTGACCCCTTCAAGGTGCGCATCGGGCACCGTACCCGCTGCGGCCTTGCCCTTGGGCACCCACTGGGTGGCGCCGGCGGGGCTCTTGGTCTGCTCCCACTCATAGGCAAAAAGGTTCGCCAAGTACATCATGCTCCAGCGCGTCGGGGTGGCCGTCCAGGCCCCCTCCAGGCCGCTGGTGATCGTGTCCTCAGCGTTCCCCTTGCCGCAGCTGTTCTGCCAGCCAAAGCCCTGGGCTTCGAGATCTTCCCCAGCCGGGGCCACGCCCACGCAGCCTTCCGGGCTCCGAGCGCCGTGGGCCTTGCCGAAGGTGTGACCGCCGGCGATGAGTGCCACGGTCTCCTCATCGTTCATGGCCATGCGGCCGAAGGTTTCCCGGATGTCCTTCGCCGCGAGTAGCGGATCGGGCACCCCATTGGGACCTTCCGGGTTCACATAGATGAGCCCCATCTGCACAGCGGCGAGGGGGTTATCGAGCTTCCGCTCGCCCTTGTAGCGCTCGTCCGCCAGCATTTCCGCTTCCGGACCCCAGTACACGAGATCGGCTTCCCAATCGTCTTCCCGGCCCCCGGCGAAGCCGAAGGTCTTGAAGCCCATGGACTCGAGGGACACGTTCCCCGCCAGGACCATCAGGTCAGCCCAGGACAGGCTCCGGCCGTACTTTTCCTTCACGGGCCAGAGGAGGCGCCGCGCCTTATCGAGGTTGGCGTTATCAGGCCAGCTATTCAGGGGCTCGAAGCGCTGCTGCCCGCCGCCGGCGCCGCCGCGGCCGTCGGCAACCCGGTAGGTCCCGGCGCTGTGCCAAGCCATGCGGATGAAGAAGGGGCCGTAGTGGCCGTAATCCGCGGGCCACCAGGGCTGGGACTCGGTGAGCACGGCGCCGATGTCCGCCTTCACCTCGGCCAGATCGAGGGCCGCAAAGGCTTCGGCGTAGTCAAACTCGCCGCCGAAGGGATCAGACTCCACGCTGTGCTGGCGCAGCGGCGCAAGGTCCACCCGCTCGGGCCACCAAAACTGGTTGGATTTCGGGGCACCCATCGGTGCAGCAGAGGCAGCGGCGGCGGTCACCGCGAAGGCCGTTGCCAAGGCAAGGGGTTTAAGGGTCATGATTCGTGCTCTCCATGGGGATAACGAAAGAGTTGCCCGATCAATTAGAGGCTTTTCGATAGTTTTTATCAATCGAAAATCCCGATCGCAGCGATAGATGAACTTGATTTACGGCGAGCCAGCCCTTATTTTACCCGGGTAAAAATAAGGAGTTTCCTATGTTCGTTCTATTCCAAGGTACCACGTCCCTTGCTGAGGGCAGCTACGCCACCCTTGCTGCGCAGCGCGAGGCCCTTGCCCCAGAGGCTCGGGGCTCCGCGCTGATTCTCAACCTCACCACTGGGGATATCGCCTACGGCCCCGATCCCGCGCCCCCTCAAAGGGAGCCCGCAAGCCCAGGCCGGGGCCGCCCGAAGCTTGGGGTGGTCTCGGGCGAGGTCACCCTGCTGCCGCGGCACTGGGAATGGCTGAAGGCCCAGCGCGGCGGCGCTTCCGCTACCCTGCGCCGACTCATCGATGAGGCCCGACGCACGGGCCAGGGCGAAGCGGAGGCCAAGGCCCGGCAGGAACGCTGCTACCGCTTCATGACCCATCTCGGCGGCGACCTGCCGGGCTATGAGGATGCGCTGCGCGCCCTTTTTGCCGGGGATGAGAGCACCTTCGCGGAGGCCATCGGGCCCTGGCCCGAGGGCCTGCGCACCTGGGTGTGGCGCCTCGCAACGGAAGCGCCCCGGGAAGATGCTAAGGAGGAAAGGCGCTAAACTCCGACCGTTGCTTTCGGGGCCGGCTATGCGTGCTGATTCTCTCTGGGCCTTAACGGCCGGCTTTCGTGGTCCCTTCGGCCTCGCAGCCTGGGCGCTGCTCCTCGCGAGCGGCGCCCTACTCCTCGTGCCTCTCCTCGGCACCTTTGCTATCGATGTCGCCCTGGCGGGGAATCTGACGCCAGGAACGCCGGTGCTACGCGCCCTCGCCGAGGGCTTTGCGGAGCACGCCCTGCTGGCCTACCTCATGCTTTCCGCCGGGGCCATCGTGCTGGTGACCGCGCTGGCGGGACTCTTCCATTTCCTCCGGGGGCGCTGGACAGCCCTAGCTTCCGAGGGGCTGATTCGTCGCCTGCGCCTCGCTCTGCACGACCAGCTGGAACACCTCCCGGCCCCCTGGCACGACGGCATGGACACGGGGGATCTAGTACAGCGCTGCTCCAGCGACGTCGAAACGCTGCGCGTCTTCTTCTCCAACGACGTGCTGGAAATCGCCCGCGCCATCGCCCTGCTGCTCGCGCTCCTGCCCCTCATGTTTTGGCGCAACCCGACCCTAGCCGCCCTGTCGCTCCTTCTCATGCCCCTCGTCTTCACCTTTGCCGTGCTGTTCTTTCGCCGGGTGAAGCAGGTATTTACGGTTACCGACGAGGCCGAAGCGGCCATGACCGCGGCGCTCCAGGAAAACCTCACGGGCATCCGCGTGGTGCGCGCCTTTTCTCGCCAGCCCGAGGAACGGCTGCGCTTTGCCGGCTTCAACGCCACCTTCCGGGACCATAATCGGCGGCTCATCGATCTCATGGGCGTGTACTGGGCGATAAGCGACCTGCTCTGCCTGAGCCAGCTGGGCATCGTGTTGTTCGCCGGGGCCTACCAGCTTCAGGCCGGGACCCTCTCCGTGGGGGAGCTCTTCGCCTTCCTCACCTGGGAGGGCATGGTGATTTTCCCCCTCCGCCAGTTTGGTCGCATTTTGACCGATGCGGGGAAGGCCTCCGTGGCCCTGACGCGCTTACGGGCGATACTCGAGGCGGCCCCGGAACCGGAAGGCCAGGCAGAAAAGGCGCTGCGGGCGCCCCTTGCCCTTCGGCTTGACGGCCTCACGTTCACCTACCCCGGCGCAGCGGCCCCGGCGCTCCAGGACCTCGCCCTATCCCTGGCCCCCGGGGAGACGCTCGCTATCCTCGGCGCCCCCGGCGCGGGCAAGAGCACCCTCCTCCGCCTTCTGCTTCGCTACTACGAGGCCCCTGCCGGCGCCATCGCCCTGGGCCTTTCCCCCGAGGCCCTAAGGCCCCTGGAACACTGGCCCCTGGGCGCCCTTCGGAGCGCCCTGGCCATCGTGGCGCAGGATCCCTTTCTCTATGGCCGTTCCCTGGAGGAGAACCTTCGGGTTGGGGCCCCGAACGCTTCAGAAGCCGCGCTCTGGATCGCCCTCGAGGATGCCGCCCTGGCGGACACCGTGCGAGCGCTCCCCGCCGGCCTCACCACGGCCCTGGGAGAACGGGGGGTCACCCTCTCCGGCGGTCAGCGCCAGCGCCTGGCCATCGCCCGAGCCCTGCTCCGTCGCCCGGCGCTATTGCTTCTAGACGATGCGCTCTCCGCCGTGGACGTCGGCACGGAGGCGCATATTCTGAGCGCGCTGCAAAAGCGCAAGGGCGAAAGTACGGCGATCCTCACGGCCCATCGCTTAAGCACGGTTCGCCACGCCGATCGCATCGCGCTTCTGGAAGACGGTCAGCTGGTGGCGCTGGGGGATCATGGCACCCTCCTGCGAACGTGCGCGCCCTACCGCGCCCTCGCCCAGCAACAGGGCTACGCCCCATGAGCAGCGCTTACGACGACGCCCTCCACACCGACGATGCGCTGGCGGAACGGCTGGCGGGGGACCTCTGGCGCCAGCTCTGGGGCTATACCCGGCCCTATCGCGCTTGGGTCTGGGGACTCTGCGCCTGCGCTGTGGTGGTGGCCCTTATGGACGTCGCCTTTCCCCTCATCACCCGGGAGGTGGTCGACGCCATCGCGGAAAACGGCGCAGCGGCGAACCTGACGCCCTGGCTCTGGGCCTACGGCGGCGCCACCGCCGCCCTCGCCGGGGCCGTGGGGGCCTTTATCTTCCTTGGGGGCCGGCTGCGCACCCACATCAGCCATGACATTCGCCGGGACGCCTTCAACCAGCTTCAGGACCTCTCCTTCGCCTACTTCGACCGCCGCCCCGTAGGCTGGCTCGTGGCGCGCATGACCTCGGACTGCGAGCGACTCTCGAACATCCTGGCCTGGGGCCTCCTGGACCTCGCCTGGGGAGGCACGGTCATGAGCGGCGCCCTGGTGGCGATGATCATCATGGCCCCGAATCTCACGGTGACCGGGGTGGCCATCGTGCCGCTCCTCGCCCTTGCGAGCCTGCGCTTTCAGCAGAAGATCCTCACCACGGCTCGGGACGTACGCCGCTACAACGCCCAGCTCACGGCAAACTTCAATGAGACGGTCATGGGGGTGCAAACCACCCAGGCCTTCCAGCGAGAAGGCGACAATCATCAGCGCTTCCAGGGCCTGAGCGACGCCATGTATGGCGCCTCCGTGAAGAACCTCATCTACGGCGCCATCTACCTCCCCGTCGTGCTCACCCTGTCCAGCCTGGCCCTTGGCGGCGCGCTCGCCCTCGGCGGGCTCGAACTCTTCCTCGGCGCCCTGAGCGCGGGCACGGTCCTCGCTTTCCTCTCCTACGCTCGCCACTTCTTCGAGCCCGTGGAGCAGCTCGCCCACTGGTTCGCGGAGATGCAGATGGCCCAGGCCTCGGCGGAACGGGTGCTCTCCCTGGTCAACGCCGAGCCGGAGATTCGCGATAGCGAAGCGGTACGGGCGCAGGCGCCGGCCCTGGGGACGCCCCTGGAGACAATCGAAGTTCGGGACCTGGCCTTCGCCTACGGCCCGGGACCCCAGGTACTGCGGGACATTGAGCTGACCCTCCACCGAGGCACGCTCACGGCGCTCATTGGTCCCACGGGGGGCGGGAAAAGCACCCTCAGCGCCCTCCTGTGTCGCTTTTATGAACCCACGCGCGGCGGCATTTACGTTGATGGTGTGGAGTACCGGAACCTACCGCTTAAGGCCTGGCAGGCTCGGCTCGGCGTGGTACTCCAGCATGCCCATATCTTCTCCGGCACCATCGCGGACAACCTTCGCTTTGCGAAGCCCGGCGCCTCGGAAGGCGAACTCTGGGCGGCACTGGAAACCAGCCAGGGCGCCGCCTTCGTTCGCGCCCTGCCCCAGGGTCTGGCCTTCGAGGTGGGGGAAGGGGGCAGCCGCCTGTCCGCGGGGCAGCGCCAGCTTCTATCCCTCACCCGAGTGCTCCTCTGCGATGCGGAGCTGGTGATCCTGGATGAGGCCACGGCCACCATCGATTCAGAAACGGAAGCGCTCATCACCCAAGCCCTAAAGGCCGTGCTGGCCGATCGCATCGCCGTGGTGGTCGCGCACCGCCTGTCTACTATCCGTCACGCCGACCAGATCGCCGTCATCGCCGGCGGCACCATCGCCGAGCTGGGCACCCATGACATTCTTCAGGCCCAGGGGGGGATCTACGCGGGTCTCCTGGCCCAGGGCCCCACTGCCATCGTTTAAGGAGTGCCCATGAAACGCCTGGTTTGCCACCGCTATGGCCCACCCAAGGACCTCGTGCTTGAGGACGCCCCCTGGCCCGAGCCCGGTCCCGGGCAGGTCTCCGTGCGCGTGGGCGCCACGGGGCTGGGCTTTGTCGATGGGCTTTTAATCGCTGGGAAGTACCAGATCCAGCCGCCCCTCCCCTACGTGCCTGGGAGCGAGTTCGCCGGGACCGTGGAAGCCCTGGGGGCCGGGGTGGAGGGTCTTTCCGTAGGTGATCAGGTCTACGGCCTGGGCCAGGGCACGCTGGCGGAAGGGGCTCTTGCCCCAGCCAGCCAGGTTTACGCCCTCCCGGGCAGCCTCTCCCTCGCCCAGGGGGCGAGCCTGCCTATCAACAGCTTCACCGCCCTCTATGGCCTTGAGGATTGCCTCCGCCTCACCCCCGGGGAGCGGGTGCTGGTGCTCGGCGGTGGGGGCGGCGTAGGGACCGCGGCCATCGCCGTGGCCAAGGCCCTGGGGGCGTGGGTGGTGGCCGGGGCCTCCTCCGAAGGGAAGGCGCAGGCGGCCCGCGCCGCGGGCGCCGATGCGGTGGTGAACCCCCATCTCGACAGCTTCCGAGAGGATCTGAAGGCAGCCCTTCGCGGCGAGGCGCTCACGGTGGTGTATGACCCTGTGGGGGGCAGCTTTAGCGAAGCGGCCTTCCGCAGCCTGAGCCCCGGCGGTCGCCACCTGGTGGTGGGCTTTGCCAGCGGCACCATTCCCAAGCTACCCCTGAATTTGGCGCTGCTGAAGCGCAGCAGCGTCGTGGGCGTGGACTGGGGCGGGGCCATGCGCGCTGACCGCACGTTAAATCCGCGCCTCGCCGCGCGCTTGCGAAGCCTCTTGGAAAGCGGAGCGCTGACAGCGCCCCCGGTGGACGCCCGGCCCCTGGAGGCCGTGGTATCTGCCCTCGAGGATCAGCTCGCCGGGGCCATCGCCGGCAAGCTGGTGATCACCCAGGCCCCAAAAAGCGCCTAAACGCTGCTGGGGTTTTTCTCAAAGGCCTGGGCATCGGCGCGCACCGGATCCCAGGCTCGGGCCGTGCTCGACCAAAAGCTCGAGGCGATGGTCACCCAGTCGCTGTTCTCGAGGGTGCCGGCCTTAATGAACTTCAGCGCGTCCATGCCCTCGAGGTAGCTCAGCACCTGAGAGCCGCAGGTGGGGCAGAAGCCCCGCGTCACCCGCCCGCCGTCCGTGCCCGTGACCGTGTAGGTCTTCAGCTCACCGGTGGACGCCAAGGTCTCCGTGGGCACCATGATGATGGTGGCCTTGCCGCTACCGGTCATCTTTTGACAGTCCGTGCAGTGGCAATGGTGAGCCGACACCACCGCCTCCCGGGGGAACGTGTAGCTGTACTGGCCGCAGAGGCAACCGCCCTTTTCGCTCATTCGTCTCTCTCCTATCCCTTCCTAGCCTGGCCCTCATCATAAACAACGCGGAAGCCAATGTGATTGGTGGGTAGCCCCGCCTCCTGGGCTTGACGAGCCGAGGCCCGGAAACGGTGACAGTAGTTTTCGGCGCAGAGATAGGAGCCGCCCTTGATGGTGAAGCGAAGCTCACCCTCCGAGGGCGGAGCGTCGTAGGGCGTGGCGGTCCACTCCCAAACGTTGCCGATCATGTCGTACAGGCCAAAACCATTCGGCGGAAAGCAGCCCCCCGGCGCCCGGCTTAGATAGCCATCGTCGCCGCTGTTGCGGACCGGGAAGCGGCCCTGCCAGGTATTCGCCTGAAGCACCCCCTCCGGCGCCAGGGCATCCCCCCAAACATAGCGGGTGGTGCTGCCGGCCCGGGCAGCGAACTCCCACTCCGTCTCTGTGGGTAAGCGCCCCCCGGCCCAAGCGGCGTAGGCTGCCGCGTCACGCTGGGACACCTGCACCACGGGGAGCGCGTCCTGGCCCTCGAGGGAAGATCCGGGGCCCTCCGGCGCCCGCCAAGAGGCCCCTTCCACGAAGCGCCACCAGCTGGGGTTTTCTGCGGTGGGATAGGTAAAGACCGCGGCGCCAGGCACCCCAAAGCCCGGCTGGGGCCGCTCCGCGTCGGTGACGTAGCCCGTGGCCGCCACGAAACGGGCGAAGGCGGCGTTGCTCACCTCTAGGGCATCGATGGAGAATCCGCCGCTGCGCACCGGGCGGGAAGGCCTTTCCTCGGGATAGGCCGCATCGGAGCCCATCCTCCCTTCCCCTCGGGGAACCAACACGGCGGCAGGCGCCTCGCTCAGGCACTCCCCCCCCTGCGGCGCCGGGGGCGGCGCGCAGGCGCTGAGAACAAGCGCCAACATCAGCGCCCCTACCCCTCGTCTTTTACCTATCTGCATGCGCCTCATCTTGCCCTGCCCCCCGGCCTTTCGCGTAAGCTCCCAGGGCAGCATAGGGGAAAAGGAGGGAGGATGGACTTTCCGCAAGCGGAGTTTGTGCGCACCCGCGGTGCTACCTTGGAGGTGTTCCGCGCGGGGACGGCGGGGGGACCCGCCATCGTGCTCTGCCACGGCTGGCCTGAGCACGCCTACAGCTGGCGCCATCAGATTCCCCTCCTCGCCGCCGCGGGCTTCGACGTCATCGTTCCCAACCAGCGGGGCTACGGCGGCAGCAGCTGTCCGGAGGCGGTGGAGGCCTACGACATCACGGCGCTGACCGATGATCTCGAGGACCTCCTGATCCACTACGGGCACGAAAAAGCGATCTTTGTGGGCCACGACTGGGGCGCCCTCGTGGTCTGGGCCATGGCCGTCTTGAAGCCGGAGCGGGTCCGCGCGGTCGCGAACCTCAGCGTGTCCTATTTGCGTCGGGGCCCGAAGCCTTGGATACCCTTCTGGCGCGAGATGCTTGGTCCGCAGCACTACATCGTGCATTTCAATGAT
>JAURCQ010000043.1 GCA_030828335.1 Gammaproteobacteria bacterium
CTAGCGGTGAGCCCTACGATATGTTCGCCCTGACGGCGGCGCATAAGCATTTGCCCCTTCCCACCTACGTTCGCGTAACGCGAGAGGATACGGGGGCCTCCCTGGTGGTGCGGGTCAATGATCGAGGCCCCTTTCACGACGATCGCATTATCGATCTTTCCTACGCGGCGGCGCGGCGCCTGGGCTTCCACGAGCAGGGCACGGCGCCGGTGCGTCTGGAGGCCCTGACCTTTCCCCCACCGAGCCCGGAAGCCCGGGAGCCCCGGGAGGAGGCGCGGGCGGGGACGCGCTTGTGGCTCCAGGCCGGTGCGTTCCAGGACCGGGCCGCCGCGGCGGCGCTGGCGGCAGAGCTCGGTCCCTTACTTACCCTCGCTTCAAGCCCCGCGCCCCTGTCCATTCGTCAGGACCCGCCGCCTTTTTATCGCGTTCGCATCGGGCCCTTCGAGGATGTGCAGGGGGCGGAGCGGGTGCAGGCGTTTTTAATGTTCTCCGATGTGCCGGCGACGCCCCTCCTCATCGAAGAGTAGGGGGGCGGCCGTGCTAGACTTTGTTCAAAGCTAAATCAGAGGAGCATTGCCGTGCTGCGTAAGCTGCTGGGCCTGAGCCTATTGCTGTTGATTCCCGCCCTGCAGGCCGCGCCGGCGCTGGTGCCCCGGCCCCCGGCGCTGGCCGCGGCCTCGTGGATTTTGATTGAAGCCACCACGGGGACCGTGCTGGTAGAACATGAGGCCGATACGGCCTTGCCGCCGGCGTCCCTCACCAAAATGATGACGGACTACGTCGTGGCCGCGGAGCTCGCAGCGGGGCGGGCCACCCTCGACGATCTCGTGCCGATTAGCGAGAAAGCCTGGCGCATGGACGGCTCGAAGATGTTCGTCCGCGTGGGGGATCAGGTGCGCCTCGAGGATCTCCTCCGGGGCGTGGTCATTCAGTCGGGTAACGATGCCTCCGTGGCCCTCGCGGAATACCTCGCTGGCGATGAGGTGGCTTTTTCTGACGTGATGAATCGTCAGGCGGCGCTTCTGGGCATGAAAAACTCGCGATTCCGTAATGCCACGGGTATGCCCGCGGAGGACCACCTCTCCACCGCCCGGGACCTGTCCATACTGGCACGGCGCCTCATCGAAGATTTCCCCGACCACTACCGCTATTACTCGGAAAAAACCTTCACCTATGGGCAGGACTTCACCACCGGCGAGCCCATTACGCAGCGTAATCGAAATGAGCTGCTTTGGGTCGACGATTCGGTGGACGGGATTAAAACGGGCTATACGGCGGCGGCGGGCTATTGCCTCGTGGCGTCTTCCGAGCGCGATGGCATGCGTTTGATTTCCGTGGTCCTGGGGACCAACAGCCCCGACGCGCGTACCCAGGAAACGCAGAAGCTGCTGCGCTACGGCTTCCGCTATTTTGAAAGCAAGCCCCTGCTCGCCGGTGGCGAAGCCATGGCCACGGCGCCGGTGTGGAAGGGCACTCGCGCCACCGTGGCCTACGGCCTTGCGGAGGATATCCGTCTCACCCTGCCCCGGGGCACCCATGAGGGTCTAGAAACCCGGGTCACCATGATGGCCCCCCTCACGGCGCCCCTGGCTGAGGGAGATCGGGTGGGTACGGTGGCGGTGCTGAATGGCGATGAGGTGGTGGTCGAGGCGCCCCTCCAGGCGCTGCACCCGGTGGAGGAGGCGGGGTGGTTCAAGCGTCTGCTGGACGCCCTGCGCCTGTGGTTTGCGGGCCTCTTTGGCTAAGGCCGCTATGGATCAGGAGCCGCCGAAGATTGTTTTCCCCGCCCCGGCCTATCCGGTCAAGGTGGTGGGCGCGTTTACCCCGGACTTCGAAGCCTTTGTGCTTGAGACCTTCCAAACCCATGCCCCGGAGGTGAGCGCAGCGCAGCTCAGCTGCCGACCCTCGAGGAACGGCCGGTTCCTTGCCGTCACCGTGACCTTTACGGCGCAGAGTGAGGCACAGCTCGCGTCGATTTTCGAAGCTTTGAAGGCCAGCGGCCGTGTCGAGCTCGTCCTCTGAACTCACCGCCCTCTGGTGGGGGCGCCAGGCCTACGAGCCGATGTTTCGAGCGCAGCAGCGCTATACGGAAGATCGGGGGCCAGAAACGCCCGATGCCCTCTGGGCGCTAGAGCACGACCCCGTCTACACCCAGGGGCAGGCCGGGCGCGCCGAGCATGTGCTGGCGCCTGGCGCCATTCCCGTGGTGTCCACGGATCGGGGCGGGCAGGTGACCTACCACGGCCCCGGGCAGCTGGTGATTTACCTTCTTGTAGACTGCCGTCGCCGAGGGTTGGGGGTGCGGGGCCTCGTGGATGCCATTGAGGGTTCGCTAATCGACGCCCTTGGGGATTGGGGAATCGAAGGCCATGCGCGTCGCGATGCCCCGGGGGTCTATGTGGGGGCGGCGAAAATTGCTTCCCTGGGCCTACGGGTACGTCGTGGCTGCAGCTACCACGGCCTAGCGTTAAACGTGGCCATGGATCTGACCCCCTTTGCGGGGATAAACCCCTGCGGCATGGCGGGCCTGACCGTGACCCAAACGGTTGATCTGGGCGGGCCGGCGACGCTTCAGGCGGCTCTTGAGGGCGTGTTGCCGGCGCTCGCCTCGCGCCTTGGGGCAGCTTGCCCTTGCCTAGCGCCGCCCCCCGCAGGCGGGGCACTGGGCGCGGCGCTTTAGGGTAAAGCGGCTGAGCTCCAGGCTCAGGCCTTCAAAGGATAGGACGGCGCCGAGGGCGCTCGGCCGGTGGCCCGTCAGCCATTTCACCGCTTCTAGGGCTTGTAGCACGCCCAAAAGTCCCACCACCGGGCCGAGCACCCCCGCTTCTGCGCAGGCATCGCCGTCCTGTTCGGGCAGTTCCGGCCAGAGGCATCGGTAGCAAGGGCTTTGTGCGTCCGGGGGATCGAACGCCATGAGCTGCCCTGCGGTGCGCAGGGCGGCGGCACTGACCCACCGCGTTCCCGTGGCGAGGCACACTTCGTTCAGCTCATCGCGGATGGCGAAGTGGTCTGTGCAGTCGAGCACGAGGTCCGCTTGGGTGACCGCTTTCGTGAGCGAGGCTCCGGTGAGGCGGGGCAGGGCTTCTAGCGTAAGCGTGTGGTTTTGCGCGGCAAGGCGCGCTTTGGCCGCGACGCTCTTTTTCTCTCCAAGGTCCGCTTCGCTGTAGAGCACTTGCCGGGGCAAGTTGGAGAGGTCGATGGGGTCGTCGTCCGCCAGGAGCAGGGTGCCCACGCCGGCCCCCGCCAGATAAAGCGCCGCCGGGGCGCCTAGCCCCCCCAAGCCCAGAACCAGCACCGTGCTGGCGGCAAGCCGTTCCTGGCCTTCGATGTCGATGGCAGGGAGGAGCAGCTGACGGCTGTAGCGCAGGAGCGCGGCGTCATCCATGGGGTTGCCTCGCGAAGGTGGCTCGGGGGCGCCCCCCCGTGTCTCGCTCAAGAGCCAGCGCATCATAGCCGGCGCGTTGAAGACGCGCAGCGAGGGTCACGGCCTGGCGATGGCCATGCTCGAGGCCCAGCCATCCCCCGGGGCGCAGCCGGCTACGGGCGCCCGTGAGCACGCGCTCCAGAGCGTCAAAGCCCTGATCCGTCGCATAAAGCGCAAGCGCGGGCTCGAAGCGGGCTACGGATGGCGCCAGCTCCGGGTCCCCGGGCGCAATGTAGGGCGGATTGGCCACGATGGCATCGAGGGGAAAGAGGCTCGAGGGCAGCGCCGCATACCAGTCGCTCGCGAAGAAGGTGACCGCGAGGCCCAGGTGCGCGGCGTTCCCTTGTGCTACGGCGAGGGCGTCGGGGCTGATATCGCTTGCGAAGACCGTCAGCTCGGGCCGGGCGGCTTTCAGGGCCAGGGCCAGGGCCCCGGAGCCCGTGCCCAGATCAAGAATGCGTAGCGGTCCCGAGGGGAGGCGGCGAAGCAGTCCTTCCAGCAGCACCTCCGTATCGGTTCGTGGCAGGAGCGTTGCTTCCG
This sequence comes from Gammaproteobacteria bacterium, assembly GCA_030828335.1. Classification (GTDB taxonomy): domain Bacteria; phylum Pseudomonadota; class Gammaproteobacteria; order Pseudomonadales; family Azotimanducaceae; genus Salivita. The sequence goes on from JAURCQ010000043.1 coordinate 3,965, forward strand.
TGACGCGGAGGGTGAGCCCGGCAAACTCCGCCACCCCAAGCATTTGACCGAGGGGGACGCCCTCGGCGAGCCGGGCAAGGCCCTCCCGGCAGGCGCTAAAGGCCCCTGGGGTGAGGGGTTCCCGACCGTGGGCCAGGAGCCAGGTGGGGGGGCGGTCTAGGCGATGGGCCAGCAGGGCGCGCACCGCTCCTGGGTCGAGGCCGAGGGCCCGGCCCTCGGCGAGCAGGGCGTCGACGGTACCCGTCATCCCTCGGCGGCGGCGAGCAGGTCCGCTTGGTGTTCCCGGAGCAGGGGGCTGATGACCAGGTCGAGATCCCCTTCCAGAATGGCCTCGAGGGCATAGAGCGTTAGATCGATGCGGTGATCGGTCATGCGCCCCTGGGGAAAGTTATAGGTGCGGATGCGTTCCGACCGATCCCCCGAGCCCACAAGGTTCCGCCGCTGATCGGAGCGGGCCTGCTGGGCGGCCTGCTTTTCCATGTCCGTCAGCCGGGCGGCCAGTAGGCCCATGGCTCGGGCGCGGTTCTTATGCTGGGAGCGCTCATCCTGGCATTCCACCACCATGCCCGTGGGCAGGTGCGTAATGCGAATGGCCGAATCGGTCTTGTTGACGTGCTGACCGCCCGCGCCGGATGCCCGGAAGGTGTCAATGCGGAGGTCTTCCTTGTTCAGCTCGACCTCGGCGGTCTCCTCCGGTTCCGGGAGCACGGCGACGGTGCAGGCGGAGGTGTGGATGCGCCCCTGGGACTCGGTCGCCGGTACGCGCTGTACGCGATGGGCGCCCGATTCGAATTTCAGCTTGCCGTAGACGCCGTCGCCCCCGGCGAGGCGCACCACCACTTCCCGGTATCCGCCAAGCTCCGCTTGCCGCTCGGAGAGGATTTCCGACTGCCAGCGCTGCTGCTCTGCGTAGCGCAGGTACATGCGCAGAAGATCGCCGGCGAAGAGGGCGGCTTCATCGCCGCCGGTGCCGGCGCGGATCTCAAGAAAGACATTGGCCCCATCTTCTGGGTCCCGAGGCATGAGCAGCTGCTCGAGGGCTTCCTCGAGGCGATCCCGTTCCGCTTCGGCTTCTCCTAGGGACTCCTTGGCCAGGGCCCGTAGCTCAGGGTCATCGTCGCTGAGAAGCTCTCGGGCGCCGACGACCTCGTCCTCAGCTGCGCTCCAGTGCTGAAAGGCGACAATGATGGGATCGAGCTCGGCGTATTCCTTGGAGAAGCGCGCGTAGCTGCCGGCATCTTGGCTGGTTTCCGGGTCGGCCATGAGGGCGGCCAGTTCCTCATGGCGATCCTTCGCCTCTTCTAGCCGGGCTAAAAGGCTGCTTCTCATGCAGTGTGGTTCCTTGCGGTGCGCCCCGGGGGCGCAGGCTTATTCGTCGTGGTAGCCGGCATCGAGGCCAAGGAGGCGGCGCCCGTGGGCCACCACCTCATGGCGCCCGGCAGCGCTCGCTTCCCGCAGCCGCGCCGTGGGCAGGTGGGTCAGTTTATTGGTGAGGGATCGGCTGAAGCGCTGGAGCACCGCTTCCGGGGATTCCCCGGCGCGCAGCCGCTTCAGAGCCCGCTCGAGCTCCTCTTCGGCCTGCGCTTCCGCCAGGGATCGGTAGGCCCGCACCGTTTCCGAGGCTGCCCGCGCCCGAACATCGCGGAGATAGGCGCTAACGCCCTGCTCAATAATCTGTTCCGCATCCTGCGCCGCGTGCTCGCGGGCCCGGCGGTTCTCCGCGATGATATCTGCGAGATCGTCGACGGTGTAGAGAAAGACGTCATCGAGCTGCCCCACCTGGGGTTCGATGTCCCGGGGAACGGCGATATCCACCATAAACATCGGACGGCGACGCCGCGCCTTCAAGGCACTTTCCACCATGCCCTTGCCCAGGATGGGCAGGTCCGCGGCGGTGGAGGCGATGATGATATCGGCCTGAGGGAGGGCCGCGCTGACATCGGAGAGCAAGATCGCCTCCGCTCCAAAGCGCTCTGCCAGATTTCGGGCCCGAGCGTAAGTGCGGTTAGCGATGGTCATGCGATGCACGCCGGCCTGCCGCAGATGCTCCGCCACCAGTTCGATGGTATCGCCGGCGCCCAGCAAAAGGGCCCGGGCATCGCCCAGCTTGGTGAAGATAGACTGGGCAAGGCTGACCGCAGCATAGGCGACGGAAACAGGGTGGCGCCCGATGTCCGTATCCGTGCGCACGCGCTTGGCGGTGCTCAGGGTGTGTTGGGAAAGGCGGTCGAGCTCCGGGCCAAGGGTGCCCGTATCCCGGGCGATGTCCCAGGCATCCTTGACCTGCCCGAGAATTTGCGGCTCCCCGAGGACCATGGAATCGAGTCCCGCGGCCACGCGCATGGTGTGGCGCACTGCGGCTTGGTCGTGATGTAGATAGGCCGATTGGGAGAGGCGCGCGCGATCCATGTGGTGATAGCTGCTCACCCAGTCGAGGATGGCGCCGGGATCGGTGTCGGGCGCCCAGCAGTAAAGTTCGGTACGGTTACAGGTCGAGAGGATGGCGACTTCTTCGAGACGCAGGGATTCGCGCAGCGCCCGCAAGGCATCGGGGAGCTGATGGGTCGGAAAGGCCACGCGTTCGCGCAGTTCGATCGGCGCCGTGACATGATTGAACCCGAGAGCCAGCACACTCATAACTAACGCTTAGGTAAACACCCACCCCCGTGACTGAAACCGCCCTTCTTTCATCTCCCCCTTGGAGCGACGCTAGGACGGCTGGGTGTCAGGATAGCTTGACACCCGCTAAGGCGCCCATTGTGGCGGAAAATCCCGTCCCTGTCCTCCCCCGGTTAAGGCGCCTGTTTCGGGCCCTCGGGGGGGTGCTTGTTGCGCTGTTTTTGAGCGGCTGCGCGGCGACGCCGAGGTCCCTTCCGTCTGCGCCCTTGCCTTCGCCAGAGATGGATGACTCAAGCGCAGAGGCGTTTTCCGAGTCCGCCCCCCTGGCGCCCCCGCGGGCCATGCCCCCGGACCTCATGCTTGCCCTCATGGCGGCGGAGCGGCAGCTTCTCAGCGGAGATCTAGACGGTGCTCTGGCCGCATATATGACGATTCTCAAGGCCGAGGGCAGCGCTTCGGACAGCGCTCTGCTCCAGCGCGTGCTGACCTTGGCGGGCTACGGCGAAGATCCGGCCTTGGAGCTGACGCTCGCCCGGGCGCGCTTGGCCCAAAAGGCCGACCGGGCGGGGCGCCTGGCCCTCGCCCGAGCCCTGGGGCGGGCCGGGAACTACGGGGAAGCCCTTGACGCCCTCGCGCCCCTGGCCGCCGCTGCGGGCCCCGAAATCTTTGATCGCTTCGTCGAAGGCGTTTTGGCCGGGGAGGAAGCGCCGGCGGCGCAGCGCTTCATGGCCCAGAGCCTGGCCCGGGAGGTCTTTCGCGAGGGCGCCACCCTTCCCCTGGCGCGGGCTCAGGCCCGCGCCGGGGCCCGGCTCTTTGTGGCGCTGCAGCTCTACGAGGATGCGCTTATCCTCATGGCCGACGCGGGCCTTTCCATGATGGATAGCCCTCAGGCCGTGAGCTGGCGCGCGGAAGCCCTCGAGGGTACGGGGCAGCTTCGGGCCGCCCTGGCCCAGCTAGAGGCAGGGCTTGCGATCTTCCCCGACGCTGGGGGGCTGCGCTTTGCCCGGGCTCGGCTCCAGGTGCGCTTAAATCATCTTGACGAGGCGCGGGATGATTTCCTCGTGCTGCTCCAGCGCAGCGGTGAGAACGCAGATCTGCTCCTTGCGCTGGCGCTGATCCACCTGGATCAGAACCGCTTGGCGGAGGCCACGACCTATCTTGATCGGCTGGAAGCCCTTGGCGAGCGGCCGGCGCCGGTGGCCTTCCATCGCGGGGAAATCGCTGCCCGGCAAGGGGCTTTGGCCGCGGCCCTGGCCTACTGGGAAACGGTGCCCCTGGGCCGGGACTACGGGCGCATGCTGCGCCGGGCCGCCTACTGGCTCAGGGCCAGCGCCGATCAGGGTGCGCTCCTAGGCTTCGCTGATGCGCAGTTTGCGCGCTACCCCGACGCGCGGGAGCGCACGGCCCTTGCGCTCTCCGATGCTTTACTGGCGGAAGCCGAGGGGACGGAAGCCGCTCGGGGCGTCTTGGCCCTCGCGCTTCAGATCAAAGCCACCCCTTCGCTTCATTACCGCCGAGGCCTCCTCGCACAGCAAGCGGGGGATTTTGCCGCCGCGGAGGCCGATCTCCGGGCGGTGCTTGCCCTGGCACCGGTGCACGCGCAGGCGCTCAATGCGCTGGGTTTTTTCCTAGCGGAGCGCGGTGAGCGTCTGGAAGAGGCTCAGCGCTTGGTGGAGCGAGCCCTGGAGCTCGCGCCGGGAACGCCCGCGTTCCTCGACTCCCTGGGCTGGGTGGCCTTTCAGCGCGGCGCTTACGAGGCGGCCCTGCCGCCCCTTCGGGAAGCCTTCGAGCGCCGGGGCGACGGGGAAATCGCGGCGCACTTGGGGGAGACTTACTGGCGCCTTGGCCGTCGAAACCGGGCCCGCCAGGCCTGGCTAGGGGGCTTGGAAAAGGACCCGGAGGATCCCGTGCTGGTGGAAACGGTCCGCCGGCTGCTGGGGGATCGGGCCCTGACAGTCATGCGTCGCCAGCTGAGCCGTGGCCTGGGGGGCGTGTAGATGGTCCGTTACCTGTGGGCCTTATGGGGGCTCCTCTGGCTGGCGGGGTGTCAAAGCGCTCCCGTGGAGACGGGCCTATCCCCCACGCAATTCTTCCTCGAAGCCCGGGTTTCCCTTCGCAGCGAGGACGCTTCCGGGCGAGGGCAGCTCACCTGGGTTCAGCAGGGCGAGGCCTATCGCGTGACGGCCTTCGGGCCCTTTGGGGCGGGGCTGGTGGTGCTCGAGGGGGCGGGCGCGAGCGCGACCCTTCTGCAGAATGGCCAGGTGCAGGTGGTTGCGCCTGACGCGCTCCTGGCGGGCTGGATGGCCGTGCCGCCCCCCTTCAGCGCGCTGCCCCATTGGCTGTTTGGTCGCCCTGCGCCGGGGCTCGGGGCGGTGCGGAATCGCGGCGAGGGGCGCTTTGAGCAGGCGGGGTGGACCGTGCGCGTTCGCCAGGATGGCGCAGGGCGCCCGGAGCAAGTGATCCTGACCCAGGGCGCCACCACCTTTACCCTGGTGCCCTACCGCTGGGAGCGCTCGCCATGACCGAAGCCCTAACCCTTTATCCCTGCGCCAAGGTGAATTTGTTTTTGCATATCACTGGGCGGCGAAGCGATGGCTATCACACGCTGCAAACGGTCTTTCAGCTGATCGACCTGTGCGACGAGCTCACCCTTAGTCCCGCAGCGACCCTGGGCTTTTCCCCGGACAGCGATCAGCCCGGCGGCGAGGACGACCTTTGCCTCCGCGCAGCGTGCGCCCTTCAGGATCATTTTGGGGTCAGCTACGGCGCGACCCTAACGCTAAGGAAACGCATCCCCGAGGGCGGCGGGCTGGGCGGCGGTTCGAGCGATGCCGCCGCTACGCTCCTGGGCCTTAACCGACTTTGGGGCCTCGGGGCGTCCCGGACCCTGCTCGCGGAGCTGGGGGCGCGGCTGGGCGCTGATGTGCCCGTCTTCGTGCACGGGCAGACGGCCTGGGCCGAGGGGGTGGGGGAGCGCCTCACTCCTCTGGGGACCGGGGAGCGCCATCTTGTGGTGCTTCATCCCGGGGTTTCCGTGCCGACGAAGGAAATCTTTTCCGCGCCGGAATTGACACGGGATACCCCCCTCAGCAGAATACCCGCCTTTTTCGACGGCGGTGGCCATAATGACTGCTTGCCGGCGGTGCTGGCCCGGTACCCCGAGGTGGGACGGGCGCAGGCCTGGCTCTCGGCTTTCGGGCCGGCGCAGCTGACGGGCACGGGCGCATGTCTCTTCGCGCGCCTGCCCTCGCGCAGCGCGGCAGAAGCCTGCGCCGCAGCAGTGCCTAAGCCCTGGCGGGGCTGGGCCGTGCGGGCGCTGGCGGAAAGCCCGGAGCGGGCGGAAGGCATGAGCACCGAAGCCTAGGGCTTCGAAACGCGTTTTATTGGGGTGTCGCCAAGTTGGTAAGGCACCGGATTTTGATTCCGGCATTCGCAGGTTCGAGTCCTGCCACCCCAGCCATATCTCGGCGCCTTCGGCGCGAGTTGAGGGGTTGTCCGTGTCTAAGCTGAAATTGTTCACGGGTAACGCTAACCCTCAGCTATCCCAGCGCATCGCGGATCGCCTCGGCTATAGCCTGGGCCGCGCCCGCGTGGGACGTTTTAGTGACGGCGAAGTGGACGTGGAAATCCAGGAGAACGTCCGAGGCCAGGACGTGTTCATCCTCCAGTCCACCTGTGCGCCCACGAGTGACGCCATTCTTGAGTTGCTGATCATGGCGGATGCGCTTAAGCGCGCGTCCGCGGGGCGGATCACGGCGGTGATGCCCTACTTCGGTTACGCCCGTCAGGATCGGCGGCCCCGGTCCGTGCGGGTAGCCATCAGCGCCAAGGTGGTGGCCGACATGATCGCCACGGCGGGGGTGAACCGGGTGCTGACGGTGGATCTCCACGCCGATCAGATCCAGGGCTTCTTCAACATCACCGTGGATAACGTGTACGCCTCGCCGGTGCTCGTGGACCACGCCCGGGCGGCGGGCTACGACGATCCGGTGGTGGTGTCTCCCGATATTGGCGGGGTGGTTCGGGCCCGAGCGATCGCTAAGCAGCTTGATGACGCGGATCTCGCCATCATCGACAAGCGGCGGCCCCGGGCCAATGAGGCGCAGGTGATGAACATCATCGGGGACGTGGCCGGGCGCAGCTGTATTTTGGTCGACGATATCGTCGATACGGCGGGGACGCTCTGCAAAGCGGCGGAGGCCCTGAAGGCGATGGGGGCAAAGTCCGTGGTGAGCTACTGCACGCACCCCGTGCTGTCCGGCGGGGCCGTGGCGCGCATCGAGGCCTCGGTGCTCGACCGGCTGGTGGTCACGGACACCATTCCCCTCTCCGCAGAGGGTGAGGCCAGCGAAAAAATTGTGCAGCTCTCCCTGGATGAGCTGCTGGCGGAGTCCATCCGCCGCGTAAGCAACGAAGAGTCCATTAGCGAGCTCTTCGGCTAGGCGCTTCGTGCGCCGCATGGTGCCCAAGGCCCAATTCCGGGCGGGCAAAGGGAGTGCCCTCGGTGGTCGCGCCGGGGCGGTAACGCTCCCCAGTAAGAGAGGTGTTGTCATGACCGACCAATTGGTTTTGAACGCCGAGCCACGGGAAGATGTGGGGAAAGGTGCGAGCCGCCGCCTGCGTCGTCTAGAAAAGCGTGTGCCCGGTATTGTTTATGGCGGGGAAGCTGCCCCCCAATCCGTGTCCCTTGAGGCCCGGGAACTGGCGAAGGCTGAAAGTGTTGAGGCCTTCTATTCCCAGGTGCTTGAGCTCAACCTCAGCGGCAGCAAGATCCCCGCGGTGGTGAAGGACCTCCAGCGTCATCCGGCACGCGGCGACATCATGCACATCGATTTTCTGCGCGTGGACGCCAACCAGCCCTTGACCGTGAACCTCTCGCTCCACCTTGTGGGGGAAGAGGACTGCGTGGGCGTGAAGGCCGGCGGCCGCCTGAGCCAGAATATGAACGAAGTGACCGTGACGGCCTTGCCGGCAGCGCTTCCTGAATATCTGGAAATCGATGTGTCTGCTCTCGAGGCAGGGGCGTCTCTGCACCTGACGGATATTACCCTGCCGGAAGGGGTGACGATCCCTGCCCTGGGCCAGGGCAGTGACCACGATCAAGCCATTGTGTCCGTGATTGCGGCGCGCGGTGGTGCAGGGGCTGAGGCTGCCGAGGACGGTGAGGCTGCGCCCGCCGAAAACGGCGGCGAATAAGGCTAAGGCCGAAGGGCCAGGGCCCCGGTGGGGTCCTGGCCGCTTGCATGACGAGGGCTCAGGGCCATGAGCACAGCGATTCGCCTGCTGGTGGGCCTGGGGAACCCCGGCGCTGAGTACGAACATACCCGCCACAATGCGGGGGCAGACTGCGTCTCTTTTATCGCCGACGAGCTCGGTGTCTCCCTTAAGGCTGAGAAAAAATTCTTCGGCCGCCTTGGCCGCGCCTCCCTTGGGGGGGAAGATCTTCGCCTCCTGATTCCCGAGACCTTTTACAATGCGACGGGCCGCGCCGTGCTGGCGGTGGCTCAGTTCTATCGCATTCCCCTCGAGAACATCGCGCTGCTCCACGACGAGCTCGATCTCCCCCTGGGGGTGGCGAAGCTGAAACTTGGGGGCGGGCATGGGGGCAATAACGGGCTGCGGGATACGATCAACGCCTTTGGGGGCAAGAACGCCTTTGCGCGCCTGCGCTTGGGCGTGGGTCACCCGGGGCATAAGGATCGCGTGACGGGCTATCTGCTTTCCCGACCCCCAGCTGGGGAGCGGGACGTGCTGGCCACCGTATTTAAAGAGGTTCGGGCCGTGTTACCCACCCTGGTCGCAGGGCAGTGGGAGCGGGCGGCTACGGCGCTACACTCGGCCACCCGGCCGGGCACCCTTTCGGAAGGAAAATAACACCATGGGATTTAAGTGCGGCATCGTGGGGCTGCCCAACGTGGGCAAATCAACGCTGTTTAATGCGCTGACGAAGGCCGGCATCGACGCGGAGAACTTCCCCTTTTGCACCATCGAGCCGAATACGGGGGTGGTGCCTGTCCCCGATCCGCGCATGGACGCCCTGACGAAGATCGTAAAGCCCCAGCGCGTGGTGCCCACCACCATGGAGTTTGTGGACATCGCTGGGCTGGTGGCCGGAGCGTCGAAGGGCGAGGGGCTGGGGAATCAGTTCCTGGGCAATATCCGGGAAACGGACGCCATTGCCCACGTGGTGCGCTGCTTCGACGATGAGAACGTGATCCACGTCGATGGGCGCGTGGACCCCCTTGCCGATATGGACGTGATCAACACGGAGCTGCTCCTCGCAGATCTCGATACGGTGGAGAAGGCCCTGGCGCGCGTATCCCGGGCGGCAAAGGTGGGGGACAAGGACGCCAAGGCCGAAGCGGATTTCCTGGAGAAGATTCAAGGGGCCTTGGAATCCGGCACCCCCGCGAGGGTGGTGCTCGCCGAGGCCGATGAGGCCCTGCGGGCCCGCTTACGGCTGTTGTTCCTCCTCACGGCGAAGCCGGTGATGATTCTCGCGAACGTCGACGAGGACGGGCTTTCGAACGGCTCCCCGGCCCTGGCAGCCGTGGAAGCGCGAGCCGCGGAGGAAG
>JAURCQ010000044.1 GCA_030828335.1 Gammaproteobacteria bacterium
GTCGCTCATCTCCAGCATCTGCGTTGGCAACGTCGAGACAGCTGTGACGATTTGGAACGAGGCCGCCGGTCCGAACTCGAGTCCCCGGGCTCGGGAAGCGCTCCTCCTGGGTGCGGGTGACGTAGACGATATCGGCCGCGGCAAGCCCCGGCGCCAAGGTATCGTGGCGAAACACCCGATGGCCCCGAGCCCGAAGTGCCTCTTCGTACACCGGCGGCAGGGCGAGCTCCGGCGGGCTGATGAGGTGAAACTCAATGGCCGGATACAAGTTTAGAAGCTGCACAAGGGAGTGGACGGCACGGCCGTAACGAAGGTCTCCCATGAGGGCGATGCGGAGCCCTTCGAGGCTGAGCCCCAGGGCCGCGCGCTCGCGGCGAATGGTGTAGAGATCGAGCAGCGCCTGCGTGGGATGCTCCCGAGCGCCATCGCCGCCGTTCAAGACCGGCACGCGGCTCGCCTGGGCAAAGCGGTCCACGGCGCCTTCCTCGGGGTGGCGCATCACAATGACGTCGCTGTAGCCAGAGAGCACCCGAGCCGTATCTTCCAACGACTCGCCCTTCGCTAGGGAAGAGCTCTCCATGCCGATGGTTTCCCGCACTTCGCCCCCAAGGAGGTTGAAGGCACAGCCGAAGCTGACCCGGGTGCGCGTACTCGGTTCAAAAAACATGTTGCCGAGGATGGCGCCTTCCAGCACCCGGGTGACCATGCGCCGCTCCGCGAAGGGCACCATGCGGTCAGCAACGGAAAACACCGTCTCCACGGCCTCGAGGTTCAGTTCCTGGACGCTAAGGAGGTGCTGCCCCGCAAACGCTTTGATCATGCTGTTGAATCCCTGCTGGTTGGCGCGAGTTTACGTGATTTCCCGAGGCCCCGGGCCACCTGGGCCAGCAAGCTGCGGAACCAAAGCAGGGGAGGGTCGGCATCCCGTTGGGACAGCCAATACAAATGGCTTTCCAGGGGCGGCAGGGGAAAGGGCAGGGGCTCGCGGCGGAGGGGATAGCGCAGTGCCATGTGGTCCGCAAAGCTTTCAGGAACGGTCAGCGCAAGGTCGGAGGTCATGAGCACCTCCGGCGCCACCAGGAAGTGCTGCGCCCGCAGCATAATACGGCGTCGCTTCCCCAGGCGTTCAAGGGCCAGATCCACGTGACCCAGCCCCCGGGGCCGGGAGGACAGGTGAATATGGTCAAGCTCGAGGAAGCGCTCGAGGGTCAGCGCCTCGGTGCCCAGGGGATGATCCTGGCGCAAGACGCAGACATAGCGATCCTCTCCCAGGGGCGCATGATGAACGAGGGGATCGGACAGCAGGGGAACATCGAGCGCCAGATCGAGCGCTCCGGTGGCAAGGGCCTGCACCAGATCCCGCCGGGGCACGGAGAAGCTTTCTAGGGTCACCCCCGGGGCCTCTTCCCGAAGCAGCTGCACCAGCCGCGGCAGGAGCCGCGCCTCATTCAAATCGCTCATGCTGATGCGAAAGCGTAGGGTTGCGCCCGCGGGCTCGAAGGGCTGGGCGGCGCTTAAGGGATCCTCGAGAAGGCGCAGGGCTTGGCGGGCGGGACCGATGAGGTCCTTCGCGAGGGCCGTGGGCACCATGCCGTGGGCCGAGCGCAGAAAGAGCGGATCTCCGAAGACGTCCCGAAGCCGCGCAAGCGCGTGGGAGGTGGCGGGCTGGGAAAGGCCCAGGCGCCGACCGGCCTTGGTCAGGCTGCCCTCGGCGTAGATGGCGTCGAGCACGCGATAGAGGTTTAAATCCATGCGGGCGCCGCCGCGAGCCGGAGGTGGTGCTTGCATGGGCACTCCTGTCACGCAATTGCCATAGAGGGCCCTTGCCCCCCCTTGCTATTATGACGATCTCACTGAGGCGGGCCTATGGCTATGACGGATACTGCACCCCTAAGCGCTGCCGCACCGGAGCCGACTCCGGCCCCGGCAAGTGCGGGCCCGCTCTTCTCCTTTGCCTATGCCCGGCGCCACGGGGTATTGCTGATGCTGGACGGGCAGGGCGGGACCCAAGGGTATTTTCGCCCGACGATGCAGGCCCCGGCCCTCGCCGAAGCCCAGCGCCGAGCCCCCGGTCCGATTAGCTGGACGGGCGAAAGCGAGGAGGCTTTCGAAGCGCGCCTGGGCAGCGCCTTTGAGCGGGAAGGCTCCGCGGCCCGGCAAATGGTGGAGGATATCGGCGATGCCTTTGATCTGGCGGCCCTTGCGGAAGAGGTCCGGGAGACGGAAGACCTCCTTGATCAGGAAAACGAAGCGCCCATCATTCGCCTTCTGAATGCCATCCTCTCGGAAGCCATTCGGGAGGACGCCTCAGATATTCACCTTGAAACCTTCGACCACGTGCTCGCCGTGCGCTTTCGCATCGATGGGGTACTTCGGGAAATCGTGCGTCCGAAGCGGGCCCTGGCGCCCCTTCTCGTCTCCCGCTTGAAGGTCATGGCGAAGCTCGATATCGCAGAAAAGCGGGTGCCGCAGGATGGGCGCATCAGCCTTCGCGTCGCGGGGCGAGAGGTGGACGTGCGCGTTTCTACCCTGCCGACGGCGAGCGGCGAGCGGGTCGTACTGCGCCTCCTGGATAAGCAAGCCGGGCGCCTTGAGCTGGAAAAGCTCGGCATGGCGCCGGACGCCCTCGCGGCCCTGAAAGAGGTTGTACGCCGGCCCCATGGCATTGTTTTGGTGACCGGCCCCACGGGTTCGGGAAAAACCACCACCCTCTACGCGGCCCTGAGCACCCTCGATACGCAAAGTGCCAACGTGATGACCGTAGAGGACCCCATCGAATACCACCTTCCGGGCATTGGCCAAACCCAGGTCAACAGCAAAGCGCAGATGACCTTTGCTCGAGGCCTTCGGGCTATTCTGCGCCAGGACCCGGACGTGGTCATGGTCGGGGAAATCCGCGATCTGGAAACGGCGGAGATCGCTATTCAGGCGGCCCTTACGGGCCACCTCGTGCTTTCGACCTTGCACACCAACAGCGCCCTCGGGGCCATCGCCCGGCTTCGGGATTTGGGCGTGGAATCTTATCTCCTTTCCTCGAGCCTCAGCGCCGTGCTGGCCCAGCGCCTCGTGCGCCGCCTCTGTGAACACTGCAAGGTGTCCGCGCCGGCGGATGCGCGTACCCAAGCCCTCCTGGGGCTCGGTGATGGGGGGGAAGGGGCCCCCAGGCTCTTCGACGCCGTCGGCTGCGAGGCCTGCGCGGGCACGGGCTACCGGGGACGCACGGGCATCTACGAGCTGGTGAACATCAACAGCACCCTGTCCCAGCTCATCCATGATGATGCGCCGGCCCAGGCCCTCGCCGAAGCCGCAGCCCATCACAGCCACACGCTCTTCGACGATGGAAAGCGAAAAATCCTGGCTGGGGAAACCACCCTCACGGAAGTGCTCCGCGTGACCCGGGACGAAGGATGAGCGCCTATGACTTTCGAGCCCTCGACGGGGCTGGGCGGGAACAAAAGGGCGTTTTAGAAGGCGATAGCCCTCGCCAGGTGCGCCAGCTCCTCCGGGATCGGGGCTGGGCCCCCATGGAGGTGTCCCCGGCCGCGGAGGGCACGAACCGGGGTCGGCTCTTCGAACGAAAACCTCGCCTGGCCCCCCTCGAGCGGGCCCTCGTAACCCGCCACCTCGCCACACTCCTCGCAGCCGGCTTGCCGCTGGAGGAAGCCCTGGGCGCTGCCGCGGCTCAGGCGGATCAGGGCCGGGCCCAGAGCCTGCTGCTCGGGGTGCGGGGCCGAATCCTCGAGGGACAAAGCTTCGCCCAGGCCCTGGGCGCCTATCCCGCAGCCTTCGATGATCTTTACCGAGCCACGGTGGCCGCCGGCGAACAGGCCGGGCACCTTGACCGCGTACTCGACGCCCTAGCGCGCTTCACGGAACGGCGCCAGGAGACGGGGCAAACCCTACAGATGGCGCTGCTCTATCCCGTGCTGCTACTCGTGCTATCCCTCGCCATTGTGCTGGGGCTTCTCACCTATGTGGTCCCCGAGCTCGTCGGCGTCTATGCGGAAACGGGGCAGGCCTTACCCCTTCTTACCCAGGGGCTGCTGGCCCTCGCGGCCTTCCTTGAAGCCTTCGGGCTATGGGTGCTGCTGGCCACCGTCGCCCTGGCCTTCGGGGCCTACCGGGCCTACGCTTTACCATCGGTGAAAGGGCGGGTGGAGCGCCTCGCGCTCACCGGCGCGCCCTGGCGCCGTCTCACCCAGGGGGTCCACGCCAGCCGCTTTTCTAGCACCCTGGCCATTTTGTCGGGGAGCGGCGTGCCTCTGCTGGAAGGGCTCCGCATTGCCACCGACGTCCTCACCAATGGCGTGCTTCGTCAGCGTTTGGTCGCGGCGCGGCAGGCGGTGGCCGAGGGCACGAGCCTGCATCAGGCGCTTCGGGAGGTGGGCTACTTTCCCCCGCTCATGTTGCATATGGTGGCGAGCGGTGAGGCCTCGGGACAGCTCGAAACCATGCTTGAGCGCGTCGCCGGGCACCTGGAGCGGGACAACGAACGGCTCGTCTCGGCCTTTCTCGAGCTGCTAAAACCCCTGACCCTGGTTTTCATGGGTGGGCTCGTCCTCATGATTGTGCTGGCGATCCTGCTGCCCATTTTGAATTTGAATCAGCTTGCGATTTAAGGAGCGCCCCATGCGCCGAGTTGCCCCCCGCACGTGCACCGGATCCCTTCCCATGGGTGAGCGGCCAAAGGCCAGCGGCTTTACGCTCATCGAAATCATGGTGGTGGTAGTCATCCTCGGGATCATGGCGGCGCTGGTGGTGCCGAATATCGCCGGTCGGCAAGAGCAGGCCCAGCGCACCGCCGTCGAGAGCGATCTGAACGCCCTTGCCAATGCGCTGGAGTTCTACCGGCTGGATAATTTCACCTATCCCAGCACGGAACAGGGTCTTCAGGCGCTCGTGAGCCAGCCTTCGGGCTACCCCGAGGCCCGACGCTGGAAGAGCGGCGGTTACCTCCGGCGTCTCCCCACGGACCCCTGGGGCACCCCCTACCAATATCTGAGCAGCGGGGAGCGCTTTGAGCTCTACAGCCTGGGCGCCGACGGTCAGGAAGGGGGCGAGGGGGGCGCTGCGGATATTGCCTTCGAAACCCCCTAGCGTGGCCCGGGGCTTTACCCTCATCGAGCTCCTCGTCACCGTTGCGGTCATTGGGCTGCTGGCGGGCCTCGCCATGCTCCAGGCCCGTCCCGATGACGGGGAGCGAGCCCTGCAGCGCGCCGGGGAAGGGCTCAAGGGCGCGGTGCAGCTGGCCCAGACCCAGGCCCTCGCCGACGGGCTTGTGCTTGCGCTAAAGGTGACGGAGCAGGGCTACGAATTCCACCGCCAGGACCCGCGGGACGGAACCTGGGGCTTGCTCCAGGACCGGGCGGGGCTCGCGCCCCGGGCCCTCGAGGCGGGCCTCACGCTCACCCGCCTCAGCCCGGCGGGGCGTCCGGCTACCCCCACCCCCTGGGCAGCTCTTTTCTTCCCCAGCGGCGAGGGCACGGTGCTCTGGCTTCGCCTGGAGCACGAAGCCAGTGACCAGCAGCTGGACCTGAAGGGCGATGGCATCGCCCTACCTGAACTCCAAGCTCCGGAATCGCAAAAACCCGCGAGCACGCGCTTTGCCGCGGTGCGCCAGGAAGCCTTAGCCCATGGCTAGGCCGCGTCAACGGGGCTTTACCCTGGTCGAAGTTCTGGTCGCCCTCGCGGTGTTTGCCTTGGCCATGCTGACCCTGCAAGGCCGGCTCGGGGACCGGGCCATGATTCAGGGCCAGGCGGAAACCCGCATTCTCGCCACTTATCTGGCAAGCAATACGCTGGAGCGCTGGGGCCTCGACTTCGAGGAGGGCGGAAGCCCCGGACGACGACAGGGGGAAGCGCTTTTTGCGGGGCGTCGCTGGCGACTCGAGGCAGAAACGAAATCCACGGACCTGCCTGGGCTCTTCTCCGTGGAACTTCGAGTTTGGCCCGCCGGGGACCAAGGCACCCCCTCCGCCAGCCTGTCCTCTGCCTGGCTGGCGCCGCCATGATCGAGTACTCCGCCCACCGCCGGCGCCAAGGCTTCACCCTCATGGAGGTGCTGGTAGCCCTCGCCATCTTCGCGATCATTGGCGCCGCGTCAGCGCGGCTCCTCCGCGATGCGGTCACCCAGAGCCAGGGGCTGGGCACCCGCGAGGCGGCCCTAGGGGCGCTTGTGCGAAGCCTTTTCCGCTTTGAGCAGGATGTTCAGCAGTGGGTGCAGCGACCCGTGCGGGATCGCTACGGCGATCCCCTTCCGGCCCTTGCGCTGTCTGCCGGTGAGCTGACCCTCACCCGCGCGGGACGCCGGGGCGAGCAGGGGCTTGAGGAGGATGCGCCCGCCCGCGGGGAGCTCCAGCGCGTCGCTTGGCGTCTGGAAAAGGGCGAGCTCACCCGGCGCTATTGGCCCGTGCTCGATCAGCTGCCCGAAACCGAAGCGCGGGAGGTCAGCTTCGGCCTTGAGCTCACCGGGTTGACCTGCGAGATCCTCGCCAGCGACGGCCAACGCTACCGGGAATGGCCCCTCGATCCCCAGATGCTGGCCTCCCGGGCAGAGAATGGCCTAGAGCCCGAAGCAAGGGGCCTGCAGTGTGCCTTTGAATCAGAGATCTGGGGGCCGACCCTAAGTCGCTTCTGGCGCCTACCGGAGGGCTTCCCGGAACTGACGAACGCCAACGCTGCCACCGCTAATCCGGCGCCCACCGGACCGGTGAGCGTGGAACCGCAAACCTCGAGGCGTCGGCGATGAGCCGGGCTAGGCGCTGGACTCCGCCGCCCCGGCCCGCCCGGGGGGTGGCCCTGCTCACCATGCTGCTGGTGACGGCCCTGGTGGCGCTCTTGGCGACCACGCTCCTGACGCAGCAAGCCCGGCTCCTGTCCCTCGCGGGGCAGGTCGACCGCTACAGTACCCGGAAGGCCTTGGCCCTTGGCGAGGAAGCGCGCTTCCGCGCCGAACTCCGCGCTGACCTGGCCGCCTCCGAAGCGGTGGATGGGGTCATGGATGCGTGGTTGACGCCGCAGGAGCGAGCCCTAGGCGCCGGGACCCTTTACCGCCGCAGTCGGGCCCTGGACGCCCTCATCAACGTCAACAACCTCACCTCGCCGGCGGCCCTGGAGCGCTTTGGTCGACTTCTCAGCCAGCTTGAGCTCGATCCCCAGCTGGCCACCCAGGTCGCCGATTGGGTGGATAGCGATGAGACCCCACGGGCGGGCGGCGCGGAGGATGGTTACTACTGGGATCAAACGCCGCCGCGACGCGCAGGCAATACCCCGTTTCCCACGGAGACGGAAATTCCCGAGGGCACGCGCCTAACCCGAATCCAGTGGCTCACGCTTCGCCCCTTCGTGGCGGCGTTGCCCCCCACCTTCGAGCGAATCAACGTTAACCTGGCGCCGCCGGAAGTGCTCGCGACCCTGGCGCCGGGGCTGGACCCCAAGCAAGTTTGGCCCCTAGCCCAGCCCAGCCCCCCCTGGCCCGACGTGGGCGCGGTGTTGGGCAGCCAAGCGGCCTTCGCCCCGGAGGAGGGCGTCCTCGCCACCCGGAGCCTGTTTTTTGAAACCCTGATCTTGGTGGAAGCCTTCGATGGGGCCTTTACGGTACGCTCCACGCTCTACCGCGATCCCAATACGGGGGGCGTGAGGGTCATGAGCCGAGATTTTTCCCAGAGCTATGCCAGCTGGCCTTCCCCCTCGCAAGCTAAGGAGCGCTAACGCCATGGGCCCGGACCATCTTTTCCTTCTAGGCCCTCTTGGGGCCGTCCAATGGCAACTCACCTTTCGCCAGGGAACGACGGAGGCGACGGAAGCGGGGAGGGGGCTCGAGTCCCTTCAGACCCGCCTTGGGGGGTTAACCCCAGCCCGCATCGACTGGGCCCTCGGCCCCTCCCAAGCCCTCCGGCTGAACCTCGCCGTTCCGGGGAAGCGCGCCGGCGCCCAGCGCCGCGCAGCCCCCTTCCTCCTGGAGGAATACCTAACGGAACCCCTAGAAACCCTCCACGTGGCCCTCGCGGAACGGGGTGATGGCGGCACGCTCGGCATTCTCGCCCTGGGGCAGGCGCCCTTCGCGGACGATCTAGCCCAGCTCGAGGCCCTGGGCCTGGCCCCGGATGGGGTCTATGCCCTATGCGACACCCTCCCCGATCAAAGCCAACCGGTGCTCTGGCTGACCGGGGAGGCGGAGGGGCTTTGGCTAGATCCTCGGGAAGGTCGCCAGCTTGCCCTCACCCCAGCGCTGCTCACGGGCCTGGGCGACGCGCTGGGGACCGGGGCCACGCTGACCGTCATCGGCTCGAGCCCGGAATTGCCCCTGACCTGGCAGGCTGCCCTGGAAGGGCAGGGCTACGACGCGCTGTCCTATCATCCGGGCACGCTGCCCGCCCTTTCGCCCCGGGCCCCGGGGCCAAGGGCCCCGGCAGCGCTCCAAGGGCCCTTTACACCCCGGGTTCGCCCCCGGGAGGGCCTAGGCCCGTGGCGCGCCCCGAGCCGCCTCGCTGCGGCCCTCGCGATCGTCCTACTCGGCGGAACCCTGGGAGAGGGACTGTGGCTTCAGCACCAGGCCCAAGCTCAGCGGGCGGCGCTGGAAGCGCGCTTTGCGACGCTCTGGCCCGAACGGGCCGGACGAAGTCCCAACCCTCGGCGGGAGCTGTCCTTGCTGCTGGGCGGCGATGGGGGTTCCGGAGCAGGGCTTCTTCCCACCTTGGATGCGCTGGCCGGGGCCATGAGCAACGAGCATCGCATCAACCAGCTTCGCTACCAGGGGGACCGGGGCACGCTGGCGGTGGAGCTCACGACGGCAAGCCTCAGCACGCTGCAAGCGCTACAGCAGCGACTTCAGAGCGAGGGCGGCCTGGGAGTTTCCATGGAGAATGCCACGCAGGATCAATCGGGCGTGCGCGCGCGCTTAACGCTCCAGGGGAGGCCCTAAGATGAAATCGTCCTTCCTCAGCTTGGTGGCGCCCCTCGCGAAGGGTCAGCAGTGGTTCCGGCAGCAAAGCCTCAGCGACCAGCAGCGCCTTCGCTGGCTGGCGGGCTTCCTCGTCCTGGTGCTGCTTTGGGTGGGCGTGGTGAATCCCGTGCTCACCTTCCGAGACCGCGCCGCCGGAGCCCTTTCCCAGGCCCAGAATGATCTGGCCTGGCTCAACAGCAACTACGGCGCACTGTCGGCGGCACTGGCTCAGCGTAAGCAGGCGGCGCCCCAGGGCGATGCGGCCCTTGACGCCGTTGCCGCTTCTGCCCAGGCCCATGGGCTGACCCTCAATCGCTTTTCCCCGGAGGGCGGGGGTAGGCTTGCGCTGAGCCTAGACCAGGCTCCCTATGCATCCCTGATGGCCTGGCTTGTGGAGCTTGCCGAGAATCGGGGGCTCCAGGTACTGAATCTCTCCCTTGACCGAACCGATACCCCGGGCATGGTTCGGGCGCGCATCGTGCTTGGCTAGGAGGCCCCATGGATTTTGAACTCACCGAGGCGCAGCAAGCCCTCGCCGATGCGGTCACCAAGCTGTGCTCGCCCTTTGATGCGGCTTATTGGCGTAAGTGCGACCAGGAGGGGCTGTTCCCCGAAGCGTTCGTGCAGGCCGTCGCCGAGGGCGGCTGGCTCGGCATTGCCATGCCCGAAGCCTACGGGGGCTCGGGCCAGGGCATCACGGAGGCAGCCCTCTTTGCCCACGCCGTCGCCCGCTCCGGGGCGGGCATGAGCGGCGCCTCGGCGGTGCATATCAATCTCTTTGGGCCCCATCCCGTCGTGGTCTTCGGCACGGAAGCGCAGAAGGAGGCCATGCTGCCTCCTCTCATCGCGGGCAAGGATCGGGTGTGCTTCGGGGTGACCGAGCCGGACGCGGGGCTAAACACCACGGCCCTTAAAACCCGAGCCGTACCCGTGGCTGGGGGCTATCGCATCTCCGGGCAAAAGCTCTGGACCTCCACGGCGCAGATCGCCAACAAGATTCTCTTGATCGCCCGCACCACGCCCCGGGAGGAGGCCGCGCGCCCCACGGAAGGGCTCACGCTGTTCTATACGGATCTCGACCGCAGCGCCATCACCGTGAATGCGATCCCCAAGATGGGGCGGGCCGCCGTGGATTCGAACGCCCTCTTCATTGACGATCTCTTCGTGCCCGAGGCCCACCGCATCGGCGCGGAAGGGGACGGCTGGCGCTGCCTCCTGCATGGGCTGAACCCGGAGCGGATTCTCATCGCAGCGGAAGCCGTGGGGCTGGGGCAAGCGGCCCTGGAGCGGGCAGCGCGCTATGCGCGGGAGCGGGTGGTGTTTGATCGGCCCATTGGCCAGAACCAAGCCATTGCCCATCCCCTCGCGGAATGCTGGATGGCGCTGGAAGCGGCCTGGCTCATGACCCTCCGAGCGGCCAGCCGCTACGACGCAGGCTTGCCCTGTGGGGCTGACGCCAATGCGGCGAAGTACCTGGCCGCGGAAGCCGCCTTCAAGGCCTGCGAAAGAGCCGTCCTGACCCATGGAGGCATGGGCTACGCGAAGGAATACGACGTGGAACGGCTGTTCCGTGAGGTCATGATTCCCCGTATCGCCCCCGTGAGCCAGGAGATGATCCGCAACTTTATCGCCGAGCAGGTGCTCGACCAGCCCCGCTCCTACTGAGCGGGGGTCAGCTTCAGCACCTTCGTGGTCGCCCCTTCCACGGCCTCCCGGCTGTAGAGCAGGGGGCGGCTTTCCAGCGCCGCCCAGGGATCCAGCAGGTCCCCGTAGTGGGGGCTTTCCGGATCACCACTTTGCCCCGGGGTGTTGGTCATGCGTGCCCCATCCCAATTGCCGACGTCGAGCACCATGCGCCAGGACGCCCCGGAGCGGACTCGATAGTCGTCTCCAAAACCCGTGTTGTTCACCGTATAGGAGGAGCCCCCGAGGGCCTTCGGGGGCAGGCTCCAGGCCGCCGCCGCGGGGCTCACCTCGGCCAGGGGGTGGGTGAAATTGGTGGTGTGGAGCGCGCCCCAGCGCCAGGCCGTCGGGTCCCCGCCAAGGCGGGCCGCGGCGTCCTCCCAAGCATCGGCGAGGCTGGCTTCGAGGAGCCCCTGGAGCCGCGGTTCCTGGGTTTCCAGCCGCTCAAGGGCCGCGCGCGTATCCACCCGGGGGAGGTCCCCTGCCAACGCCGGGGCTTCGCTAGCCACCAGGGCCCGGCGCCAATGATCGGTGAACCACAGCTGGAACAGCGCCGCAGCGGCGGAGTCGGCGGCGAGCACGCCATCAAAATCCTTCAAAAGCTCGAAGGCGCGGCGGGCATCCTCTCCCACGGGGGTGGGCCAAGCGCCGAGGGCGGCGCTGGCGCGGCGCGCCAGTACGGAGGTGAAGTCCCGCTGCAGGGCGAGGCTGTCCTCGAGGCGATGGGGCGGTGCGGCGCTGAGCACCTCCTCAATGCGGGAGATGCGCCAGGGGGCGGTCCATTCGTACCCCACCCGAACCGTGTCGATGGGAAAATCTTCCGGCAAGGTGAGATTGTTAGCCGTGGCATACCAGCCCTTTTCCGGATTGAGCACCTCTGGCATGTCGCTCATGGGATGGAAATCGGCCCACTCGTAACGCCCGTCTCCGGGAACGGGGAGGAGGCCGTCATAGTTCACGCGCCGGGGCAAAAGGCCCGCGGGCTTATAGCCGATGTTGCCGTCGATATCGGCGTAGACCTGGTTTTCCGAGGGCGCCCCCCAGCGGTTTAGAGCCGCCACAAAGCCCCGCCAATTTGACGCGCGCATGTACTCGATGGAGCCGAAGTAGGGCGCCATGCCGGGCTCGAGCCAGGCCGCACGAACGACCCAAAGGCGATCCTCCTCCTCGAAGATCACCGGCCCGTGGCGCGTAAAGGCCAGGGAGACGGACACCGGCGCTTCGCCGCGCACGGCAATGGTGGTTTCGATCCGCTCTAGGGATTCCCAGCGGCCTTGATACCGGTAGCGATCACCGTCCCGGTCGTAAAAGAGGAGATCCTCTTGGTCCATGGCAAAGATGGTCAATCCGAAGGCGATCCGTTCGTTGTGGCCGATGGAGATCCCCGGGAGCGCGGGCTCCCCGGCGCCGATCACGTTGAGGTCCGGGGCGTTCAGGTGCGCGATGTAACGGAGGGAGGGCAGGGCATGGCTCCGGTGAGGATCATCCGCGAGAATGGGGCGCCCGGTCGCGCTCCGCTCCGGGGCCACCACCCAATTGTTGGATCCCGCGGAGCGAAGATCCCGGACCCGAGCGTCAAGGGGCTCCTGGGCCAGGGCAAGCTGATCGCCGCTGCGCTTAAATTTCACGGCGCTGGTAGCCAAGAGGTAGCTATCTAGAACGCCCTCGGGAACGCTGCAGGGATCCAGCCCCTCGGGCACGGCGGGCGCGTGGGGAGGCTCGAGGGGGCTGCGGAGCTGGTCTTCCTCGAGGGACCCTCGGCAGGCGCTGCGGGCCCGAGCCACTTCACTGATGACGTTGCGCCATAGGCCATGGCTGCGGATGCGCACCACATCCTCCGCCGCCCAGCGAGCCGGGCGGTAAGCAAGGGCCTTGAACTCCGGCGGTAGGCGGCTGGGGTCCGCTTCCGTCAAGGCAACGAACGCGTTGATGCCGGCCACAAAGGCTTCCGCAATGGCCTGGGCATCGGACCCGTAGGCCAGCCATTCCCGGAATAGGCTGCCGCGGTAAAGGAACTGGCGAGCCGCCGCATCCTGGGCAATAAACTCGGGACCGAAGACCTCCGCCAGCTGGCCGAGGCCTCGGCGCCGCCAAAGGTCAATCTGCCAGAGCCGATCCCGGGCGGCGTTGAAGCCCTGGAGAAAGAAGGCGTCGTAGTGGGTCTGAGCGTAGATGTGCGGGACGCCCCAGCGATCGATCAGGATCTCCCCGGGAGCGCTGAGGCCCGGCAAGGCGAGGCTTTCCGTCGCGGGCTTGGCTTCAGCCCGCACCCCTCCGACGGTAAGCGCGAGCCCCAGGGCCAGGGCGGGCAGGGTCAGGCGGCGAAAGGAATCACTCATAGGGCAAGCTCCAGGGTCGGAAGATCGTCGAGCACGGCGAGGGCTTCAGCAATGCCTTCATGCCATACCAGCTCCGCCAGCCCATCAAGGGGTGTGGCTTCGCGGTTGATGATGACCAGCGGCACCCCGCGCCGCGCCGCTTCCTCGGGAAAGGCGGCGGCGGGGTA
>JAURCQ010000045.1 GCA_030828335.1 Gammaproteobacteria bacterium
ATGTTGTTGACCACGAGGGTCGCGAGGGCCTCACCTTCCACGTCCTCGGCAATGACGAGGAGGGGACGGCCGGACTTTGCGACGGCCTCGAGGACCGGCAGCATTTCGCGGATGTTGGAGATCTTCTTGTCGACGAGCAGGATGTAGGGATCGTCGAGCTCAGCGGACATGTTGTCCTGGTTGTTGATGAAGTAGGGGGAGAGGTAGCCGCGGTCGAACTGCATGCCTTCCACCACTTCGAGTTCGTTCTCGAGGCTGGTGCCCTCTTCCACGGTGATGACGCCTTCCTTGCCCACCTTCTCCATGGCCTCGGCAATGAGGGAACCGATGGAGTGATCGGAGTTGGCGGAGATGGTGCCCACCTGAGCAATAGCCTTGGAATCGGTGCAGGGGGTAGCCAGCGCCCGGATTTCCTTGACCGCTTCAATGACGGCCTTGTCGATACCGCGCTTGAGGTCCATGGGGTTCATGCCCGCAGCTACGGACTTGAGGCCTTCGTTCACGATGGCCTGGGCCAGCACGGTCGCCGTGGTGGTGCCGTCACCGGCCTCATCGGAGGTGCGGGAAGCCACTTCCTTCACCATCTGCGCACCCATGTTCTCGAACTTGTCTTTGAGTTCGATTTCCTTGGCCACGGACACGCCGTCCTTGGTGACCGTGGGGGCACCGAAGGACTTGTCGAGGACCACGTTGCGGCCCTTAGGACCGAGGGTCACCTTGACCGCATTGGCCAGGATGTTCACGCCCTCAAGCATGCGCTGCCGGGCGCTATCACCAAACTTTACGTCTTTCGCGCTCATGTCTTTCCTCTGTCTAACGCTTGCGTCTGTAGGAAGGGTGGCTGGCTTGCTTAGGCCTCAAGCACCCCGAAGATTTCGCCTTCGGAAAGAATCAACAGCTCATCGCCATCGACCTTAACCGTGCTTCCGCCGTACTGGCCGAACACCACTTTGTCACCGACTTTCACGTCGAGGGCGCGGACTTCGCCGTTGTCGAGAGTCTTACCCGGGCCCACGGCGAGCACTTCGCCCTGGCTCGGCTTCTCTGCGGCGGAATCCGGCAGAACGATGCCGCCGGCGGTCTTGGCCTCTTCCTCGAGGCGACGAACCACGACGCGATCGTGCAGCGGACGGATCTTCATTGCCTTATATCTCCCTGACCTAATCATAGGGTTTGATGACGCACCCAAGCGGTGCTGAATTAGCAGTCTTAGCACGAGAGTGCTAAAAGCGTCGCCATGATAGGCCCTCAAAGCTAGCAGTCAACCCTGAGAGTGCTAAGGGACGCTCTTCACCCTGCGCCCCTCCTTAATGGGGGTGGGCAAAGTCATTTCAAGGGCGGCGATCGATTTCCCCTTCGATAATGTGAATCGTGCCGCTTTGACCCGGGCTCTGGGCGGCTCGATGGGCCCGAAGCTGGATGCGGGCGACCAAACGCTGGAGGAAGAAGCGCCGGGTTAGGGGAAAGAGACAGGCAAAGCCGAAAGCATCGGTGACAAAGCCCGGGGTGAGCAGCAAGGCCCCGCCCACGGCGAGCACCACCCCCTCCAGCATTTCCTGCGCGGGCAGCGCGCCGTGGTCCATGCGGCGCATGGCCCGAAGCAACGTTGCCGCCCCCTGCTGACGCAGGAGGGCAACCCCCAGGATGGCCGTGAGGAACACCAGGGCGATGGTGGGGAGGGAACCGATGGCGCTGCCCACTTCGATAAGGACAACCATTTCGATAACGGGGACAATGAGAAAAAGGACGGCCAGCACGGGCATGGTGGACTCCGGGGCGCACAGCGCCAGGACGATCGAAGAACTACCATGAGGGCCGGCCGGGGAAATCTCAAGCGCAGACCGGTGAACAACGTGGCAGACGGTAGGGACAGCTTCGAACTTGACCCGAAGGCGCGGCTTTACCTGTGCCTTGCGGCGGTGGCCGAAGGTACGGTGATCAGCTATGGCGCCCTCGCGGCGCAGGCCGGGGTACCCCGGGGGGGACGGTGGGCGGGGCGGGAACTGCGCCAGCTCCCGCAAGGCTCGGCGCTCCCTTGGCACCGGGTGCTGCGGAGTGACGGCTTCCTCGGATTGCCCGGGGCCGCGGGGGACCGGCAGCGCAAGGCCCTCCTAGCGGAGGGTCATCGCCTGACGACCACGGCCCGGGGCTGGCGCCTGGTCTCACCCATCGCCTGGAGCGCCTACGCGTGAGTCCCGGGTTCCGCGAAACCCTGCGGCTGTACCTGAACGCCCCGGTCCTTCGCGTGCTCATGCTGGGCTTCGCCAGTGGGCTGCCCTCGCCCCTGCTCTTCTCAAACCTCTCCATCTGGCTGCGGGATGGCGGCGTGAGCCGCACGGACGTGGGCCTCTTTGCCCTGGTGGCGACGCCCTACGCCCTGAACTTTCTTTGGGCGCCGCTCCTCGACCGCGCGCCCCTGCCCGGCCTTCGCCGCCTGGGCCAGCGGCGGAGCTGGCTCGTGCTGTGCCAGGGCCTCATGGCCCTCGCCCTCCTCCTCATGAGCCAAAGCGGCTTCGACGCCGGGGCCGCGCCGGAAAGCCTCGGCCTCCTGGCGCTTTTGGCCCTGCTCCTCGCCACCGCTTCGGCCACCCAGGATGTGGTCATCGATGCCTTTCGCATCGAATCCCTCGGCCCCGATCGGCAAGGCGCCGGCGCAGCGGCGGCGATCTGGGGCTGGCACTTGGGGGGCACGCTCGTGGGCGGGGCCGGGGGGCTCATGCTCGCCGAGGCTCTTTCCTGGAGCACCGCCTACGGCGTGTTCGCCTTGGTGATGGGGGCCGCGCTGGGACTCACGCTCCTCAGCCCCGAGCCCCCGGCGCCGCCTCGCCCCGAGGCCAAAGGGCTGGGCGATCAACTCCGCGCCGCCTTTTTCCTGCCCCTAAAGGCCTTTACCCGGCGCGAGGGCTGGGCCCTGATCCTCATCTTTATCTTCGTCTTCAAGCTCGGCGATGCGCTGCTCGGGCGCATGGCCAGCGTGTTCTACCGGGAACTGGGCTTCAGCCTCGGGGAGATCGCCGCCGTAGCCAAGGTCTACGGGCTGAGCGCGAACTTCGTCGGCATTGCCCTTGGCGGGGTGCTGGTGGCGCGCCTTGGGCTCTACCGCGCGCTGTTCGCCGGGGGCCTAGCCGCCGCGGCCACGAACCTCGGCTACGCCGCCCTCGCCCACTTGGGTCAGGCCACCCTGCCCTTCACCATTGCCGTGATCCTCGACAATTTCACCGGCGGCCTCGCCACCGTGGCCTTCGTCGCCTACCTCTCCAGCCTCTGCGACCGGGCCTACACCGCGACCCAATATGCGCTGCTGGCGTCCCTGGGGAATCTGGCCCGCATTTGGTTCTCCGCCAGCGCGGGCGCGATGGTAGATGGGCTCGGAGGCGCCTGGGACCAGTTTTTCCTGCTCACCACGGTGCTCGCATGCGCTGGCCTACCCCTGCTGGTGAGACTCATGCGACGCTATCCCCTGGAATCACCCCCACTGACAACGGAGTCCCCACCCCATGGCGGAACGCATTAACCGAGTCACCACGGGCCGCGGCGACGGCGGCACCACCCAGCTGGGCACGGGGGAGCGGGTCGCGAAAACCGATGACCGGATCGCCGCCCTGGGGGACGTGGACGAGCTGAATGCCCACCTGGGGCTGCTGCGCGTTTCGCTGCCGAAGGATGGCCCGGGGCCGCGGCTTGACGCTCTGCTCCTGGACCTTCAGCACCGCTTGTTTGACCTGGGAGGCGCCCTATCCCTGCCGGGGACCGTGCGCTTTGATGACGCCGCCATCGGCGCGCTGGAGACGGTCCAAAAGGCCCTTAATGCGCCCCTGCCGCCCCTCACAAATTTTGTTTTGCCGGGCGGCTCCGAGGCCGTGGCGCGAGCCCACGTGGCCCGCACCGTGTGCCGCCGCGCGGAGCGATCCGTGCACCGCCTAAGCGAGGATGACCCCGCCCTGGGGGTCTTTCTGAATCGCCTTTCGGACCTCCTATTCACCCTGGCCCGGGTGCTGGGGCAAGCGGACGGCAGCGAAGTGCTCTGGTCCCCCCGCCCCCGGGATGAGCTGCCGCCTACAGCATGAGGCGGCGCACGTCGGCCAGCAGGTGGCACAGGTGGGTCATGAAGCGGCCCGCCTCGGCGCCGTTGATGGCCCGGTGGTCGTAGCTTAGGGACAGGGGCAACACGTCCCGAGGCTCAAAGCCCTCCCCGGTCCAAAGGGGCGCCTTACGCAGCTTCGCCACCCCAAGGATGGCCACCTCCGGCGGGTTGATGATGGGCGTGAAGCCCGTGCCCCCAAGGGCCCCGAGGCTCGAAACGGAGAAGCACCCACCGCGAAGCTCATCGGGCTTGAGGCTGCGGGCCCGAGCCCGTTCGGAAAGGCTCACGATCTCTTCCGAAAGGGCCAGCACGCCCTTCTGATCCACATCCCGCAGCACGGGCACGATCAGCCCTTCGGGCGTATCCACCGCAATGCCGATATGGATGAAGTCCTTCAACACATAGTGCTCGCCGTCGGCATGGAAGCTGCCCCCCACCCGAGGATAGGCCTTGAGCGCTCCCGCCACGGCTTTGAGGATGAAGGCCAGGGGCGTGACCTTGGCCCCGCCGGCCGCGGGATCGTCCTTTAAGCTTTTCCGGAAGGCTTCCAGCGCCGTGATGTCCGCCTCGTCATGCTGCGTCACGTGGGGGATGTTCAGCCATGAGCGATGCAAATTCGCCGCCCCGGCGCGCATCATGCGGCTGATGGGCTCGAGGCGAAGGGGGCCAAAGCGCTCGAAATCCACCGGCGGAATGGGGGGAATGGCTCCCCCTTCGGGAGCCTGGCTCGCGGGCGCGGTCAGCTGCGCTTTGACGTGCGCCTTCAAGTCCTCCTTGGTAACACGTCCGCGGCTGCCCGAGCCTGGGACCCCGACAAGAGTGACCCCAAGCTCCCGGGCTAGGCGCCGCACCGCAGGCCCCGCGTAGACCGCACCGCCATCGCCCTCAGGGCTGGCCAGCGGTTCCGGCGCCGGCGCCGCCGGGGCTTCCGCCGCAGCGGGCGCTTCTGTCGCCGCAGGCGCTTCTGTCGCCGCGGGCGCTTCTGTTGCCGCAGGCGCTGGGGACGCTGCCCCCGCCACTTCTAGCCGGGCGACCAACGCGCCATCGGTAACCGCATCGCCAACCGCAAGGCAGATCTCCAGAACCCGCCCGGCCTGGGGCGCGGGCACCTCCATGGTGGCCTTATCGGACTCGAGGGCCACGAGCCCCTGGTCCAGCTCCACCGTCTCGCCCACGGCCACCATCAAATCGACCACTTCCACCTCGGCGGCGTCACCCAGCTCCGGCACGGTCACCTCAATCACCGCGGTGCTCGCTGGCGCTGAAGGCTCAGGGGCTTCTGCCGCCGCTGCTTCTTCGGGAACAGCCGCTGGTGCTGCTTCAGCAACCGCCGCCGCAGGTTCTTCAGCAACCGCCGCGTCCTCGGTCTCGAGCTCGGCAATCACGTCTCCTTCCTGGCACCGATCGCCGATGGCCACGGTGAGTGCGCGAACGATGCCGGCCTGGGGCGCGGGGACTTCGAGGGAAGCCTTATCGGACTCAATGACAATGAGGGGGTCGTCCACGGCGACCCGATCGCCGGGTTTCACGCAGAGCTCGATCACCTCAACGTCCGAGGCGTCCCCCAGTTCTGGCACGGTAACGGAAATCATGGGCGGCTCCTTAAACCGTAACCGGATCGGGTTTTTGCGGATCAATGCCCAGGGCATCCCGAGCTTCCAAGAGCGTCTTCACGGGAAGCTGCTGCGCATCCACGAGGCTCTTCAGAGCCGCCAGCGTGACCCAGCGTCGATCCACTTCAAAAAAGTCCCGGAGCTTCTCCCGGGTGTCGCTTCGACCATAGCCATCGGTGCCCAGCACCCGATAAGGCGCGGCCAGGAAGGGACGAATCTGCTCCGCCACGACCTTCATGTAATCGGAAGACGCGATGACCGGTGTGTCATCGCCCCCAAGCTGCTCGGCCACCCAGGACTGGTGCGGGGGCTCGTCGGGATGGAGCAGGTTGTGCCGCTCGGTGGCAAGGCCATCGCGACGCAGTTCATTGAAGCTGGTGACGCTATAGATGTCGGCGCTCACGCCATAGCTTTCGAGCAGCGGGACCGCCGCCAGGACCTCCCGGAGGATAGTGCCGCTGCCCAGCAAGCGCACGTGGGTGTCCTTCCGAGCCTCGGCGCGCTGTAGCGGATAGAGCCCCCGGAGGATGCCCTCCTCCACGCCCTCGGGCATCGCCGGCTGCAGGTAGTTTTCGTTCATCACGGTGACGTAGTAGAAGACCGACTCCCGCTCCTGAATCATGCGCCGGAGTCCGTCCTGAATGATGACGGCGAGTTCATAGCCATAGGCCGGGTCGTAGGCCACGCAGTTCGGGATGGTGCTCGCCAGCAGGTGGCTGTGCCCATCCTGATGCTGAAGCCCCTCTCCATTAAGCGTGGTGCGCCCCGCCGTGGCCCCCAGGAGGAAACCCCGAGCCTGCGCATCCCCCGCGGCCCAGGCCAGATCGCCGATGCGCTGGAAGCCGAACATGGAGTAGAAAATGTAAAAGGGCACTAGGGGGTGCTGATTCACGCTGTAGGAGGTGGCGGCGGCGAGCCAGGCGGAGAATGCCCCGGCCTCCGTGATGCCTTCCTCGAGCACCTGCCCGTCCTTCGACTCCTTATAGGGCGCCAGTTCGCCGGAGTCTTCCGGCTCGTAGAGCTGACCTTCCGAGGAGTAGATCCCAAGCTGCCGGAACATCCCTTCCATGCCAAAGGTGCGGGCCTCATCCGGGACGATGGGCACGATCCGCTCCTTCAAGGCCTTATCTCGCAGCAGGGTCGAAAGAATACGCACGAAGGCCATGGTGGTGGAAATAGAACGCTCTCCCGAGCCCTCGAGCACGGCCTTGAAGGTCTCCAGGGGCGGAATGGGTAAGCCCTCGGGCGCTACTCGACGCTGGGGCATGGGGCCCCCGAGGGCGTCCCGCTGCCGTTTCATGTAGCGCAGCTCCGGGCTATCCGTCTTGGGTCGGTAGTAGGGCATTTGTTCGAGGTCAGCGTCGCTTAGGGGCACATCGAAGCGGTCTCGGAAGCGACGCAGGGACTCCACGGTCAGCTTCTTGGTTTGGTGCGCCGTGTTCTCGCTCTCGATGGAGTCGCCCATGCCGTAGCCCTTCACGGTCTTGGCCAAAATGACCGTGGGCTGGCCCGTGTGGTTCACCGCCGCGTGGTAGGCCGCGTAGATCTTGTAGGGATCGTGGCCGCCCCGATTCAAACGCATGATGTCGTCATCGGAAAGGTGGTCAACCAGGGCCTTCAGCTCCGGGTGCTTGCCGAAGAAATGCTCTCGGGTATAGGCGCCCCCCTTGGCCTTGTAGTTCTGATACTCACCGTCGACCACCTCGTCCATGCGCTGCTGGAGCAGGCCCTGATCGTCGGCGTCAAAGATCGGGTCCCAGTGCCGGCCCCAGATGACCTTGATGACGTTCCAGCCGGCGCCCCGGAACACGCCTTCCAGTTCCTGGATGATCTTGCCATTTCCCCGCACCGGGCCATCGAGGCGCTGCAGGTTGCAGTTCACCACGAAGATCAGGTTATCGAGGGACTCCCGCCCGGCCAGGGCGATGCTGCCCAGGGTTTCCGGCTCGTCGCACTCCCCGTCGCCAAGGAAGGCCCAAATTTTTCGGTCTCCCATGGGCAGCTGACCCCGGCTGTCGAGGTACTTCATCACGTGGGCCTGATAAATGGCCTGAAGCGGCCCGAGGCCCATGGAGACGGTGGGAAACTGCCAGTAATCGCGCATCAGCCAGGGGTGGGGATAGGAGGACAGGCCTTTGCCATCCGCTTCCCGGCGGAAGCCGTCGAGGTCCGCTTCCTGGAGCCGCCCTTCAAGGAAGGAGCGGGCGTAAATGCCCGGAGAGCTGTGACCCTGGATATAGATGAGGTCCCCGGGGTAGTCGTCCGTAGGCGCCCGCCAGAAATAGTTGAAGCCCACATCATAGAGGGTGGCCGAAGAGGCGAAGCTGGCGATGTGCCCCCCCACCCCGGAATCGTCCGCGTTGGCGCGCATGACCATGGCGAGCGCGTTCCAGCGAATGAGGGAGCGAAGCTGGCGATCCATGAACAGATCCCCCGGCATGCGGGCTTCCCGGCTCACGGGGATGGTGTTTCGGTAGGGGGTGGTGACGGTGTAGGGCAGGGACTCTCCCGTTTCCGTCATACGGGCCGAAAGACGAGCGAGCAGATACCGCGCCCGATCCGTGCCGTGATGATCAAGCACCCCCTCCAGCGCTTCCAGCCACTCCCGCGTTTCCTGCGGATCCTGATCCAAACTGCTGATTGGCTTCGCCATGCTGCTCTGCGCCCCCTCTGCGCACCGTTGCCCTTTTCCGTTGCCTGTTACTACCCTACTCCGCTTAGACTGCTTTTTTCCCTGGGTGTTCCCCTGCCCCGAGCCATGCCGCCCCTCGAACCCCCGAGGCATCGCCGTGGCGAGGCGGACGGAGCGCCGTCAGCACGGAAGCCGTGAGCACGCCCTCCCCCCAATGCTTGGGCACCTCCGTGTACAGCGCTGCGAGCTGGGACAGCCCGCCCCCCAGCACCAGCACCTCCGGATCCAAAATGTTGACGAGGTAAGCCAGCGCTTGGGCTAACTGCTTTGCATGCAAACTTAGGGCCTCTTGCGCTGCCTGATCACCCTTTTCCCCGGCCTGCACCACGCCCGAGCCCGTTCGTGCCGCCAGCGGCGGCGGGACCGGAGCGAGGCCAACCCAGCTCTGCACCAGTCCGGGGCCACTCAGCCACTGCTCGAGGCAATTTTGGCGCCCGCACCAGCAGCGGCGATGCCCCAGGGCCTCCGGACCCGGCGCTTCCCGGGGGAGCGGAAGATGCCCCCATTCCCCGGCGATGCCATGCACGCCATTGTGGATCTCGCCGCCAAGGACGAGGCCACCGCCCACCCCCGTTCCCAGGATAATCCCAAAGACGCTCCCGGCCCCGGCGCCCGCGCCATCAGTGGCCTCGGACAGGGCAAAGCAGTTCGCATCGTTGGCCAAGCGCACGGGGCGACCCAGGCGCCGGGAAAGGTCCGCGCCGAGAGGCCGGTCGTTTAACCAAACGGCGTTGCAATTATGCAGTAGGCCCGTGCGCGCCACGATGGACCCGGGGGTTCCGAGGCCGACCGAATCGATCGCGCCGAGGGCCTGCTCCGCGGAGGCGACCGCCTCCGTAAGGGCCTCAAGGGTTTGGTCATAGCTGCCCCGGGGCGCCGGCCAGCGATCTTCCCAGAGCGTCGCCCCTGCCTCGTCTAACACCACGGCGGCGAGCTTGGTGCCGCCAAGATCCAAGCCCAAATGCTTCATGAGCGCTCCGCCTCCTGCAGCAGCTGGCACAGCTGACGCTGCCCCTGGAACAGCCGCGGGCCCGGGCGCGTGCCCAGATCGGGATTTAAGCGAAGCACCGACAACGCTCGCGGCAAGGTTTCCAGCGCGGCCTCGGGCTCGACGCTCATCAGCACGACCAGGGGCGGGGCGCCCCCCCGGGCCTCCGCAAGAAGCACCTCCCGGCTCACCGCCGGGGCAATACCGGGCAGGGCCGGCAGCGCATGGCGAGCGCCGCAGTTGGACAGCAGCTCCGTAAAAAAGTGGTCCGGCCCCAGGGCCGTCGGCGGACTCAGGGACACGAGGGGCAGCACCCGCTGCCCCGAAGTGGCCAGGGGAACCAGGGGCTCCGCCCAGTCCCTTTCCAGGGCCGCCATGGACGTCGCGGTGCTCACTGGCGCCAGCTTCGCCAGCTGCCGGAGCTCCTCCACGACCCCTGCCAAACCCTGGGGGGCCGACACGAACACCGGTGCTCGGCGCGCGAGGCTCTGCCGAAGGCTCGGGGCGGCCGCATCGCCCCACACGACGATCAAATCGGGGTTCGCGGCCCAGAGGGCTTCCTGGGACAGGTTAAAGGCATCGCCGATGGACGGAATGGCAGCCGCCGCCGGCGGATAGTCCGCAAAGGCCACGGTGGCCACGATGCGATCCCCGAGGCCCAGGGCATAGAGCATCTCCACGGCGTGGGGCGCTAGGGCCGCAATGCGTTGCGGCGGCGCTTCGAGGGTCACGGTCGCGCCCGTGCTGTCCACGGCGCGGAGCGATGCCTCCACCCGAGCCGCCCCCCCGAGGGCAGGCGCCAGGGCGAAGAGCGCTAGGGCAAGGGCGGGCCCCAGGGCCCTCACAGGCTCGCCTCCGCTTCCGCCAGCACGGCGCGGGAAAAGTAGGGGCCGGGATCGGTCTTACGCCCCGGGGCGATCTCGCTGTGGCACGCCAAGGCTTCCGGCGCCAGCCCGTAAACGAGCCCCAGTAGCCGCGCCAGCGCGGCCAGGCTCAGGTACTGCGCCCAGGTGAAGGGGGTCAGCCCATCCCCTTCAAGCTCGATACCGATGGAGAAATCATTGCAGCGTTCGCGCCCTTGCCACTGCGACACTCCGGCGTGCCAAGCCCGGCCATGAAAGGGGACGAATTGCGTCAGGACGCCAGCGCGATCAATCAAGACATGGGCGGAGACCTTCACCCCGTCCAGATCCGCGAAGCTGGCATGGGCCTGGCAGTCAAGTTGACCCTGAAAGAGCGCCTCGGGGTAGCCCGTGCCAAAGGTGCCCTCGGGGAGGGAAATGGCGTGCACCACGAGTAAGGAAAGGGGCATGAGCCCGGGACGGGCATCGAAGAAAGGGGAGGGACAACGGCGCACCCGACGGAGCCAGCCGCCGTAGATGCCGCCCCAGCGGGCGCTATCGCGAATCAGTGCTTCGGTGCGCCCTAGGCTCACCGCGATCCTCCCTCCCTGAGCCCTGGGCTTCCCCCGCAGGCACGCCTATTATGCGCCGCAAAGGTCGCGCCGTCATGAATGAAAGGACTTGCCCATGTTTCAGCACCCGCTGGACCCCGCCAGCGTTACGCGCCAGGTGGAGGCTGCGCTGGCGGAGGACGTCGGCGCCGGAGACCTCAATGCGGCGCTCATCGATCCAGCCCAGCGGCTTCGGGCGCGGGTGATCACCCGGGAGGCGGGGGTGTTTTGTGGCCGCCCCTGGGTAGACGAGATCTTCGCCCGCCTGGACCCTGCGGTCACCCTGACCTGGGCCGTCGCCGATGGGGATGCCGTCGCCGCGGAGCAGACGCTGCTCACCCTGGAAGGACCCGCCCGGGCCATCCTGACCGGAGAGCGCTGCGCCCTGAACTTTATGCAGACGCTGTCGGCTACGGCGACGGTCACTCGGCAGTGGAGCGCCCCCCTCATGGGCACGGGGCTGACACTTTTGGATACGCGAAAAACCCTCCCCGGGCTCCGCACTGCCCAGAAATATGCGGTGCTCTGCGGCGGCGGCGCGAACCACCGCATGGGACTCTTTGACGCCTTCCTCATCAAGGAAAATCACATCGCCGCTGCCGGCTCCATTGCCGAAGCCATCGCCGCGGCCCGGCGCACGGGGCGAGGAAAGCCCGTGGAGATCGAGGTAGAGACGCTCGCGGAGTTAGATGAGGCCCTCGCCGCCGGAGCCGACCTCGTGATGCTCGACGAGTTTAATGAACCCTCCCTCAAGGCCGCCCTCGCCCGGCCCCGAGGCGCCACCAAAATCGAAGTGTCGGGGAATGTGGATCCGGCTCGGCTTCAGGGCCTCGCCGCCCTCGGAGTGGACTATGTGAGCCTTGGCGCCCTGACCAAGCACGTTCGCGCCCTCGACCTATCGCTACGCGCCGAACGCGCCTAGCCCCAGCACAGCGAGGAAAGCCCCGTGACGGACGAAAACCCCAAACCCAAAGATCAAACGGAAAAGCAGTTTCACGGCTGGCGCCTGCTCGGCGTGGTGATTGTGGTGTTGGTACTGCTGGCTGCGATTTCCGCCGCGATTAACGTTCAAGTGCTCGGGTTGTAACACCGTCTAGCCCGGCCCCCGACAGGCGGCAAGGCTCGCCGCTTCTTTCGAGGCCTCCCTAGGCGGCAACGCCGTCGCTAGCCTCCGGGCCATGGCCGGCCAGCGCCGCCACCCATAGGCGCAGTAGGGCACCCAGGCCCGGGCAACGCCTTCCTTCTCTTCCTCCGGCGCCACCGCCAGGCGCGCCGCCCACAAACGCGGAGAGGCCGGATCCACGGCAAAGCCGGCAGCTAGCACCGCCTCCGCTTCCCCACGCTGACCCAGCGCCGCGAGAAATTCCGCCTCTTCGGCGTAGTAAACCGGATAGAGCGGCCCCCGTTCCCGCGCCGCGGCAAAGCTGCTGGCGATGTAGGCCTCCAGAGTCGGGGCCCGACCTCCCGCAACCCACTGCTGCGCCGCCGCCCGCGCTTGCAGCGCCCACGGCTCCGCGAGGAAGGGCGCCAACGCGCTGATCCGCACCGCCCCTTGAAACACGGCGCTGGGCCCAAGGCGCTGCGCTGCGGGCCCCTGGAGCACGGCTACGGTGGAGAGCGACACCAAAGCCCCGAAGGCGGGCAGCCAAAGCAGGGGAAGGGCTCGCCGCAGGACTTGGAAGGCCGCGCTTCCCGCCGGCGCCGTCGGCAGAGGCGCCAGCACCCCCCGGGCCAGCACCACAAAAAGCCACAGCCCAGGGTCGTACAGGGGGAAGTTCACGAGGCTATGCCCCAGCACGAGCCCCAGGCCGATTGCCCAGGGCAGGGCCTGGTCCGCCGCGGGCAAGGGCGCGCGCACCCCGCGGGCGAGGCTCCGCAGGGCCGCCCAGAGCCCCGGAAGCAGAAAGAGCGCCAGCGCCCCCGCGCCGATGAGGCCCAGCTCTGCGAGCCACTGGGCCAAATCGTTATGGACCATGGGCGCGCGACCCGACAAGCCGAGGGCCTCCGCGACCGCCCCCTGGCGAAGCCCGAAGGTCATGAGCCCCCCTCCGAAAAGGGGCGCCTCTTGAAACAGCGTGAACGCACTCGCCAGAAGCATGGCGCGGTGCCCCGCCTGGGCAAAGCCCGAGCCCAGGCCCTCCGCTGGACGCGCCAGCACGATTTCCGAGAAGGGTCCAGCAAGAAACCCTCCGAGCCCATAGGCCAGAAGCACCCAGCCCAGGG
>JAURCQ010000046.1 GCA_030828335.1 Gammaproteobacteria bacterium
CGCTCCTCGAATTGCTCCGCGGAGGGCAGCACTCGGTACTCCACCCCAAAGACCCGATAGGGAGAATGGTTGCCCACGGCCGCCCGGGGCTCCCAGCGGGGCTTCAGGGTTTCCTCGGTCAGGGCCCCAGGAAGCACGATCCGGGGGCCCCGATCCTGCTCTGGGCGCAGGCCCGGCGCCGCACAGGCCGCCAGCCAGCCTGCCAAGACCCCATAGACGAGCAGGCGCTTCACGGCGCGCCCTGGGCCAGGGCCTGAGCGAGGTCGTGCACCGCGAGGGCATAGAGGTAGGAGCGGTTATAGCGGGTGATGACGTAAAGATTTGGCAGCCCGGCGATCCACTCCGTCCCTCCTTCGCCCTCCATTTCGAGCAGCGCCACGGGGGTGGACGCCTCGAGCCCAGCCAAACCCTCCACCCCCAAGGCCGTCAAGGCCCCCACCGTAGTGCTCGGGTCGAGTCCCGTCGCCCGCAGAGCCTTGGCCGCCTCGGGAACGGAGGGAAGGGGACGCGCCACCTCTGCGCCGGGGGTCCAGCGATGCACCGCCAAATAGTTCGCAACGCTTCCCAGGGCATCGGCCACGGCCCACAGATCCCGACGTCCATCGCCGTCAAAATCCACGGCAAAATCCCGGTAGCTACTGGGAATAAACTGCCCGTAGCCCATGGCCCCGGCATAGGAGCCGAAGCGATCCGTGGGGTCCAACCCCTCGGCGTGCATCTGCTGGAGGAAGACCCGCAATTGGCCCGCAAAAAACGTCTGCCGCGGCGGGTAGGCTAAGCCCAGGGTGGCAAGGGCATCCAGCACCCGCCAGCGGCCGAAGAATTTTCCATAGCGCGTTTCGATACCAAGAATAGCGAGCACATAGGGCCAGGACACGCCGTAGGCTTCGGCCACCGCATCCACCGTCTCCCGATGCGCTGCGTAAAACGCCAGCCCCGCCTCGATGCGATCGGGCTTCAAAAAGAGCGCACGGTACTGCCCCCAGGTGAGGGTCCGCTCCGCAGGGCGAGAAATCGCCGCAATGATCTCGGGCTGAAAGGTGGCTTGCTGAAGGGTCGCTTCCAGCCAGGGGCGGGGAAGGCCCGTTTCCTCCGCGGCCGTCGCCAGGAAGGTCTCCAGCGCCTGGGAAGGAAACCCCTCCGCCGCCGGGGCCGCCTCAGACGCCATCACCGGTGCGCATCCCAGCATGAGGGCCAGTAGCGCGCATCGCCATTGATTCATCAAAACTCCCAAGGCTTTACGCCGCTAGGGGCTTGGGCTGGGTTGCCACGGCCATGAGCACCCCAAAGCCTGCCAGCAAGGTCAAGGCCGAGGTGCCGCCGTAGCTCACCAGAGGCAGGGGCACCCCCACCACGGGAAGCAGCCCGGACACCATGGCCACGTTAACAAAGAGATAGGTAAAGAAGGTGAGCGTCAGGCCACCGGCCAGGAGGCGGGCGAAGGTATCCCGACCCTGGGTGGCGATGTAGAGCCCCCGGGTGAGCAGCAGAAAATAGAGCGTCAGCAGGCCCAGCACCCCAAGGAAGCCGAGCTCCTCGGCGAGCACGGCGATGATGAAGTCCGTATGACTTTCCGGCAGGAAGTTCAGGTGGGACTGGGTCCCTTCGAAGAGCCCCTTCCCAAAGAGGCCTCCCGAACCAATGGCGATTTTCGATTGGATGATGTTCCAGCCAGCCCCAAGGGGGTCGCTCTCGGGGTCAAGCAAAGTGAGCACTCGCTGACGCTGGTAGTCCCGCATCACCATCCACAGCCCGGGCAGGGCGGCGAGCCCAAGCAACCCCGCCAGCAGCACCCAGCGCCAGAACAGCCCCGACAGCAGGAGCACCGCAAAGCCCGCGGCTGCCACCAAAATGGCCGTCCCCAAATCGGGCTGGAGGCCGATGAGCAGGGCCGGGGCCGCAATGAGCGCCAGCACCCAGGCCACGGTCTTACCCGTAGGCGGCAGAGGCCGATCGGCTAAGAACGACGCCACCATGAGGGGCACGGCGAGCTTCATGAGTTCGGAGGGCTGAAAGCGCGGCAGCCCAGGCACCCCGAGCCAACGCTGCGCCCCCTTTGCCTGCACGCCCACCAGCAGCACGAGCACCAACATGACCATACCCAGGCCATAGAGCACGGGGGCCCAGCGCTGCAGCATGGCGAGGTTCAGCTGGGCAGCAATCAGCATCACTACGAAGGCCACGGCTAGGCGAGACAGCTGCCCCTGGAAGGCCAGCCAATCCCGGTCCAGCGCGCTGTAGAGCACCACCAGGCCGTAGGCCGCGGTGAGCAACACCAGCGCGAGAAGCGGTAAATCCAAGTGCAGCCGGCGCAGCCAGCGCTGCCGGCGATCAAAGCCATCATCCCGACTTAGGGTGCGGCGAAAATCGGCAGCGCTCATTGCTGGGCCACCTGGGCCACCTGGGAATCGGGAGGCAGCAGCCAGGCATCAACCACGGCCCGAGCTACGGGCGCAGCAATTTGCGATCCCCCACCGCCATTCTCCACAAGCACGGCCACAGCGATTTCCGGCGCCTCCACTGGCGCAAAGGCCATAAACCAGGCGTGCTTGCGCTGCCGCTCTTCGAGCGCGTCCTCGTCGTATTCCTCGCCCTGGGGGATTTCCACCACCTGAGCCGTGCCGGACTTCCCCGCCATGCGGTAGGGGATATCCTGCCCAATGTAGGCCCAGGCCGTCCCATTTTCCCCGAAGCGCTGATCCCCTCGATGGACCACCGCCTCCATGGCATCAATGACGCCGGCATAGTCGGCCTGGGAGAACTGATCTAGCGGCGGCAGGGGCGTCGGCGCCAGCTCCGGGAGCCGCGCATCGCTGGCCATGAGGAACCGGGGGCGCACCGGACGGCCGCGATTAGCGAGGGTCGCCGCCACGGTCGCAAGCTGGAGCGGCGTCACCAGCAGCGCCCCCTGACCAATCGCATAGTTGAGGGAATCTCCGGGATACCAGGGCTGGCCCTGGGCCTGCTGTTTCCACCCCCCGTCGGGGACGAGACCCGAGCGCGCTCCGAACACATCCACGGCGCGATCCCTACCGAGGCCAAAGGCCCGGGCCACGGAGGCCATGGGTTCGGGCCCAAGGCGGGCGCCGAGATCAAAAAAGTAGGTGTTCGACGATCGGTAAATGGCCTTGCGAAGATCCACGACGCCCTGCCCGCCGCCGTTGCCCGCGGTCCAGCTCCAGTCGCGGTACTTACGGCTTTGCCCTGGGAGCTGGTAATAGCCCGGATCCTTGAGGCTGCGCTCCCAATCGGTGACGCCCTCCGTGAGCGCCGCCAGGGCCACAAGGGGCTTGAAGGTCGATCCGGGGGCGTACTGTCCACGCACGGATCGGTTGAAGAGGGGCTGATCCCGGTCCTGCTGGAGCGCTTGGTAGCCCTCCGCATCCAACCCCCAGATGAAATCGTTGGGGTTATAGGACGGCGTGGAGGCCAGGGCCAGAATGCCTCCGGTGCGAGGATCGAGCGCCACCACGGCGCCCCGGCGGCCAGCGAGGGCCGCCACCGCCGCGGCCTGGAGATCGCGATCGAGGTGCAGGGTCAGATTGTGTCCGGCCCGGGGGGGCGTTCGATCCAAGGTGCGGGTGATGCGCCCGCGGGCATCCGTTTCCACCCGCTCATGGCCCACGGCGCCGTGGAGCGCCCGTTCGTAGTGCGCTTCCACTCCAAGGCGACCAATAAAGCGCGTTGCGCTGTAGGCAATGGGATCCACCCGCTGAAGATCCGCCTCGGACAGGCGGCGGACGCTCCCCACGGCGTGGGCCAGAAGGTCCCCCTCGGGGTAATGGCGGAGCAGCCCGGCCTCAATCTCGACCCCCGGGAGGCGATGGCGATTCACAGCGACCCGCGCCATGGCCTCGGGGTCGAGGCGCAGGCGCAGGGTGACGGGTTCAAGGGGTCGGCGGCGCCGCACGAGGCGCCCCTGAAAGGCCTCCCGCTCCTCGACGGTGAGACCGATGAGCGTTTCCAGGAGCGCGAGCGTAGCCTCGAGATCGTCCACCCGCTCCTTCACCACCATAAGGGAGAAAACCGGCAGGTTCCCGGCGATCAGCCGACCCTTACGATCGTAGATTTCCCCCCGGGGCGGTGCGATGGGCTGCACCTCAATGCGATTTTTTTCCGATCGCGCCGCGTGGCGATCATGCTCAAGCACCTGCAGCTGGAATAGACGCAGTACGAGAAGGAGGATGGCCAGCGCAAGGAACACCCATAGGGTCAGCGCCCGTCCCGTAAACTGGCGCAGTTCCTGTTCCGGGTTGCGAAGCGTTAGGGCATCGCGATCCATCATGGTTGAAGGCCACCTCGTGCTACGGCGCTACTCGGGCCGTCAGTTTACTCCCCTCGGTGGTAGGGGTGTCCCTCCAAAAGGCTGATCGCGCGATAAAGCGCCTCTGCCAGGACCACCCGAACCATGGCATGGGGCAGCGTCAGCGGGGAGAGGGACCAAGCATCAACGGCTTCGGCCTTAAGCCCCGGATCCAGACCATCGGCACCGCCCACAAAGAACACCACCGGCGCGCCGGCGCTGGCCCAGTGCTCAAGGCGGGTGGCCAGGGCCTTGGTGGTAAGGCTACGGCCCCGCTCGTCCAGGACGACGGCCGTGCCCGGGGGCGCCGCCGCCCGGAGGCGCGTGGCCTCCCAGGCCTGCCACGCCGCCACGCCCCGCTGGTTCTTGCGATCCGCCGCGGGGACGGTCGTGAGTTCCAAGCGGTGCGGCCCCCGGAGCCGACTGGCATATTCCTGAAAGCCCGCCTCAACCCACGCGGGCACGCGCAGCCCCACGGCACACAGATGCAGGCGCACGGGAGCTAGAGCAGTTCCTGGGGCTGATCCATGGCCGGCAAGGCCCAGAGTCGCTCAAGGTCATAGAAGCGCCGAGCCTCGTCCTGCATGACGTGGACGAGCACATCCCCCAGGTCCACGAGCACCCAGTCGAGGTCCTGCCCGCCTTCCACGCCAATGGGGGTTTCCCCCCGGGCCTTGGCATGGCGCACGACGTGATCGACCAGGGACTTCACATGGCGAGAGGAGGTGCCCGATACCAGCACCATGAAATCGGTAATGCTACTGGCCTCAGAAACGTCAAGGGCCAGAATATCCTGGCCCTTACCATCGTCTAGCGCAGTTACCACGAGGTCCCGAAGGTTGGCTGGCGTCATGCAGTCTCCGCAGTGGCCGGCTTAGGCGGGGGGTCCGTACAACCCCTGGGCCGCAATATAGGATGACACCGCCGGGGGGAGCAAATCGTCCACCGCCTTCCCCGCCGCCAGGCGGGCCCGGATGCCGTGCGAGGCCTCGGGAAAGGCCCCAAGATCCAA
Source organism: Gammaproteobacteria bacterium (assembly GCA_030828335.1). Taxonomy (GTDB): domain Bacteria; phylum Pseudomonadota; class Gammaproteobacteria; order Pseudomonadales; family Azotimanducaceae; genus Salivita. Next base: position 5,316 of record JAURCQ010000046.1, read on the forward strand.
CGACGCCCACCGACCCGCCGACGCATCTCGAAACGCCCCGGGCGCACAGCGCTGGAAACGGGGCTCGGGCCCTGCGCCAAGGTCAGGGATTGGGCTGCCCGGCCGCGCCACCACCAGCACATGGACCAGCTGCGGCAGCGCGGAAGCTTCGAACCAGCGGGGCAGCCCCGCCGCTGCGTCAGCGCCGAGCAGCCAGACCAGGGCGACGTCCTCGCCGAGGCGCGCGCGGAGGGATCGAAGGGTTTCTATCGTATAGGAGCGCCCAGGGCGACGGAGCTCCTGATCGTCGATTTCCGCGCCGGGCAAAGCCGCCAGGGCCCGCTGAAGCATGGCCAAGCGGTGCGCTGCCGACGCGTGCCCCGAGGCTTTAAAGGGAGATTGGCCAGCGGGAAGGAAACAAAGACGATCGGCGCCGGTCGCCGCCCAGGCCCCGGCGGCCATGGCCAAATGGCCCCGATGGACCGGGTCGAAGGCGCCGCCGTAGAGCAGGACCAGGGGCCGGGGCCCGCTAGCGACGGATTTGGCCCGATCCATAGACAATGAACTTTTCCGTGGTGAGCCCCTCAAGGCCCACGGGGCCTCGGGCGTGAAGCTTGTCCGTCGAGATACCAATTTCCGCCCCAAGGCCAAACTCAAAGCCGTCGGCAAAGCGGGTGCTGGCATTCACCATGACCGACGCCGAATCAACCTCGGCGAGGAAGCGCTGAGCCCTGGCGTAATCCTGGGTAACAATCGTGTCCGTATGGGCGGACCCGTAGCGCGCGATGTGGGCCATGGCGCCATCGAGACTCGGTACTACGCGAATCGCGAGCACCGGGCCGAGGTATTCCTCATACCAGTCCTCTTCCGTTGCAGGGGCCGCGCTCGGCACCAGAGCACAGACCACGGGGCAGCCCCGAAGGGCAACCCCTTTGGCCTCAAGGCTCGCGGCCACCTGAGGCAGGAACGCGCCCGCCTCCGATTCGTGGATCAGGAGGGTTTCGAGGGCGTTGCAAACCCCGTAGCGATGGGTCTTGCTGTTGAGCACGAGCGCCTCGGCCATGGTGTGATCGGCGCCCGAATCCACATAAAGATGGCAGTTGCCGTCCAAGTGCTTAAGCACGGGAATGCGAGCCGCCTTAGAAATCCGCTCGATCAGCCCCTTGCCCCCCCGAGGAATGAGCACGTCAATGAGCCCTTCCGCCGTCACCATGTGATCCACCATGGCGCGGTCCGTGCTTTCGATGAGCGTGATGACAGGCGCGGGCAAACCCTGGTCTTCTAGCACCTCCCCGAGGAGGGCCGCCAGCGCCCGGTTACTCGCGTTGGCCTCCGAGCCCCCGCGCAGGACGCACGCATTGCCCGACTTAAAGCACAGCGCCGCCGCATCCACGGTGACGTTGGGCCGGGATTCGAAAATAATTCCCACCACCCCCAGCGGCACGCGCATGCGCCCCACCTGAATCCCCGAGGGGCGGTAGGAAAGATCGCGCACCGCCCCCACCGGGTCCGGGAGCGCGGCGATCTGGCGAAGCCCTTCAATCATGCGGTCGAGGGCAGGGTCGTCTAGGCGGAGGCGGTCGAGCATGGGGGCATCGAGGCCCCGGGCCTCCCCAGCGGCCAGATCCTCGGCATTAGCCGCCTTAAGGTGGGCCCGAGCCCCATCGATGCGGTCCGCCATAGCGTGGAGGGCGGCATTCTTCTGCCCTGCGGAGGCCCGGGCAATGGCCCGCGCAGCCTCCCGAGCGCGCGCTGCCGTTTCCTGAAAAACCGTGGCCAGTGAGTCCACCGTGCCCTCTCCTTAATGTCCCGTGCCTGCGTGGCGCGGAGTATAGCCCCCCCTCTAGGCCCCGTCCGCTTCCCGAAGCTCGTCAAGCTCAAGGCCGACGGCATCGAGCATCTGCAGCGGATCGGCCTCGGCAAGGAGCGCCTGCTTGAACCCCGGGGTAAAGGGCAGCAGCTCCGTGAGGCGGGCCGCCACGGACCAAGCCTCCTCCCAGCGCACCACGGGCGACAGCTTTTCCACGGCGGGGTGCTCAAGCAACTGCGCGAGCACCTGCAGGAGGGGCTCCTGATCCGAGCGCGGCGGCACCGTGGGCCAGGGCTCAAGCGCCGTGAGATCCCCCTCGAGAAGCCGCCCCGACCCCTCCCAGGTGCGATCGATGCGCACCCGCCCCTCCCCGGCTACGGTGATGCCCAGGGTGCCATCGGCCAGGGCGTCAAAATCGACGATGCGCACGAGACAGGCCACGGGAGCAACCCGCGGGAGCGCATCCTCTGGCGCGCCAGAGAGCACCTCCTGCCCGCTCAGTAAGGCCGCGATAACGAAAGGCGCGTCGGCCGTTAAGGAGCGCTTCACCAGCTCTAGGTAGCGAGGCTCAAAGATCCGCAAAGGCAGCTTGCCCTCGGGGAAAAGCACGGCATGGAGCGGAAAGATCGGAACAGCGGACAGTGCGGTCATGGCGGTCAGATCCCGGTAAACTGCGCGCACCGTGCCACGACCCCAAGGGAAAACGCAAAGCCGTGGATAGCCTTCAAGCTCTGGCGCTTGCGCTGATCCAGGGGATCACGGAGTTCCTCCCCGTTTCCTCCTCCGCGCACCTGATCTTGCCCTCCCAGCTCCTGGGCTGGCCCGATCAGGGCCTCGCCTTCGATGTAGCGGTACACGTGGGCACGCTCAGCGCCTGCCTCTGGCTGCTGCGCCAGGACGTCACCGCGCTTACCCTCGGCACCTGGGAAAGCCTGCGACAGCGGCGCCTAACGGAGGAGGGCCGCTTGGCCCTAGCGCTGGTGCTGGCCACCGTGCCCGTGGTGCTCGTGGGCTTTACCCTGAAGGACTGGATTGAAGCCGAACTTCGGAGCGTCACGGTAATCGCCAGCAGCACGCTGGCCTTTGGCCTTCTTCTTGGCCTTGCGGACCGCCGACCCCAGACTACGGCCCAGCCCCTGAACACCTTGAGCCTGAAAAGCGCGGTTTTCATTGGCGTCGCCCAATGCTTAGCCCTCATTCCCGGCACTTCGCGCTCCGGCATTACCATGACCGCCGCCCTAGCCCTTGGCCTCGACCGGGAAAGCAGCGCGCGTTTTTCCTTTCTGCTCTCTCTGCCGACCATTGCCGGCGCCGGGCTCCTGGCTAGCAAGGACCTCCTGGAAAGCCCCGACCCCGTTCCTTGGGATCTCATGACCCTGGGCCTTATCGCCTCCGCCCTGGCCGCGGGCCTCGTGATCAAGGGCTTTCTGCGCTGGGTCGCGAAGGTGGGCATGATGCCCTTCGTGGTTTACCGCCTTCTCCTGGCAGGGCTGCTTTTCACCCTTCTGGCCCTGGGCCTCGCCTGAGGCCTGGCCTCGGGCCTGGTCTAGACCGTAGTCCGAAGAAGGCCCCAAGAAAAAAGCCCAGACCAAGGCCTGGGCTTTTCCCTTCCGTGCGCAGAGGGCGCTCGGTCTAGAAGGGGATGTCGTCGTCGAAGTCATCCATGGTGTCGGGATTGGCGACGGGCTCCGGGGCTGCCCGAGGCGCGCTACGCTGGGGTGCCGGGGAACCGCTGCCCATGTCCCCACCCATACCATCGCCGCCCATACCCCCACCCATGCCACCGCCGCGGCTATCGAGCATCTGCATGTCGTTGGCAATGATTTCCGTTTTGTAGCGCGTCTGCCCATCGCTTTCCCAGGAGCTGGTGCGCAGGGACCCCTCCACGAAGACCTTGGAGCCTTTACGGAGATACTCCCCAGCAATTTCCGCGAGGCGGCCGAAGCACACCACGGAGTGCCACTCCGTGCGCTCTCGGTTCTCATTGCTTTGCTTGTCGCGCCATTGCTCGCTCGTGGCGAGTCGGAAGTTCGTCACCGGTGCCCCCCCTTGGGTATAGCGGGTTTCCGGATCGACCCCTAAATTGCCGATAAGAATGACCTTATTGATCCCGCGGGCCATGGTGTCCTCCAGTGCTTAAACGTGTGAAGCCAGTGTACCCCAGGCGCTCTCCCTAAGGAGAGGAGATTTCCCGTTCCGCCCTCGGCGTGAACGTCCCTTGCCGCCATCGAACGCGGCACGTATCGTGCGAGAACGCGCACCGGAGTGCCCCCCAAGCCTGAGCTTCCCCGGCTCGCGCCCTGCCCTTTCGCAAAGAGACGCCCCATGGATAGCATCAGTATTCGCGGTGCTCGCACCCATAATTTGAAGAACATCGACCTCGACCTGCCCCGGGACAAACTCATTGTCATCACCGGGCTCTCGGGATCGGGGAAGTCCTCCCTTGCCTTCGATACCCTCTACGCCGAAGGGCAGCGGCGCTACGTGGAGTCCCTGTCGGCTTACGCTCGCCAGTTCCTCTCCATGATGGAAAAGCCCGATGTGGACTACATTGAAGGGCTGTCCCCGGCCATTTCCATCGAACAGAAATCCACCTCCCATAACCCGCGGTCAACGGTGGGCACGATCACGGAGATCTACGACTATCTCCGCCTTCTATTTGCTCGGGTCGGGGAACCGCGCTGCCCGGATCACGACACGCCCCTGGCGGCGCAAACGGTGAGCCAGATGGTGGATCACGTCATGGCCCTGCCCGAGGGGACCCGAGCCATGCTACTGGCGCCGGTCATCGATGATCGCAAGGGAGAGCACCTTCCCGTGTTCAAGTCCCTAACCGCCGGCGGCTTTGTGCGTGCGCGAATCGACGGAGAGGTCTTCGACCTCGACGATCGACCCAGTCTGGATAAAAAGCGCAAGCACAGCATTGAGGTGGTGGTGGACCGGTTCCGGGTGAAGGCGGGACTCGAACAGCGCCTTGCGGAGTCCTTTGAAACCGCGCTGGAGCTCGCCCAGGGGAATGCCTGGGTGCTCACGATGAACGAGAACCCCAACGGCGACGGCGCCCCCATCGTTTTCTCCTCCCACTTCGCCTGCCATCAGTGCGGCTATAGCCTGAGCGAGCTGGAGCCGCGCCTGTTCTCCTTCAACAACCCCGCTGGCGCCTGCCCAAGCTGCGACGGCCTCGGGGTGCGGCAGTTCATCGACGCCAAGCGGGTGATCCCCGACGGCAGCCTCGCCCTCAGCGAAGGGGCTATTCAGGGCTGGGACCGGCGCAACGTCTATTACTTCCATCTGCTCTCGGCGGTGGCGAAGCACTATGGCTTCGATCTCGACGCCCCCTTTGACACCCTGAGCAAGAAGCACCGGGACATCATCCTCCAGGGGTCGGGCACCACGGAGATCAACTTTAGCTACCGCACGGAACGGGGCAGCGTCATCCGCCGGGAGTACCCCTTCGAGGGCGTCGTGCCGAATATGGAGCGACGCTACCGGGAAACGGACTCAAACATGGTCCGGGAAAACCTGGCGCGCTTCATGTCCGTGGCCCCCTGCGACGCCTGCCGCGGAACGCGCCTGCGCCGCGAGGCCCGGGCGGTATTTCTAGAAGGACGCACCCTCCCCGCCATCACCCACGACTCCATCGCCGACGCCGCGGCCTACTTCGACGGCCTAGCCCTCGAAGGCAAGCGGGGGGAGATTGCCGACAAGATCCTCAAGGAAATCCGGGCTCGACTGCGCTTTCTGGTCGACGTGGGGCTGAATTACCTCACTCTTGAGCGCTCCGCGGATACCCTGTCGGGGGGCGAGGCCCAGCGCATTCGCCTCGCCAGCCAGATTGGCGCGGGGCTTGTAGGGGTCCTCTACGTCCTTGACGAGCCCTCCATTGGGCTACACCAACGTGATAACGAGCGGCTCCTCGCCACCCTGACCCACCTTCGGGACCTCGGAAACACCGTACTGGTGGTGGAGCACGACGAGGACGCCATCCGCGCCGCGGACTACGTCATTGATATCGGTCCCGGCGCCGGGGTGCACGGCGGCGCTGTCGTGGCGGCAGGCGAGCCCGCGGAAATTGCCAAAAGCGCCGAGTCCCTCACCGGCGCCTATCTGTCCGGACGCCGCGCCATTGCGGTCCCTAAAGCGCGACACGAACCCCAGGAGAAGCGCTGGCTCACCATTAAGGGGGCTTCGGGCAACAATCTCCGGGATGTCACCGGACGCCTTCCCCTGGGCCTCATGACCTGCATCACCGGGGTTTCCGGCTCGGGTAAATCGACGCTCATTAACCACACGCTTTACCCGGCGGCGGCCACGGCCCTAAACGGCGCCACGGCCCTTACCCCCGCGGCCCATGACCGTATCGATGGGCTCGAGCATCTAGATAAGGTGGTGGACATCGACCAAAGCCCCATTGGCCGTACGCCACGCTCGAACCCCGCCACCTACACCGGCCTCTTTACGCCGATTCGAGAGCTCTTCGCCCAAACCAGCGAAGCCCGCACCCGGGGCTACAAGCCCGGGCGCTTTAGCTTCAACGTAAAGGGGGGCCGCTGCGAGGCCTGCCAGGGCGACGGACTCATTAAGGTCGAGATGCACTTCCTCCCGGATATCTACGTGGTCTGCGATGCCTGTAAGGGCAAGCGCTACAACCGGGAAACCTTAGAGGTTCAATACAAGGGCAAGAACATCAACGAAGTGCTCGAGATGACCGTCGAGGAAGGACTCGCTTTCTTCTCCGCCATTCCCGTGCTGGCCCGAAAGCTCCAAACCCTCATGGATGTCGGCCTCAGCTACGTGCGCCTGGGACAGAGCGCTACCACCCTCTCCGGGGGCGAGGCGCAGCGCGTGAAGCTGGCTCGGGAGCTCTCGAAGCGCGATACGGGCAACACCCTCTACATCTTGGACGAGCCCACAACGGGCCTCCACTTTCAGGACATCGAACTCTTACTTGAGGTGCTTCACCGCCTGCGCGATCACGGCAATACGGTGGTGGTCATAGAGCACAACCTAGACGTCATCAAGACCGCCGATTGGATTCTCGACCTGGGTCCCGAGGGCGGCTCCGGCGGCGGGCAGATCATTGCTGAAGGTACGCCGGAAGCCGTAGCTGCCAATCCAGCCTCTGTTACGGGCCGCTTCCTCGGGCCCTACCTGAAGCCCAAGCGCCGCCGGGCGGCCTAGGGCGGGCCCCGCCTTGCAACGAAAAACGGCGCCCGCGGGCGCCGTTTTCATGCAATAAAGAGGAAGAAGACCGCTTAGGCGTCGTCTTCCATCTCCACGGCCTCGTCCTCAACGTCGTCGAGATCGGGCATGGGTCGATCCACGAGCTCGATAAGAGCCATCGGCGCCGCATCCCCGGCCCGGAAGCCGCACTTCAGGATGCGCGTATAGCCCCCGGGGCGCTCGGCATAGCGAGGACCGATCTCGGTGAAGAGCTTGCCCACGGCCTCCTTGCTCCGGGTCCGGCTGAAAGCCAGGCGACGGTTGGCCACAGAATCTTCCTTAGCCAGGGTGATCAGAGGCTCTGCAACCCGGCGAAGCTCCTTCGCCTTGGGCAGAGTGGTTTTGATCACCTCATGCTCGATCAGCGAAACGGCCATATTGCGGAACATCGCCGTCCGATGCGAGCTGTTGCGATTGAGCTGACGACCACTTTTACGGTGACGCATGACTTCGGTTTCCTTGACGCTTAGGGGCGACGCTTAGGCG
>JAURCQ010000047.1 GCA_030828335.1 Gammaproteobacteria bacterium
ATCTACTACGAAGCCCGTAAATGGGTCGAGGCCAATCAGCCGGAGCTGATCGAGGGGCCCTGCGCCGAGCGCGGCACCGCGGGCGGTACGCCGGGGGACTGCGCTCGCGCGATGACGGAAGGCTATCGACGCTTCGCCGCAAGCCCGGATTACACCGGTCCGAACATCACGGGCGATGAGGGCGCCTAAACGCCCTTCTAGCGAGCCCTCCTAGGCGCTTTCTAGAAGGGCGATGGTTGAGCCAGGGGTAACGGGCGTCCCTGGCTCCACTGCAAAGGAGGAAAGGCGGCCCGCTTCCGGCGCCAGCACGGGAATCTCCGTTTTCATCGACTCCACCAGCGCCACGGGTTCTCCGGCCTCCACCCAGGCGCCGGGATCCACCGCATGCTTCCAAAGGGATCCTGCCACCGGGCTCTCCACGGCCGTGAAACCCGCTTCCACGGCGACCGTGGGAGCCGCCGCCGGTGGCTCAGCGCTGGCCCCGGCGCTGTCCTGGGCAGACCAGCGGCTTCGCTCTTCGTTGAAGGCTTGCTGCTGGGCCCGGCGGAAGGTGGCAATGCTATCGGCCTCTCGCTTGAGGAACGCGTCATAGTCCGCGGGGCTAAAGGTGGTCTCCGTGATGCGCAGGGGCAGGCGACCCAGGGGAAAGGCGCGACGCATCTCGAGGAGTTCCTCGTTGCTGACCTCATAGAAGCGAAGTTGGTCGAAAGGCCGGAGGAGCCAGGGCTTTTCGAAATGATGCCCGTGGCCATAGCGATTCCACACCTGGATCGTGCGGCCGACGAATTGGTAGCCCCCGGGTCCCTCCATGCCGTAAATGCAGAGATAGGCGCCCCCAATGCCCACGGCATTTTCCGGGGTCCAGGTGCGGGCGGGATTGTATTTGGTCGTGACCAGTCGGTGCCGAGGGTCCAGAGGCGTAGCCACCGGGGCGCCGAGGTAGACATCCCCGAGGCCCAATACAAGATAGTTGGCGGACAGGACGATGTCCTTCACCGCTTGCTCGTCAGGCAGGCCGTTGATGCGGCGAATAAATTCAAGGTTCCGAGGGCACCAGGGCGCGTCGTCCCGAACCGACTGCACGTAGCGCGCGGTGGCCTCCTGGGTCGCGGGATCGTCCCAGGCCAGGGGAAGCTCAACGATGCGGCTCGGCAGCGTAAGGGCCTCGCTGGCTTCCACCGCCGCAAAGCCGGTCTGGAGGAGGTCGAGGATCGGTTTCCGAGGGGCGTTCAGGGGCACCCGGAGCTGAAGGGAACGAACCCCGGGGGTCATCTCTTCGATGCTCGGGTGGTGCTGTGCTTCGAGCCAGCGGCGCAGCGCTTCGATTTTGATGCGCGCTTGTAGGTCCAGTTCCGTGGGGCCCAGCTCTAGCAGGAGGAACCGATCGCCGGCGGCGCGCACGACCAGCTCCCGCGCTCGATCTTCAAGCAGCACCACGTCCCCGGCGCTCCTGCGCCAGCCCCCGGGGGTTGGAGAGGGTTGGGCGGGGCGGGGGGCGTCGAGGAGCGCTTGGGCCTCCTCGAGGGTAATGGGTTCAAAGCGGAGCTTATCCCCGGGACGCAGCTGCCCCAGCTTCCAGCGATCGCCTTCCGCTACGGCGGCGGGGCAAACAAAGCCCCCGAGGCTGGGTCCATCGGGCCCGAGAATAATGGGCATATCGCCGGTGAAGTCGATGGCGCCAAAGGCGTAGGCGTTGTCGTGGACGTTTGAGGGGTGAAGCCCCGCGTCCCCGCCATCTTCCCGAACCCACTCGGGCTTCGGTCCGAGCAGGCGAATGCCTGTGCGGGAGGAGTTGTAGTGCACCGCCCACTCGCTTGCGTAGAACGTGTCCATGAAGCCCGGAGTCAGGAACTCCGGCGCGAGCAGGGGCCCCTGCACGACCCGGATCGTTGTGCGGTCCGCGAGGCTTGGGGGGAGCGGTACGGGCTGGGGTGGGGTGAGCGCGGGGCGCGGTGCTAGGGGAAGGACATCCCCGGTGCGAAGGGCCCGGCCCCCGTGGCCCCCAAAGCCCCCCAGCTCGAAGGTCGCCGTGCTGCCCAGCACGGGCCTGATGGCGAAGCCCCCCTCCACCGCGAGGTAGGCGCGAAGGCCGTCCCCCGCCGCGCCGATGCCCTTAAGGCTCAGCGTCTGGCCGGCCTCGACGGTGACCGCTTGGTTTTGCGGAATAGGCGCCCCATCGAGCTGCGCCGCCAGGGCGGCGCCGCTCAGGGCGATGCGTCGCTGTGCCGTGAATTTTAGCGTCGGGCCTTCCACCACCATTTCCAGGCCCGGAAGGTTTTCGTCGTTGCCGAGGCATCGGTTGGCGTGGGCCAGGGCGCGGCTGTCGAAGGCCCCGGAGGGGGGCACGCCCACATGCCAGTAGCCGAGCCGTCCCCGCACGTCCTGCACCGTTGTTTGCGTGCCCGGGCTTAAGACCTCAAGGGACTGCCCGGCAAGCGTGACCCCATCGGCGGTTTTCGTGTGGTGGGTCACCTGGCGAAAGCTTTCGAGGGCGAGAGCTTCGTGGAGGAAGGGCAAGTTCGTAGGAATGCCGCCCACGTCGCAGGTGGCCAGCGCCTCGCCCAGGGCCGTCATGGCGGCATCCCGCTCCGGCGCCCACACCAGGATCTTTGCCAGCATGGGATCGTAGGCAGCGGATACGGTGAGGCCCGCGCGCACCCAGCTGTCTACGCGAAGCCGCTCTCGATGCTCCGATTCCGGTAATCGCAAGTGGGTGATGAGTCCCGGCGCCGGTCGGAACGCGCGCTCCGGGTCCTCGGCGTAGAGCCGGGCCTGGAGGGCCGCGCCCTGGGGCGTGGGCGTTTCAGGCAAGGCGGGCTCACCGTCGCCGATGCGCAGCATCCAGTCGACGATATCCAAGCCCGTCACCATCTCGGTGACGCCGTGCTCTACTTGCAAGCGAGCATTCACTTCAAGGAAGTACACGGCCTCCCGGGCGGCGTCGTAGAGAAACTCCACGGTGCCGGCGCTTCGGTAATTCACGGACGCCATGAGCCGGGCCGCGGCCTCATGCATCCCCTCGCGCACCGCACTCGGTAGCCCCGGGGCGGGCGCCTCCTCAATGATCTTTTGGTTGCGGCGCTGCAGGGAGCAGTCCCGGTCCCCGAGCACCACCACATCGCCCCGGCCGTTGCCCAAAATTTGCACTTCGACGTGGCGCGCGGCGTCCACAAAGCGCTCCACAAAAAGCCGTGCATCGCCAAAGTTCGTTTGGGCCTGCTGGGCGACGCTGGCAAAGGCCCGGGCAAGGGCGACCGCCCTTTCGCAGCGCAGCATGCCAATGCCCCCGCCCCCGGCGCTGCTTTTGAGAATGACGGGGTAGCCCGTCCCTTCCGCAAATTGGAGGGCCTCTTCTACGTCGTTCAAAACGCCGGAACCGGGCAGGAGGGGAACGCCGGCGCTCTCCGCCAGGCCCCGTGCTTCGTGCTTCAGACCAAAGGCATTGATCTGCGCCGGGGTGGGACCAAGGAAAATGAGCCCCGCCGCCTCCACGGCCTCAGCGAAGGCAGGGTTCTCGGAGAGGAACCCGTAGCCCGGGTGGATCGCATCGGCCTTTTCCTGCAGCGCGATGGCCAGGAGGGCTTCGCCATTCAGATAGGTGTCGGCCAGCGTTCCGTCGCCGAGGCTAACGGCGCGGTCCGCCAGGTCCACGTGGGCCGAGGCATAGTCGGCTTCCGCATAGACCGCAACGCTTTCCATGCCCCGGGCCCTCAGGGTGCGGAGTATACGAACCGCGATTGCGCCGCGGTTCGCGATCAGGACGCGCTTAATCATAGAAAAGGCTCCGTGCTAAGCGTCCCAGAGCAGGAACTCCACGGGGGTGGGGTTAAAGCCGCTGCAGGGATTGTTCAATTGGGGGCAGTTGGAAATGAGGATCAGGACGTCCATGTGCGCCACGAGCTCCACGTACTTGCCCGGACCGGAAATACCCTCCTCGAAGCGTAGCCCGCCGTCTGCCGATAGCGGGACGTTCATGAAGAAGTTGATGTTTGGGCCCAGGTCTCGCTTGCTGAAGTCCTCGTTCCAGTTGAGTAGGGCCAGCAGAAAGTTATCCCGGCAGGAGTGCATGAACTTACGGTCGTGGGCGTAGCGGACCGTGTTGCTCTCCGAGGCGCAGGCGCCGCCCAGGGTGTCGTGGCGGCCGCAGGTGTCGTCGACGATCGTGAGCAGGGTGCGATCTTCGTTGGAGACCAGCTCCGTGCCCGTCGTGAGGTATACCTTGCGTTGCCGCCGCACCGTGTCCACGGCGGAGTAGCGCTCCCGCGGGTCCTCGGCATTGAAGAAAAACGTGTCGATGGCTTCGTTGCCTTCCGTATCCACCAGGCGGACCCGCTGCCCCGCGTCGATGCGAGCCATGAAGGGGTCGCCGGCACGTATGGTTTCCTGACGCAGTAGGGTGCTCATGCCTTCGGGCCTCCGTCCGGTAGGGCAAACCAGGCTTCCGCATTCTCGAAGCCCCTTTGATTTTCGCCGCAGGCCGTGCGGCAGACGTCCGAGGCGGGGACCTCGCCGGCCCAAAACACCCCGGCTTCGATGTCCCCCTCGGGATAGGTGGGCCCCTCCCGAAGGGGGTGGGGGGCCGTGCTGAGGATTACGAGGACGTTCAACTCGGCCCGGAGCTCCACCCAGGCGCCGGGCTGATAACTGGCGTCGGAGAGGGCGATGTTGCCCTCGTCATCCACGGCTACGGTGCTGAAGAAGTTGGCATTGGGCACGAGGTCTCGGCGGCCGAGGCCCCAACGCCCGAGCTCCATAAGGAAGCCGTCCCTTCCGTTGCGGTAGTAACCGTTGCGCGCCAATTGGAAATCGTTCAGGCCGTAGGTGGCCTCGATCATGGCGGCGTTGGTGGTGCCGCAGATGGTGTCATGCCAGCCAAAGCTGTCCCCCATGATGGAGAGCAGGGGCCGCCCCATATCGGAATAGAGCACGTTGCCCAGGGCAAGCTTATGGGTGTGCTGGGCCTTCAGCGTATCCGCCATGTTGTAGCGTTCGCTGCGCTCGTCGGCATTGAAGGCAAGGAGCCCGACATTGCCGTCGCCGGACAGGTCCGTTAGGCGAAGGGCGTAGCCGCGCTTCAGTAGCAGCGCGTGATGGCATCCCGCGGGGATGCGTTCCTCAAGCAGAAAGGCGTTCGATGGCATGGGGACTCCTAGGAGGCGTGCGGGATCGAGGCCGCCCCGGGCGGGGCGCTTCGGTCCACGGGAAGGTCGTAGGTAATCGAGGCGCCGAAGCGTTCCGGGTTGTGCGGGTCTTCCCGCACCTTGTCGAGCACCAGCACCCGGGTGCCCAGGGTGAAGGCTTCACTGAGATCGTGAGTGACCATCACCACCGTCATCCCGCGCTCAGCCCAGAGCTGTCGCAGGAGGGCATGGGCGGCTTGCTTGTTCCCCGGATCGAGGGCGCCAAAGGGTTCATCCAAAAGGAGCAGTTCCGGCTTAAGGGCCAGGGTTTGGGCCAGGGCCAGGCGCTGCTGCATACCGCCGGAGAGGGCGCCGGGGTAGCGCTTTGCGGCGGCGGCGAGCCCCACGGCCTCCAAGAGCGCGCTCGCTTCCGCGCGGAGGGCCCGGCGCTTCCGACCCCAGGTGCGACCGAAAAGGGCGTCGCCTTGCGTGCGTTCTAGCCCAAAGCACACGTTGTCAAGGGCCGTGAGGTGGGGGAAGACGGAATAGCGCTGATAGACCACGCCCCGCTCCGGGCCGGGCTCTCGGGGCAGGGGACGACCCCCCAGGGTGATGGACCCCTCGGTTGGCGTCAGTTCGCTCAGCAGCAACTTCAGGAAGGTGCTTTTCCCGGCCCCGCTTGCGCCCACCACGGCGCAGAAGGTGCCCGGAGTGAGGGTCAGATTCAAACGCTCGAGTACCACCGTGTCGCCGTAGCGCATACCCACGTTTTTCAGGGTCAGCTCGCTCATCGTCCCGCCTCGGCGCCGTACCAGGGAAAGAGGCGACGGTTGAGCGCCCGGAGCGCGTAGTCGAGGAACCAGGCCAGCCCCGTCATCCAGGCGACATAGGGGAGGATGAGGTCCATGGCGAGGTAGCGGCGCATCAGAAAGATGCGATAGCCGAGCCCTTCCGTGGAGGCGATGGCTTCCGCGGCGATCAGGAATAGCCAGGCGGCGCCCAAGGACAGGCGGATAGCATCGAAGAGTCGGGGCAAGATTTGCGGGAGTACGACATACCACAGCGTCAACCAGGTGCCAGCGCCGAGGGTTTGGGCCTTAATCAGCTGCTCCCGGGGGAGCTCCCGTACACGCCCCTCCAGTTCCCGGGCGATGAAGGGCGCAACCCCTACGGCGATGAGCATGACCTTAGCGAGCTCTCCCACCCCGAAGGCAATCAGCAGGATTGGAAGGATAGCCAGGGGCGGCACCATGGCGATGATAGCCAGGAGGGGCGATAGGCTCGCCCCCGCAAGGGGGATGAGACCGGAAGCGACCCCTAGGATCAGCGCCGTGAGCGCCCCAAGCCCCACCCCCAGCGCTAAGCGTTGGAGGCTCACCCCCGTATCTAGCCAGAACAGCAAATCGCCGGAGCGCCGATCGGGCTCCGTGGCCATGCGCACTAGCGTATCGCCCATGGTGGAGAAGGCGGGGAGGAGCCGGTCCTGGGGGTTTTCCGCCAGCCGCGCGTCAGAGAAGGCGAGGTAGGTCACCAGCATTGCCGCCACGGGCGCTAGAAAGAGCGCGAGGCGAAGGGGGCGGCGAGGCTGGAGGTTAAGCAAGCGGCGCATGGGGAAGGTGGCTTAGTGGCCAGCCTCCGCGGCGTGGGTCATAAAGGCCGGGGAAAAGTGCAGCTGGGTGTTGTTGCTATCGCCCCAGGTCGAGCCATCCCCAAAGGTCATGCCCACAAAGCCCGGGTCCGGGGCAAAGGGCCCGTAAAGGCCGTGGGACCAGCTGAATTCCGCGACCGATTGCATGATCTCTCGCGGCGCATCGCTGCGCACAAAGTTCAGGGCCTCCGCGGGCGTGGTAAAGAGATGGGTGGTGGCCAGCTGGTGCTCAAAGCTTTCGCTGTCCGTACCCGTCACCGCGGCCATGGCGGCCACCGCGTCCCCGCGCTGGTCCGACTGCAGCAGGGCTAGGGTTTCATACCAGGCGCCGGCCAGGGCTTGGCCAAACTCCGGGTACGCTTCCAGTGCGGCGCTTTTGGCCACCGTGAGGTCGAGAATCTCCCCGGGTAGGGTGCTCGAGTCGAAGACCAGCGCCGTGTCAGGCTGATCCTTCAGCTGCATGAGCATGGGGTTCCAGGTGACGACCGCTGGCACGGTGCCGCCGGCCCAGGCGGCGACGAGGTCGGCTTCGGCCATGTTGACGATTTCCACGTCCTGCTCGCGCAGCCCAAGGCCCTCAAGCGCCCGGGCAAGGAGATAGTGGGAAACGGAAAGCTCGACGAGATGGACCCGCTCGCCCTCAATATCGGCGAGGCCCTGACCCTTGCGAAGAATGATGCCGTCGTTGCCGTCGGAGTAATCGCCCACGATGACGGCAGTGCTCTCCACCCCGCTGGCGGCGGCAATGGTGAGGATGTCCATGTTGGTGGCGGTGACGGCGTCGAATTGCCCCGCGGTGTATTGGTTGATGGACTCGATGTAGTCGTTGACCTGCACCAGCTCAATGTTGATGTCGTAGCGGTCTGCCCACTTTTTCAGAATTCCCGTTTGTTCCGCGTAGTCCCAGGGGGCCCACCCCACGTAAAGGGACCAGGCGAGGCGAAAGGTCGGTCGATCGTCAGCGAGGGCCCAGGGCGTGCTTAGAAACAGCGCCGCGGCGGTCAAGGCCAAGGACAGACGCTTGAACCAGGGCAAGGAGCGGTGGGCATGTCGCATCGTGAAGCACCTTTGGCGAAGAACGGGGGGCTTAGCCAAGGGATCTAAGCAAGGGCTTTGCCAAGTTTTCTTCTTCCGCTGGCGCCGGGGCCTTGGGCCGCCGCGGTGCGCTCCCCCATGCCCTTCCGCTGTGCAGTGCCACCCTAGCCCGCGAGGGTGCGCGCTAATTCAGTGCGGCTTGGCGGTCCTTTACGAGGCACAGGGCTCCGGTGGGGGATCGGAACGGTCCTTGCACCGGGAAGGGCCGTCGCCCGTGGGCGCTGGCAAAAAGCGAGTATCGATCATGGCCTATCCTTCGCCCTATGCGCTGCCGCCGCAGGCCTTTCGGGAGGACGCCTGGTTTGCCGCGGAGCAGCGCTGGGTCTTTGGCGCTAATTGGAATTTCGTTGCCCACGCCTCGGCTTTGGCAGCGCCTGGGTCCTATCGCGTGGTGCAGGTCGGGCGGGACAGCCTGGTGCTCGTGCGCGATCAGCGCGGGGTATTGCGCGCGTTCCATAATCTTTGTCGCCATCGCGGCGCGCCCTTAAAGGAAGGGGCGGGACGCTGCGCCTCCCTGACCTGCCCCTATCATCGCTGGAGCTTCGGGCTCGACGGGCGCCTCCGCGGCGTGCCCCAGGCGGAGGCCTTTCCGGACTTGGATCGGGAGGCGCTGGGTCTGTTCCCCGCCGCTGTGGGGGAATGGCACGGTTTGCTCTTTGCCCACCCCGATCCTGAGCCCGCGCAAACTTTGGAAGCGGCCTTGGCGGGCACGGCGCCGGCCCTTGCGCCCTTCGCTCCTAGCACCTTGTCCCTTTTACATGAGGCGCGGGTCCCCTTCGCTGCGAACTGGAAGCTCTACGTCGAAAACCACGTGGACTGGCTGCATCTTTGGCACCTTCACGAAAAGACCCTCGGGGCCTTTAATCACCCCCGGGGGCAAATCACCCAGGCGGGGCCGCACTGGCTGTCCTTTGAATCCCGCCGCGAGGATGCGGAGGCGGCGGGCTTTGGGGGTGTAGACGAAACCCTGGCCCCCCTCCCGAGCTTGGCCGATGCCGATCCGGCCCTGAAGGGCATTGGGGCCCACTACCTCTTTCCGAATCTTTTGCTGTTCTCCGGGGAGCGCTTTTTCATGGCCGGCACTCTCGTGCCCCAGGGGCCGGGGGAAACGGTTCTGGAGCTTGCGCTTTACGGCGTTCCCGGCGGCGATCCCCGAGAAACCATGGCGGCCTTTAATGCCATCACCAAGGACGAGGACATCGTCATGATCGAGGGCCTCCAGCGCGCCATGGCGGGGGATCGTTTCCGCCCCGGCCCCCTCGCTCAGCCCTGGGAGCGCGCCATCACCCACTTCCACCATCACCTTTTGACGGCGCTGGCCCCGGCGCCCCTGTCGGAGCTCATGCCCCATGAATGATCGCCTCTCCCTCTCCAGCATCGCCGAGGTCTATGCCTCCGGGGTGACGCCTCAGGTTTTTCTCGCCGGCTGTCTCGCGCGTATCGCGGAGGACGAAGCCTTTAATGCTTGGATCACCGTCCTTACCGAGGCGCAGCTAGAGGCCTACGTCGTGGCGCTTGAAACCCGGCCTCGGGGCCCGCTTTGGGGCGTGCCCTTTGCGGTGAAGGACAACATCGACGTGGCCGGGCTCCCCACCACGGCAGGTTGCGAGGCCTTTGCCCATATCCCTACCGCGTCGGCGCCGGTGGTGCAGGCTCTTATCGAGGCTGGCGCCATTCCTCTCGGTAAAACCCATTTGGATCAGTTCGCGACGGGGCTCGTGGGTACCCGGGCGTTCTCCGGCCCCTGCTTAAATAGCGTGGATCCGGCCTACCTCAGTGGCGGTTCAAGCTCTGGGTCCGCCGTGGCCCTGGGCCGGGGCCACGTGGCCTTCTCCCTGGGGACGGATACGGCAGGCTCCGGGCGCGTGCCCGCGGCCTTTAATGGCCTTTATGGCCTTAAGCCCTCTCGAGGGCTCTTGAGCACGAAGGGCGTGGTGCCGGCTTGCGAGAGCCTCGATTGCGTCAGCATTTTTGCGCCGGACCTTGAAACCCTGAGCGCAGTGGCGGAGGTGGCGAGTACCTATGATTCTGCCGATACCACCCAGCAGCCGTGGCCCCTGGGCCTTCGCTCCGTGCCGGGCGCCGGGCGGGGGCGCCTCGCCGTGCCCCTGCGGGACCAGGTGGCCCTGGATGGCGCCTACAGCCTGACCCTTTGGGATGAGGCGCTGGCCCAGGCGGAGGCAGCGGGCTTTGAGCTTGTGCCCTTTGACGCTGAGCCCCTGCTTGCGGCCGGGCGGCTCCTTTACGAGGGGCCCTGGGTGGCCGAGCGCTATGCCGTCGTGGCGCCGATTCTTGAAGGCGCACCGGAGACGCTCTTTCCCGTGACCCGCACCATCGTTGAACCCGCCGCGGCCTTTAAGGCGACGGAGGCCTTCGCCGCCTTCGCCAAGCTCAAAACCCTTGGGCATGCCCTGGCCGGCGCCATCGCGGATACGGAGGCCATGCTGCTCCCCACCGTCCCGGGCCTTTACACCCAGGAGGAAGCCGCTGCCGACCCCGTGGGTTTGAATTCGCGCTTGGGCACCTGGACGAACTTTATGAACTTGCTGGGCTACTGCGGCCTGGCCGTGCCCACGGGGCACACGGAGGCGGGGCTGCCCTTTGGGATTACCCTGGCTCGGCCCGAGGGGGAAGATGCGGCCCTCCTGGCCCTGGCGGCCCAGTGGACCGGCGCCGCGGCGCGCCTCTGGGCGGATCGGGATCCTGGACTCACCATTGCCGTGTGCGGCGCCCACATGTCCGGGCTGCCCTTGAATGGGCAGCTGCAAAGCCTCGGGGGGATTTTCCTGGAGGCTACGGAAAGCGCGCCGCTCTATCGCTTCTGCCACCTGCCCGGCGGCCCCCCGGAGCGCCCGGGCATGGTACGGGAGACCAAGGGCGCGGCCATCGCCGTGGAGCTCTGGCATCTCCCCTACGCCGGAGTGGGGCAGCTCCTCGAAAAAATTCCCTCCCCCCTAGGCCTCGGCACCGTCCCCCTGGCCGACGGCCGGGAGGTGAAGGGCTTTATTTGCGAAGCCTTCGGCGCCGAAGGCGGCCGGGATATCAGCGCCTTCGGTGGCTGGCGGGCCTACCTTGCGGAGCAGAAAGCGGCGTCCTAAGCCTTGACCTTCCGGGCGAAAGGCCGTTTCCTGCCGGCCCCTCCGTGACGAAGGTGCGCGCGTGCTCAAGCTATTCATTCTGGCGGCTCGCCTCGAGGCCCTCACCTGGGCTGGCCTCCTCCTCGGCATGGCCTTGAAATACAGTCCCCTGGCCATGGAATCGGGGGTTTGGCTCTTCGGCCGGCTTCACGGTGGGGCCTTCCTCTTTTACTTCGGCGTGGCCCTGGCCACCGCTGTTGTGCGGCGCTGGCCCTGGTGGGTCGGGCTCCTCGCGGTGCTCGCTGCGGTGCCGCCCCTGGTCACCGTGCCTCTCGAGGTATTCCTTCGCCGGCGGGGCCTTTTAGACCATGGCTAAGTTCGCGGCCGCGCTGCGGGTACTCGCGTTCACCTTCGCAGGTGCCCTCGGGCTGCTCGCCCTTGCGGTGGCCTTTGCTCTCCAGGATCTCCCGACTGCCCTGCGCCCGGCCTCGGCGCCGCCGAGCGTGGTGCTTCTCGATAACGTCTCCGTGCTGTCCATGGTGCCTGGCGCGCCTCCACTTCAGGCGGAGTGCGCCCTTCGCATGGAAGAGGGGCGTATCACGGCCATCGTTCCTGCTGGGTCCCTGGCACCAGAGCCCGGCGCTTTGAGGGTGGATGGCGCCGGAGCCTTTCTCATGCCGGGGCTTATCGATGCCCATGTGCATTTGAATGATGAAGGCGAGCTGGCGGCCTACCTTGCCCACGGTGTGACCGGCATTCGAAATATGTCTGGTTACCCGTTCCACCTTGAGCTTCCCCATCGCCTGGAGCGCCGATCCCTGCGAGGCCCAGACTTCATCACCACGGGGCGCATCCTGAACAGCGAGGGCCCGAACGCCAACGGGCTCCAGCATCTCGTGGAAACGGCGGAAGACGCCCGCGCCACGGTGGCTGCGCAAGCCGAGGCGGGTTTTACGCGCATCAAGGTGTACTCGAACCTCGCCCCGGAGGCCTTCGACGCCGTGCTGGATGAGGCGCATCGCCGGGGCCTCCCCCTGACGGGCCATAGCCCGGAGGGACGACGAGGCCCCGGTGTGCCCTACGACGCGCCCTTTGAGATTCCTCTCACGGCTTCCTTAAGCCAAGGCTTCACGACCCTGGAGCACGTGGAGTCCGTGGTGTGGCACGGGCTGCGGGATCGACTCGATCCCGAGGCGATGGCTGCCCTGGCCCAAACCCTGGCCGAAGCGAAGCAGCCCATCACGCCCACCCTTATTGCCCATCGGCGCCTTTTGCGGATCGCGGACAGTGGGGGCGCCTACTTAGAGCGGCCGGGGTCGGAAATGATTAATCCCTTCCTGCGCTTTGTTGAGGCCGGCGCCGAGGCCTACTGGAGCGCAGCGGATCCGGCCCCCTACGAGCGCCCCCATGCCGAGTTTTTTCTGACCGCCACGGGGATGCTCCATCGCGCAGGTGTGCCCCTCCTCGTGGGCACCGATGCCGGAGGCTTCGGGCTGATCCCGGGGCGCTCCGTGGTGGAGGAGCTCGCGCTGCTGGTTGAGGCGGGGCTAACGCCCTTCGA